>JBILBC010000003.1:0-41727 GCA_044353885.1 Candidatus Planktophila sp. | reverse complement strand
GCACGGCCGCGGCCGTTCAAAGGAATCTGAATACCTATTGCAGATGCGTGAGAAGCAGAAGTGCGCACGTATCTACGGTGTTCTCGAAAAGCAGTTCCGTGGTTACTACGAAGAGGCAAACCGCAAGCAGGGCAAGACTGGTGAAAACCTTCTCGTCATCCTTGAGACACGTCTCGATAACGTTGTATTCCGTGCAGGATTTGCAAAGTCACGTGACATGGCGCGCCAGATGGTTCGCCACGGTCACTTCCTTGTAAATGGTAAGAAGGTAAACATTCCTTCATTCCGCGTGACTCCAATGGACATCATTGATGTTCTTCCAAAGTCACACGACCTCACACCATTTATCGTCGCAAGCGCAGAGTTCGGTGAGAAGTCTGTTCCAGCGTGGATGGAAGTTGTTGCAGCTCAGATGCGCATCATCATCCACGGCGTACCTGCTCGATCAATCATCGATACACAGGTTCAAGAACAGCTCATCGTTGAGCTCTACAGCAAGTAATTTTTTCTACCCCCTAGAGGAAATCAAATAGTGGATTTCCGCGAGAAGAAAGAGGAGCACCAGTGCTAATTGCACAACGCCCAACGCTTAGCGAAGAAGTAATTTCCGAGAACCGCTCACGATTCATCATTGAACCGCTTGAGCCAGGTTTCGGCTACACACTCGGCAACTCAATGCGCCGTACTCTGCTTTCATCTATTCCAGGTGCAGCAGTGACAAGCATTCGCGTTGCTGGAGCTCTCCACGAGTTCACAACACTTGAAGGTGTAAAGGAAGACCTCACAGATATCGTCTTGAACATTAAGAACCTCGTTCTTTCAAGTGATAACGATGAACCTTCAGTTATCTACATCCGCAAGTCAGGTGCAGGCGCTGTTACAGGTGCTGATATTGCTGTTCCAAGTGGCGTAGAAGTTCACAATCCTGAACTCCACATCGCAACACTCAATGGCAAGGCAAACCTAGAAATCGAACTTACAGTTGAGCGCGGTCGCGGTTACGTGACTGCAGTTCAGAACAAGCAAGCTGGAGCAGAGATTGGTCGCATTCCTGTTGACTCAATCTATTCACCAGTTTTGAAGGTTACATACAAGGTTGAAGCAACTCGCGTTGAACAGCGCACAGACTTCGATCGTCTTGTTGTTGATGTCGAGACAAAGCCATCAATGAAGCCACGCGATGCAGTTGCATCAGCTGGTAAGACACTTGTTGAACTCTTCGGTCTTGCACGCGAACTCAATCTTGATGCTGAAGGTATCGAGATGGGGCCATCTGTTATGGATGCAGCCCTTGCTGCAGATCTTGCTCTTCCAATCGAAGATCTCGATCTCACAGTTCGTTCATATAACTGCTTGAAGCGCGAAGGCATTCACACAGTGGGAGAGCTCGTCAACCGTTCAGAGGCTGACCTACTCGACATCCGTAACTTTGGATCAAAGTCAATCGACGAGATCAAAGCGAAGCTTGTATCAATGGGAATGTCTCTTAAGGACAGCCCAGCAGGTTTCGATCCATCACAACACCAGAACTACAACGTGTCAGATGAAGACTTCGCTGACGCAGATCAGGCATAAGGGAGAAGACAATGCCAAAGCCAACTAAAGGTCCTCGTCTGGGTTCAGGCCCATCACACGAGCGCTTGATTCTTCGTACTCTTGCTGAGCAGTTGTTCGAGCACGGAAAGATCACAACTACAGAGGCAAAGGCGAAGCGACTTCGTCCACTTGCTGAAAAGTTGATCACATTCGGTAAGAAGGGTGACCTTCCAGCTCGTCGCCAAGTGATGGCACGTATTGCTAATAAGAGCGTTGTTCACAACCTCTTTACAGTAATCGCTCCAACTTTCGCTAACCGCGAAGGTGGATACACACGTATTACAAAGATCGGTCCACGTAAGGGCGATAACGCTCCTATGGCAGTGATCGAACTCGTAACAGAGAAGTAATCAGTACGTTCAACTAGCGTAATTCTTATGGCCAAACCCACTCTCTTTGCCGAGAGTGGGTTTCGTCGTTTACGCATAGATATTGCATACGACGGCACCAACTTTTATGGCTGGGGCGTGCAACCAGATCGTCGCACTATTCAAGATCTCGTTGAAGAAGCAATCTCACGCATCTCACGCGTAGATACTGAAT
The DNA here is from genome assembly GCA_044353885.1 of Candidatus Planktophila sp. Lineage (GTDB taxonomy): Bacteria > Actinomycetota > Actinomycetes > Nanopelagicales > Nanopelagicaceae > Planktophila. Next base: position 39,588 of record JBILBC010000003.1, on the reverse strand, counting down.
CCATCGTTGCTGGCCGCACAGATGCGGGAGTGCATGCCACAGGCCAAGTTATCCATGTTGATGTCCCTGATGCCATGTTCGATGGAGAACTTAATTACATTGATTTTCGCTACAAACTCAATCGCATTCTGGATGAAGATGTGCGCATCATGAATATCACTGATGCGCCAGAGGGCTTCCATGCTCGGTTCTCCGCGCTTCGCCGCCACTACGTATATAAATTGATCGATAACAATGATGTGACTCCGCCGCTCTCGCGCTATGACGTTGCATCCTGGTATCGCCCACTGGAAGTTGCGCGCATGAATGAGGCGAGCAAGCTTGTTCTTGGCCATCATGATTTCGCCGCCTTCTGCAAATTTAGACAGGGTGGAACAACTATTCGCACCTTAGAGAAGTATGAATGGAAGCGCACGGAAGATGGCGTGCTGGTGGCCGATATCGTCGCCGATGCATTCTGTTACTCGATGGTGCGCAATCTTGTGGGGGCAGTTGTCTGCGTTGCAGATGGACGTAAAGAGCCACAGTGGATGGCAGAACTGCTTGCAAATAAGGAGCGAGTCTCTGACTCATTGGTATTTCCAGCCCGCGGTCTAACCCTCTATCAGGTTGATTATCCAAGTGATGATCAGTTACTTGAGCGAGCACGTGTCACAGTAGCCAAGAGAGATGGCAGCGATTAATGGGACATATTGATGTCTCAGCCGTTGAATACTCTCTCTCTGATGGTCGAGTATTGCTCAACGATGTCTCATTCCGTGTTGGTGATGGAGCAAAGGTTGCACTGATTGGTCCTAATGGATCAGGTAAGACAACACTGATGCGCATGATCTGCGGTGATATTTCACCTGATCAAGGAAGTGTTGCTATCACTGGTGGTCTTGGTGTGATGCGCCAGTTCATTGGTTCAGTGCGCGATGAAACAACAGTGCGCGAAATCCTTATCTCTGTTGCACCTCCTCGTATTCGGGATGCTGCTGCAAAGATTATTGCCACCGAAAAAGAGATGAATGAAGATGGGTCTGAGAAGAGCCAGATGGCATATGCCCAAGCAATTATCGACTGGGGCGATTGCGGTGGCTATGACTTCGAAGTGATTTGGGATAAGTGCTGCACAGAGATGCTCGGTAAGACATTTGATGATGTTGCAGATCGCAAGGTCAATACTCTTTCTGGGGGAGAGCAGAAGAAGTTAGTTCTGCGTGCTCTGCTTGAAGGACCTGAAGAAGTGCTGCTTCTTGATGAGCCAGATAACTATCTTGATGTTCCATCGAAGCGCTGGCTTGAAAAAGTAATTGGAGAGACCAAGAAATCTGTTCTCTTCGTCAGCCACGATCGCGAACTATTGCAGAACACAGCAACACGTATTGTTGCTCTTGAACAAGGTGTCTTTGGGAATTCAGCGTGGGTGCATGGTGCCAAATTTGATACATGGCATGAAGCACGAAAAGCACGTAATGAGCGATTTGCTGAGTTACTACTCCGATGGGAGGAGGCACATCAGAAGTTAATTGATTTGGTTAAGACTCTGCAGGTGCAAGCAGCGAACTCTCCTGCAATGGCGAGTAAATATCATGCGATGCAGACTCGTCTTCGTAAGTTTGAAGAAGCAGGTGCACCGGAGGCTCCGCCGGTTGAGCAAGATGTGAAAGTTGGCTTGCGTGGTGGTCGCACAGGGCTGCGAGCTCTTACCTTTGAAAATGTTGCTCTTGCAAACCTGACAGAGCCATTTAACTTCGAAGTCTTCTTTGGCGATCGCATTGCAGTTCTTGGAAAAAATGGCACAGGAAAATCTCACTTCTTCCGAATGATTTCAGGGGATTCAACGGTGAAGTACTCAGGTAATTTCAAAGTGGGAGCGCGCGTTGAGATTGGTTACTTTGCACAGACTCATTCACATCCAGAGTTTGAAGGAAAGTCACTGCTTGAAATTCTCTGGCAGACGTATTCACTTCAGCTTGGGCCGGCAAAGAGCGTGCTGCGCAAGTATGAGATTGATAAACAGGCAGAGCAGAAGTTCACATCTCTTTCTGGGGGACAGCAAGCGCGCTTTCAAATCTTGTTACTTGAGCTATCAGGCTCCACTTTGCTTCTTCTTGATGAACCAACAGATAACTTAGATTTGGCCAGCGCTGAATCACTGGAACATGCACTCGATAAATATGAAGGCACTGTTCTATCTGTGACCCACGATCGCTGGTTTACTCGCGGATTTAATCGATTCTTGGTCTTTGGGGCCGATGGCCAGGTCTATGAGTCCCCAGAGCCGGTCTTTGATTTCTAGCCCTTCCGGCTAGGCGGGGGTTTGAGGCCATTTTGACCCACCCCCCGCATGAAAGGTAAAGTTCCTCTCCTGCGCCAGCAAGGCGCTAGTTGGTAAGTCCAAGCTCAAGTGAAGAAGAAGGTAATAAAGCATGCGTACATATAGTCCAAAGGCAGGCGACGTCGTCCGTAAGTGGCACGTCATCGATGCACAAGATGTTGTGCTCGGTCGTCTTGCAACTCACGCTGCAGTTCTTCTTCGCGGTAAGCACAAGGCGACATTCGCCCCACACATGGATATGGGTGACTTCGTCATCGTAATCAATGCAGAGAAGATCGCACTCTCTGGAACAAAGACAACAACAAAGTTTGCACACCACCACTCAGGTTTCCCAGGCGGTCTTACATCGACTGTCTACGGTGAATTGATTGAGAAGCACCCAACACGCGCTGTTGAAAAGGCGATCAAGGGAATGCTTCCTAAGAACCGTCTTGGCGCACAGGTTGCATCAAAGCTCAAGGTCTACGCAGGTCCAGAGCACCCACATGCTGCTCAAGCTCCAACACCATATGTGTTCACTCAAGTTTCTCAAGTAGCGAAGTAAGGGATAAGTAAATAAATATGTCAGATACAACTTTCAACGAGATCGACGAGACAGAGACACCTACTTCTTACTCTTCATCAACTCCAGCAGCTGCAACTAACCGCCAGGCAATCACAGCACCAGGTGCTGGAACAGGTCGCCGCAAGGAAGCAGTTGCTCGCGTTCGTCTCGTGCCAGGCACAGGTCGTTGGGTTGTTAATGGCAAGACTCTCGAAGGATATTTCCCAAACAAGGTTCACCAGCAGCTCGTCTCTGAACCATTTCGCACAGTAGGTGCTGAAAATACATACGATGTATTTGCACGCATCAACGGTGGTGGAGTTTCAGGTCAGGCTGGCGCACTTCGTCTAGGCGTTGCTCGTTCATTGAACGAGATCGACACTGAGGCAAACCGTCCAGCTCTTAAGAAGGCTGGCTTCCTCAAGCGCGATGCTCGCGTCATCGAACGTAAGAAGTACGGTCTGAAGAAGGCGCGTAAGCGTTCACAGTACTCAAAGCGTTAATTCTTTTTATCTCGATATCCCGTTTGTTCCTGCAGTAAAGGAGTTGTTATGGCTCTCTTTGGAACAGACGGGATTCGTGGTTTAGCAAATGGGCAGACTCTCACAGCAGAGATAGCTGTCGATGTTGCAGTAGCTGCAGCACATATTCTTGTTGAATCATCTTCCAACAAGGGCAAGCGCCCACGTGCAATCGTTGGTCAAGATTCACGCGCATCAGGTGAATTCTTAGAAGCCGCTGTAGCTGCAGGTCTTGCAAGTGCTGGTGTTGATGTCTATCGCGTCGGTGTTCTACCAACTCCAGCTATTGCTTATCTTGTCGGTGAATCAGGTGCTGATCTCGGCGTCATGATTTCAGCATCACATAACCCCATGCCAGATAATGGAATTAAGTTGTTCTCACGTGGTGGCGGAAAGCTCGATGATGCGATTGAAGCAGCGATTGAAAAGCGTATGGGGGAGCCATGGACTCGTCCCACAGGGCGCGATGTTGGCCGTATTACCTTTGATGACACAGCAAGTGATCGCTATGTAAACCACTTACTTGCATCTGTTTCGACTCCACTTGCAGGGTTAAAAATCGTTCTTGATTGCGCCAATGGCGCTTCATCTTTTGTGGGACCACAGGCATATGAAAAGGCTGGAGCTACGGTTATTGCCATTCATCACTCACCTGATGGCTGGAATATCAATGACAAGTGCGGATCCACTCACCTTGAAGATTTGCAGGCTCGCGTTGTTAAAGAGGGTGCTGACTTTGGTATTGCCCATGATGGCGATGCAGATCGTTGCCTTGCAGTTGATGCTCAAGGAAAGGTCATTGATGGCGATGCCATCATGACGATCCTTGCCCGAGGATTTAAAGAGCGTGGCGCTCTGAAATCCAACACGATTGTTGGCACAGTAATGAGCAACCTCGGATTTATGCATGCGATGAAAGAAGCTGGCATTGATGTCATCACTACAGCAGTCGGTGATCGCTATGTTCTAGAGAAGATGCTGGAAGGTGATTTCTCATTGGGCGGTGAACAATCAGGTCACCTGATCATGCGCGAGTTCGCAAATACAGGAGACGGAATCCTGACAGCTCTTCAATTAGCTCAGGAAGTAGTTCGCACCAAGAAGACTTTGGCAGATCTTGCTGCAACGATGAAGCACTTTCCTCAGGTTCTTATCAATGTCCCCAATGTTGCTAAAGACAAGCTCGCAACCTCTGCGGCAATTACAGATGCTGTTGCCAAGGCTGAATCAACTCTGGGCAGTGATGGTCGTGTGTTACTTCGTGCTTCAGGCACTGAGCCTCTCATTAGAGTCATGGTCGAAGCCGCGAGTGATAACCTTGCACAAGAAATCGCAGCATCACTTGCTGCAACCGTTAAGGCAGAACTGGGGAACTAATTCGTGTGCGGAATCGTGGGTTACACAGGACCACAATCTGCATTTACGCCCATCGTTGAAGGCTTACGTCGACTTGAATACCGCGGCTATGACTCAGCAGGTATTGCACTCGGTACCGGTAATTCACTCTTCGTAGAAAAGCGTGCAGGAAAGCTTGCCAATCTAGAAGGCGCACTTCCTGCAAATCTTCCGACCGTTCACTCAGGAATCGGCCACACTCGTTGGGCAACCCACGGTGGCCCCACAGATCGCAATGCCCATCCACACCTTGATAACGAAGGCAAGCTTGCAGTCATTCACAACGGCATCATTGAAAATTACTCAGAACTTAAGGAAGAACTTGAAAAGCGCGGACATACCTTTGAATCAGAGACTGATACTGAGTCCGTTGCACACCTTCTCTCAGAGCTTCGCAAAGAACATAAGGGCGATCTCACCGCTGCGATGCGAGCTGCTGTAAAGCGCCTGCGTGGATCATTTACTCTCCTTGCAATCCATGCCGACGCGCCTCAGACCATTGTTGGCGTGCGCCGCAATTCACCATTGGTTGCAGGTTTAGGCGATGGTGAGAACTTCCTGGCATCCGATGTTGCAGCATTTATCGATTACACCAAGCGAGCTGTTGAACTTGGCCAAGATGAAGTAGTCACTATCAATCCTGATGGCATTGCCATCTGCGATCTTGAAGGTAATGCTCTGCCCTTGAAAGAGTATGAAATTACCTGGGATGCAGCAGCTGCGCAGAAGGGCGGCTTTGCGCACTTTATGTTGAAGGAGATCTTCGATCAGCCTAAGGCGATTGCAGATACTTTGATTGGTCGCTTGAGCGATAACAATCAAATTCAGCTGGATGAATTGCATATGAGTGATGATGAAATCAAGAAGATTAAGCGCATCTCAGTCATTGCTTGCGGCACTGCTTATCACGCTGGCATGGTGGCAAAGTATGCAATCGAAAAGTGGGCCAAAGTTCCTGTTGATGTGGAGATTGCATCTGAATATCGCTATCGCGATCCCATCGTTGATAAAGATTCACTTGTTATTGCTATCTCTCAATCTGGTGAAACGATGGATCTCATCATGGCTGTGCGCCATGCAAAGGCAGCTGGTGCTCGTGTGCTGGCTGTGTGTAATACAAACTCTTCAACGATTCCTCGTGAATCAGATGCTGTTCTCTACACACATGCTGGACCTGAAATAGCTGTTGCTTCCACAAAAGCATTTCTGACACAGATTGTTGCCATCTATCTCATTGGCCTCAAGCTCGCACAGGTGCGCGGCACACTCACCGATGCACAGGTAAAGAGCCTTTATACAGAGATGCTTGAGCTACCAGGACAGGTGGAACAAATTCTGGAAACTATTGAGCCACTTCGTGAGCTGACTCGTAAATTTGCACAGAACGACACCGTTCTCTTCTTAGGTCGCGGGATTGCATATCCGGTTGCACTGGAAGGAGCGCTCAAGCTGAAAGAGCTTGCCTATATCCATGCTGAGGGCTTTGCAGGTGGGGAACTTAAGCATGGCCCTATTGCTCTGATTGAAGAAGGAACTGCAGTGATTGCAATCCTTCCACCGAAAGATGAGCATGGCCTCGATGAGAAGATGCTGAGCAATATTCAAGAGGTGAAGGCACGCGGTGCTCGCGTTGTTGTGATCGCTCCTGAAGGTGCGCAAGTTATTGGGGCAGAGCACATCATTCGTATTCCTGTTGCTTCACCTTTATTCCAACCAGTTCTTGCAACCGTTCCTCTACAAGTATTTGCATATGAAATTGCAGTTGCTCGTGGAACTGATGTCGATCAGCCTCGAAACTTAGCTAAATCAGTCACCGTCGAATAAATAGAATAGAAAATGCCAACAATTCTCGATCAGCGCCAGCGCCAGATGCGTCGCGCCCTCAAGTGGTCTGCGAGCCTCTTTGCAGGTTACCTCTTTATTACCTATCAAGTTCTTACCGATGGATTTATGGTCCGTATTGACCGGAAACTGAGCGAGCTCGAACACCCACGATTTACTGGAATCACTGGATTTATCGTTCGCCGTCTTGATGATTTGGGTCTGCGCGGAGTTTCAGGAATCGCTCTGCTCATTGTTGCTCTCTATATTTCGCGGCGCTTTAAAACATGGAGACCGATAAACCTCGGCCTCTTATCTTTTATCTCACTCAATATTGTTGTCGGCGCATTTAAATATGGGCTAGGTCGCACAAAGCCCCGTGATGGTTTTGATATTTTGCATGCAGGCGGAATGTCCTATCCCAGTGGCCATGCATCCAATGCAATCTTTATCTGGGGCGTAGTTGCTTATCTGATTTATCGCTATGCGCATGTGGATAGATATAACGGACGCCTTGCAAGTGCAGCTGTGGGACTTCTTGCTCTGACTGTCTGTGTGGTCTCACTTCTTCGCAATACTCATTGGTTCCTTGATTTATTTGGAGGGCTACTACTCGGCGGGGCTCTCTTGGTCCTCATCATCGCAATTGATCGCTTCTTTCCATCTGATAGCCAACTTCACTAGGGGCTAATACACTCACTCCCATGATTGATGGAATCGGCATCGATGTCGTGGATATTGCCCGGTTCCTCGAATCCTTAGAGCGCACTCCTGGACTTCGCGAGAAGCTCTTTACAGAATCAGAGCGCACCCTTTCTTCGCAATCACTTGCTGCACGCTTTGCTGCAAAAGAGGCGCTCTATAAAGCTTTAAGTCCAAGCCATGGATTGCATTGGCATGATGCTGAAGTAATCAATCAACCCAATGGCAAACCTGAATTTCTCTTTCGTGGTGAGATTGCAGATCTCATCGATGGCGCGAAGGTGCATCTCTCACTTTCGCACGATGCAGGAATTGCATCTGCAATGGTGGTGCTTGAGCGATGAGAGCAGAAGCAATTGTTGATCTGAGCGCAATCAAGCACAATGTTGAACTCCTCAAGAAAGCTGCAGGAACAAAGCTGCTCGCAGTTGTGAAGGCTGATGCTTATGGGCATGGACTCATACCTGTTGCACAGACTGCAATCTCTGCAGGTGCTGATTACTTAGGTGTTGCACTTCTTGAAGAAGCAATTGCATTGCGTGAAGCAGGAATTGATGCACCGATACTGGCATGGCTTGTTCAGCCTGGTTCTGATTTTAAGAAGGCGATAGAGCTTGATATTGAAGTCGCTGTTGCATCTCTTGCAGCGCTCAAGGAAATCTCTGATGCATCGACTTCAAAGAAAGCGAAAGTTCACCTTGAAGTTGATACAGGAATGTCTCGTGGGGGATTCCTTGGCGAATGGGAAGAACTTGGCGCTGAGCATTTAGCTCATGTGGAGATTGTGGGAATCTTCTCTCACTTTGCTCGCGCAGATGAGCCAGGTGAGAAGCAAAATGATGATCAATTAGCTCGATTTAACACGATGGTTGCACGCGTGCACGAACTTGGATTTGCCAATGTTATTCGTCATCTTTCCAACTCTGCGGCAACTTTGAAGAACCATGCTGCAGCATTTGACATGGTCCGCACGGGTATTGCGATGTATGGGTTATCACCTGATGTGAAGACGCTGGGTAATTCACAATCGCTCGGACTTCGACCAGCAATGCAATTGCGCGCTGCTCTTTACTTAGTTAAAGATGTTCCTGCCAATACTCCAGTTGGGTATGGCGCAACAGAGAGCACGAGTGCAGATACCAAGCTAGGTGTTGTGGCAATGGGTTATGCGGACGGAATTCCACGTGTTGCCCATGATGCAGGTGTGTGGTGTGCAGGAAAGAAAGCTCCGATTATTGGCCGTGTCTCCATGGATCAATTCGTCGTTGATCTGGGCGCGGCATCAAAGGCTAAGTCGGGGGATTGGGTCGTTGTTTTCGGTAACAGCTCGCATGGTGAATACACGGCAGATGATTGGGGAGCAGCGTCACACTCGATTAATTACGAGATAGTCACACGAATCGGTCCTCGTGTGCCTAGAATCTATTCAGCTCATGTCTACTAATACGCCACTTCTCCAAGCCGAACGAGTCTCAGTCTCCTTCGGTGGCCTTCGCGCACTGCATGATGTCTATCTGCAGCTGAATGAGAGGGAAGTAGTTGGCGTTATCGGACCAAATGGTGCCGGCAAGACGACCCTCTTTAATGCAATCTGTGGTCTTGTTACTCCGGATTCTGGGACATTTTCATTTGAAGGTAAAGAGCGGTCATGGCCTCGCACTGATGAATTAGCTGATCTTGGTATTGCGCGCACTTTGCAAGGAGTTGGTCTATTTCCAGATCTCACAGTTCTTGAGAATGTAATGATTGGTGCACAGAAGTTTGCCAAGACCGGATTGATTTCTGCAAGCTTTGGCCGCAATACAAGGGATGAAGCAGACCTTGCAGATCGTTCTATGGCAGCCCTTGAGCGCGTGTATGCAGGAGCACTTGCCAACCGTCGCGCAAATACACTTTCTTATCCCGATACTAAACGAGTTGCAATTGCTCGAGCACTTGTGAGTGAACCTACAGTGCTGATGCTTGATGAACCAGCAGGAGGTTTGGGTCCGCAAGATATTGAGTGGATGAATGGGCTGATTCGAAATTTGACTGCCCATATGTCTGTTTTAATCGTTGAGCACCATATGGATGTTGTGATGTCAGTCTGTGATCGACTCTATGTCCTTAACTTCGGTGAAGTTATTTCTAGTGGTTCATCTGATGTTGTGCGCCGCGATCCTGCAGTCATTGCTGCCTATCTCGGAACGGGGGCATAAGTTGAGCCTCGTCGTGAAAGATTTGAGCGTTGACCATGGAGCAATTCGTGCAATCAGTGAAGTCTCATTCACTGTTGAAACAGGAAAGCTCTCTGCAGTTATTGGCGCCAATGGTGCGGGTAAATCCACTCTGCTTCGCACGTTATCAGGGCTAAATAAGGCAACTGAAGGCAGTGCGTACTGGGGAGATCACAACCTCTTGCATGGCAAGCCCGAATCCCACGTTCGCAGCGGCGTCTCACATGTCTCTGAAGGAAAATCAGTTGTTGCAGAACTGACCGTCGAAGAGAATCTTGATTTAGGAGCGCTCTGGCGTCGCAATAAGAAGGAAGCTACTGAATCAAAGAAGCAAGTACTGGAACTCTTTCCTCGCTTAGGTGAACGGCTGAGCCAACGCGCAGATACATTGTCAGGTGGTGAACGTCAGATGCTCGCTATTGGTCGCGCGCTGATGTCTAAGCCAAACCTTCTCCTTCTTGATGAGCCATCTCTTGGACTTGCACCGCTTGTGATTGAACAGATTTTCCAAACCATCCGCGGCATTGTTGACTCCATGAGTGTGACTGTCGTTTTGGTGGAGCAGAATGCAATGGGCGCACTGAAGATTGCCGATTCTGCAGTAGTTCTTAATCTTGGCCGCGTTGCAGCCACAGGAAATGCATCAGATCTCATCGCCGACCCAGCAGTGCGCGCTGCTTACTTGGGGTACTAATGATTCAATTTATCAATATGCTCCTTATTGGAATCGGTGCAGGTTCCATCTATGCGCTGATGGCAATAGCCATGGTTTTGGTATGGCGCTCAACCCGCGTGATTAACTTTGCACAAGCCGGAATGGCGCTGCTCTCTACTTATATTGGTTTTGAGCTGGTCCAAAAAACAGGAAATTTCTGGATAGCCCTACCGCTAGCGATGATTTTAGGAGCCCTCTTCAGCGCTCTTGTTGAAATCTTGTTGATTCGCACTCTGATTAAACACAGCACAACTGGACCTGTTGCCGGAATTGTTCCCATCATTGCAACTCTTGGACTACTTGGAGTTATCCGCGCAAGTATTGGATTCATTTGGGGCAATCAAGATATCCAGATTCAGCCACCACTTTCTAAAGTTGGATTTAAAGTGGGAGAAGAAACGATTGCACTATCACCTATGAATTTATTGGTTCTGCTCACAGTCGTGGGAATGGTAATCCTGCTTGGATTTATCTTCCAGAAGACAAATTTGGGTCTCTCTCTTAGAGCTTCGGCATATTCACCGGAGATCGCACAATTAGCAGGAATTAGAGTGGGAGCAATTCGCACCATTGGTTGGGCGATTGCAGGTGCTGCGGGTGCTGCAGCCGGACTTTTGCAAACAGTGAATGGAACCGGCGCCGTCTCGCCAGATTCACTTGAATTTAGCCTTCTACTTACCTTCGGATTTATCGCTGCAGTCATTGGAGGGCTTGAGTCACTGCCGGGAGCAGTTCTTGGCGCGCTCGTCCTCGGATTAGTTTTAGCAGCTGTCCAGATTTATATCAGCGGAACACTTGTCTTCATGATTGCATTCGCGCTTTTGTTACTTGTTCTCTTAGTGCGTCCACAAGGATTTATCGGAGCAAAGGCGGGTCGCCGTGCTTAAGAAACATCCACTCACAGGTTTTATTTTATTTGGAGTAATTCTCTTTCTCTTAAGTAATCGTGTGGATGAGCTTCGTGTATTCCAAGGCGCGACGGTAGCAATTTATGTCATTGCAATTGCCTCCATCATTTTGCTTACTGGGTATTCTGGTCAAGTTTCTTTGGGCCACGGTGCTCTCCTTGCCATTGGTGGATATGCAGCAGCGCTTTCTCGCAATTACTGGGGCGCACCAGTGTGGTTAACTTTTTGTTTTGCAGTACTTGCTGCAGCCCTTGGTGGATATTTATTGGGATTAGCTGCAGCTCGCTTAAGCGGTCCCTACTTAGCTGGTACAACACTTGCACTTGCAATTGGTCTTCCATCTATTGCAAATCAATTTACAGTTCTTGGTGGTGAACAAGGATTGCTCTACGACATTGGAACACCACCGGCATTTCTTGGCGAAGATTTCACGCAGTACAAGTGGTATTTCTGGATCGCCGCCCTTGCCGCTCTGATCGCAATTTATTGGTTACGAAATGTTATGAACTCTCGCTATGGCAGGAGCTGGAAAGCGGTGCGAGGAAATGATGTCGCAGCCGAGCTTGCAGGAATCAAGGTCGGACGCAATAAAGTCCTGGCCTTTACCGTCAGCGCAGGCCTTGCAGGCCTTGCAGGGGCCCTTTTAGCCATGACCATCAGCACCGTATCACCCGGTGCCTTCCCTCTAGCCCTCTCCTTTTCTCTGGCGACAGGCGCAGTGCTATCTGGCGTAACTACCCTCGGAGGCGTAATGATTGGGGCAGTGACACTGGTAGCGATACCTGAAATCGTCGATACGGTCGTACACCGTTTTGAGAGTTCAGAGAGCGTTGCCAATAACTTGCCCGGTCTCTTGGTTAGTACGTTACTGATTTTGACAGTGCTATTTGTCCCAAATGGCCCAGTCGAACAAATGCGTGCGCGCCATGAAAAGCGAGCAAAGCGTTAGAACATCCCTTTAGGGAAATACCTAGAGGCCCTCGATGGAAGGAATGACATGACCCGAACAAATCGTCGGAAGTTAGCTTTAACTTCTGCGGTGCTAGCAGTTGCAGCAATGACGGCTAGCTCGTTACCAGCACAAGCAGCATCTGATCCAGGTTTAACTACGACAACTATCAAGTTGGGCATTACCGTCCCACTGACTGGTATCGCATCCCCTGGCTATAACAAGATTCCAGGCGCAATGAAGGCGTACTTCGATTACGTCAATGCAAATGGCGGAGTAAATGGTCGCAAGATTACTTTGGTAGTCAAAGATGACCAGTACATCCCAACAACTGCTGTCGCGAAGGCGAACGAGCTCATCCTCAAAGATAAGGTCTTTGCACTCGTTGGAACACTTGGAACCGCGAGCACAAAAGCGATTTCAGCTTCAACACAACTTGCTAAGCGCGGAATTCCTTCGCTCTTCGTTAACACAGGATTTAGCGGTTTCGCAGATAAGAAGGCATACCCAACAACATTCTCAATCCTTCCGTCATATCAGATGGAAGCAAAGATCATGGGAAAGTTCCTCAAGGACAAGTACGCTGATAAGAAGCTTGCTTTGATCTATCAGGATGATGACTTCGGTCGCGATGCGCTCGCTGGCTTTAAGCAGGCAGGCATCACATTCACAACAGCTATTCCTTACGCATCAGGCTCACAGTCACTTCCTGCAACAGGTGCTGGCTGGATCTCAAAGCTCAAGGCAGCAGGCACTGAAGTAACAGTTCTCTTCGGAGTCTCATCAGCTTCAACTGCGGCACTTGCAAATGCATATGCTGCTGGTTACAAGACTCAGTGGGTACTTGGCTCAGTTGGTGGAGATGCGACAACAATCGCAGCTTCTAACAAGGCATATGTCCCACTTCTCTTCGGCGCAAAGGGCTTCTCATTCGCTCCAGCTCCATCTGATTCAGCTGATGAATACATCAAGTTGTTCCAGTCAATCTATGCATCAGCGCAGCCAACACAGACTTTCGACAATAACGTTGTCGCGGGTATGTCTAATGCGTTCCTTGCAGTACAGGCTCTTCACGCAGCTGGTTCAAACCTCACTCGTGCAGGCTTAATCAAGGTGATTGAATCTAAGGGTGCAACACTTGCTAACCCATTCCTCACACCACTTGGTTACTCAACAACATCACATGTTGGTGCAACTGGTTACTGGATTGGAACATACGACCAGACTGGTGCACTTAAGGCAGATGGTGGCAAGTACACCGTGTACACAACAGACTCAGGTAATGGACCGGTTGTTGAATCTTCATACAAGCGTCCTGCAATGCCTGCGAAGGGATTACCAAACTAATGAAAATCTCATTTAAGAAATCACGCGTATTAACAACTGTTGCTTCTGCAGCACTTGTTGCTACAGCAGTAATCGGAATCCCATCAGTTGCTCAGGCAGCTGACCCACAGTGCGCAACTGCGAAGTTTGTAACTCAGTGCGCAGGTGCGGGTGCCGATGGCGCTCCTTACCTCATGATCGCAGCAGCGAACTTCAACGGAACAGTATTTATCTGGTCCCACGGAATTCGCCCAGCGATCAACATTCCAGCAACTCTTGCACCAGTTGGCCCTTACACAATTACCAACGCTGCTGAACCTGGTCCTCGTTCCGCTTCAGGTGATCTCTCTGTAGTCAATGCACTCGTTGCAGCTGGCTATGGCGTTGCAGGTTCTGGCTTCTCTCGTCAGAGCTTGAACGTCAAGGAAGCACTTGCTGCAAACGTTGAGTTAATTGCTTCATTTAAGAAGAAGTTCCCAACAACAAAGAAGGTCATTGCTTGGGGAGATTCTCTTGGATCAATGCACTCACAGAAGCTCGCTGAGACAAACCCTGATCTTGTAGATGGACTTGTCCTTGCTTGTCCTGCTGCTAACCCAAGTGATGCAATGATTAGCTATTTCGGAGATGCACTCTATGGATTTAAGGCATTCTTTGATCCAAGCATCAAGGTTGGTGGCTACTCAACTGATGCTGCAACTCGTCAAGGCGAACAGCTTGTCAATATTGGCAAGGTACTGACCGTTCTCGGTAAGTTGTCAGCTGGACTTTCATCTGGCGCATGGCCAGATACAGCAAGCCCTGCTGGTAAAGCTCTACAAGCTGCAGGAATCCCATCACGCTCCGCACTTCTTCTAGTCGGATCGATGGCAGGAATTCCTACACGAAGCAAGCATGTTGATGGATCTTCAGGTCCAGCAGGTGCTGCTGAGACTTATCCACTAGCAGTTGCTCCAGCTGTGGCAATTCTTGAAAACATGGGAACTGTCGGAGTTGCTGGAAGCTTGCTCATCGCAGATGGTGAATTGCTTACTGGTGGAAAGGTATTTGATAACTCAAAGACTGATTACGCAGCACGCGTTGCATCAGATCGCGATATCTACTCATTCGCATTCAGTGGAAACTCTGCAGTTGACGCCATGCTTGGCGCACTAGCTGCAACACCACGTGAAACAGCAGATGCTGCAGCTGTTGCAAAGATTCCTGGACTCATTGGTCTTAAGGGAACGATTGCAAAGCCAACAGTGATTATGGCTGCTGAATCAGATGAATACACACCTGCATCAATTGCACAGTGGTATATCGATGGTTACGACGCACAATTTGCTGCAGCTAAAAATGCAGCAATTGCTGCTGCAAAGAGCTCACGTAGCTACCAGGCTCCAGTGAATAAGTTGGTCATGCTTTGGGCAAAGACTGCTCCGAAGTACTCCAAGTTCACTGCCGCTGGTTCACCTGATCTCAGTGCCACAGTTGGTGCCGGTACAGGTCACTGCCTCTTCTCATCAGCTCAGTACATCGCAGCTGCGAAGATGGCTGCAGGTGCAGTAAGTACAGGTAAGTTCCCTAATCAGGGACCTATCGTTACTGCAGCTAAGAAGGTCGGATTGTCCTACGACAAGAAGTTCCGCGTTCCGACTTTCAAGTCACTCGCGTAACTCATAACCTAAGTAAAGAAGGGCCCCAGGCAACTGGGGCCCTTCTTCTTTTCTTTCAACTATCCTCAACCAATGAAGATTGCTACAGCCGCCGATATGCATGCTCTCGGCAAGCGCATCGGTGCACAGTGCCTAGCTGGCGATCTCATCCTTCTTAACGGCCCATTGGGTGCGGGCAAAACTGTTCTTGTGCAAGGAATAGGGGATGCACTCGGTATCAACGATGTCACTTCCCCCACCTTTGTTATCTCTCGCATTCATAAAGGGCAGCTGCCACTTATTCATGTCGATGCTTATCGGTTATTGGAAGGTGGCAAAGCTGCCCTATATCTCGATGACCTTGATTTAGATTCACCACGAGAAGGTGCGGTCACAGTTATTGAATGGGGCGGGGCAGAATCTGCGCGCTTGAGTGATGAGCGCCTTGAGATAGTTATTGATCGCACTGAAGAAATTCGTGAAGTGAGCATCACTCCTGTGGGCAGTCGCTGGCAGGGATTTAGTGCATGAGACTTTCTCTAGCTATTGATACATCCACCTCTCGCACCATTGTCGGAATTATTGATGGAACCTCCGTTCTCTTTGAGAAGTTTCATGAAGGTGCAACAGATCATGGACGTGCGCTCTCAGAGCTAGTTGCAGAAGCGCTGAAGGTTTCAGCACCGCCTCAACAAGTTGTGGTGGGTATGGGACCCGGGCCCTTTACGGGACTTCGCGTTGGAATTTCATTTGCACACACCTTTGGACTTGCTCGCAATATTCCTGTAATCGGCATCTGCTCACTCGATGCTATTGAGATTGACCAGAGTGAATACACCGTGGCCATTGATGCGCGGCGCAAAGAGATTTATTGG
The DNA here is from genome assembly GCA_044353885.1 of Candidatus Planktophila sp. Classification (GTDB taxonomy): domain Bacteria; phylum Actinomycetota; class Actinomycetes; order Nanopelagicales; family Nanopelagicaceae; genus Planktophila. The sequence continues at coordinate 23,656 of JBILBC010000003.1, read as the reverse complement.
GCGCGCTATAAGGATGGGCATCGCGTTGAGGGACCAACCGTCAGTAAGCCTGCAGAAGTTGATGGATTTATCATCGATCAATATCCAGATATGAAGAAGTTGGTATCTCTTGCCACTTCGCAGAATGTCACTGAGCCAATGTATTTACGTAGACCAGATGCTGTTCCAACGGCAGAGCGCACATGATTACCTATCGCCAACCGATTGCATTGGATATCCCAGTTCTTGCATCCTATGAGAAGCAGTTATTTCCTTACTCACCATGGAATACGGCTCAGTTCAAAGAAGAGTTCGCTGGTATTCCCACCACTCGATATATGTCAGTTGCTGAAAGTGGCAACACCATCGTGGGTTACTGCGGTGTATTTGTGCCAGCCCCTGGCGTTGAAGCAGACATCCTCACCGTTGCAGTCCTTCCTGAATATCGCAGACAGGGCATTGCTAAAGAGTTTATGCGCCAGATTGAGCAGTGGTCGAAGGAGCGCGGAGCTAGCGCGATGATGCTGGAAGTGGAACAGAGCAATGAATCTGCCATCGAGCTCTATAAAGGCCTTGGCTATATGAAGATCTCTGTGCGCATGGACTATTACGGCCCTGGTAAAGATGCCTTTGTGATGCGAAAGGATTTCGCATAATGCAACCCATTGTTTTAGGTATTGAGACATCCTGTGATGAGACCGCAATTGGCATCGTTCGTGGTCGCACGCTACTTGCTAATGTCATCGCATCCAGCGTTGAAGAACATGCGCGCTTTGGGGGAGTTGTTCCAGAGATTGCATCGCGAGCTCACTTAGAGGCGATGCTTCCAAGCATTGAACGCGCACTCAAAGATTCCAAGATTGCACTTACCGATATTGATGCAGTGGCAGTTACTGCAGGCCCTGGACTTGTTGGGGCGCTCCTTGTCGGTGTTGCATCAGCAAGTGGATTGGCGCAAGGATTGGGGCGCCCTCTCTACGGAGTCAACCATTTAGCAGCCCATATCTCTATTGATTACTTAACGCATGATCAACCGACTAACCCAACGATTGCACTTCTTGTTAGCGGCGGTCACTCATCTTTATTGCAAGTAGATGACATCACCCGCTCGGTGACAAAACTTGGAGCAACGATGGATGATGCTGCAGGTGAGGCATTCGATAAAATTGCACGCATCTTGGCTTTAGGTTTTCCGGGTGGTCCTGCGATAGATCGTGAAGCAGTAAACGGATCTGCGAGCGCCATCGATTTTCCACGGGGCCTCACAACATCCAATGACTGGGCAACGCGTCCCTATGATTTCTCATTCTCAGGAGTTAAGACTGCAGTTGCGCGTTATCTTGAAAGCACTCCGCAATACATTCGCGCCGATGTTGCAGCATCCTTTCAAGAGGCGATCGTTGATGTGTTGCTGCTGAAGGCGCTTGCTGCCTGTAAAGAATCGGGGATTGATTCACTGGTCATTGCAGGGGGAGTTGCTGCCAACTCTCGCCTTCGCGCAGTTGCCGCGCAGCGCTGTGAGAAGGCAGGCATCCAGCTGCGTATTCCACCTGCTGACCTGTGCACCGACAATGGGGCGATGGTCGCCTCCCTGGGCAGTCTGATGATGAGCGCAGGCAGGCCAGCCACCCACGGCGCCTTTGACGCTGATTCTGGGCTGAAGGTGGAGCAGATCAGCCTCTAGAGCCGATTTGCCCGCTGGAATAAGCCCCCATAGGCTTGGCGTTAGCACTCTAGGGTCGACACTGCTAAAGCAGGTGAGCCCCAGTGGATATATCGAAGTTAAACCTCGAATAAGAAGGAGTACACCCATGGCAGTAGCCATTAAGCCGCTCGAAGATCGCATCGTTGTTAAGGCAAATGAAGCTGAGACAACAACTGCATCAGGTCTTGTTATCCCAGATACAGCGAAGGAAAAGCCACAGGAAGGCACAGTTGTTGCAGTCGGCCCAGGTCGCTTCGATGATGGCGCTCGCGTACCGATGGATGTAAAGGTCGGCGATGTCGTTCTCTACAGCAAGTACGGCGGAACTGAAGTGAAGTACAACAACGAGGATTACCTCGTCCTATCTGCTCGCGACATTCTCGCGATAATCGAGAAGTAGTCCATGGGCAAAATGTTGGAATTCGACGAGCATGCTCGTCGCGCAATGGAACGCGGTGTTAATCAGCTCGCTGACACCGTCAAGGTAACGCTTGGTCCTAAGGGCCGTAACGTTGTCATCGCTAAGTCATTTGGCGCACCAACTATCACAAACGATGGTGTGACAATTGCTAAAGAGATTGAACTCTCAGATCCTGTTGAAAACATGGGCGCACAGCTTGTGAAGGAAGTTGCCACAAAGACCAACGATGTCGCAGGAGATGGAACAACAACTGCAACAGTCCTTGCTCAAGCAATGGTCAAGGAAGGTCTTCGTAACCTTGCAGCTGGTGCACAGCCAATGGATCTCAAGATCGGTATCGAAGCAGCTGTTGAAGCTATTTCTGCTCGTCTTCGCGAGAATGCAACTGTCGTTAAAGACAAGGCACAGATCGCAGATGTGGCAACAATTTCAGCACAAGATCGCGCAATCGGAGACCTCATCGCAGAAGCGATGGATAAGGTCGGCAAAGATGGCGTTATCACTGTGGAGGAAGCATCAACGACAGCTCTCGAGCTCGAGTTCACTGAAGGTATGCAGTTCGATAAGGGCTACATCTCTCCATACTTCGTCACAGATCAAGATCGCATGGAAGCAGTCCTTGAAGATGCTTACATCCTTCTTGTCTCCAATAAGGTCTCAGCTCTCGGTGAGCTCCTTCCTATCCTTGAGAAGGTTTCTCAGGCAGGAAAGCCACTTCTTATCGTTGCTGAAGATGTTGATGGTGAAGCGCTCTCCACTCTCGTTGTAAACCGCATGCGCGGAGTATTTACATCGACAGCGGTGAAGGCTCCAGCATTCGGTGATCGTCGCAAGGCTCTCTTGCAAGATATGGCGATCTTGACCGGTGGAACTGTTATCTCTGAAGAAGTTGGAATGAAGTTAGAGGCTGCAACTCTTGAAGATCTCGGTCGCGCTCGTCGCATCGTTGTCACTAAGGAGACAACCACAATCGTTGATGGAGCTGGCGATAAGGCAGCTGTGTCAGGTCGCGTTGGCGAGCTTCGTGCAGAGATTTCACAATCTGATTCTGACTGGGATCGCGAAAAACTTCAGGAGCGCGTTGCAAAGCTCGCTGGTGGAGTTTGCGTGATCAAGGTCGGCGCACACACTGAAGTTGAGTTGAAGGAGAAGAAGCACCGTCTTGAAGATGCTATCTCAGCAACTCGCGCAGCTGTTGAAGAAGGAATCGTTATTGGCGGAGGCGCAGCCCTTGTGCATGCAGCTGATGCTCTAAACGATAACCTCGGCTTCACAGGCGATAAGGCTGTCGGTGTTGCACTTGTTCGCAAGGCATGCGATGAGCCACTTCGTTGGATTGCAGAGAATGCTGGACTTGAAGGCTACGTAGTAGTTGCTAAGGTCCGCGCACTCAAGGCCCACGAAGGCTTTAACGCTGCAACTGATGTCTATGGCGATCTTGCAAAAGATGGCGTCATCGACCCAGTGAAGGTAACTCGTTCAGCTCTTGCTAACGCTGCATCCATTGCTGCAATGTTCATTACAACAGAAGCTGTTGTCTATGAGCGCCCAGCAAATGAAGAGCCAGCAGCTAGCGGTCATGGTCATTCACATGGTCCTGGTGGGCACGGTCACTAAGTAAATTAGTAAAGAAAAATCCCCCGCACATTATGTGCGGGGGATCTCTTTTTTAATGTAAAAGCTATGAAGCGTGTGAGATCAAAGGAATGCCACGGCTAATCAAGATAGTGGCGCGATCATCTTCTGACATGCCTCCCCAGATCCCGTATGGCTCTTGCACGGCAAGTGCGTGGGTGCGGCATGCTGCAATTACTGGGCATGCTGCACAGATTGCCTTGGCAGCATTCTCGCGATTGCGTCGACGTGGACCACGTTCGCCATCAGGATGGAAGAACATCTCAGAGTCCATCGAACGGCATGAACCTTCGTACTGCCACTCCCATTGCTCAGCAATAGGTTGCGGTAGACGTGATAGTTCAGCCATGTGGTTCTCCTTCGTTCTAGATATATGCACCATACAACCGTTTCATAGGTTGTTCAAGTACCTACCGAGCCACGCCTTGTTCAATGTGCAAAATGTCCGATTTTGGAGTGGTGAGTTAGAGCACTTCACGCCACGATTGACCCATGGCTAAGAGCGTTCAGGCACCAGTGGTGGAGAAGCTCACCGTCGCAGCCGTGGCTCGCCGTATAGGCGTAGCCCCTGCCACCTTGCGCACCTGGGATCGCCGCTATGGCCTTGGACCTTCTGAACATGTCGAAGGCGAACATCGTCGATACTGCCCTAAAGATTTAGCAAAGCTGACCATGATGCGACGTCTGATCGTTGCAGGTTTGGCCCCAGCAGAGGCTGCCGAACAAGCTCGCAATTGCAAGAGCGCAGTGAAGGTCGAAACTCTCGTGAAAGGCTTTGAGGTCCGAGAAGAAGTAGTCGAAGCGATTTATAAAGCGCTGCAAGGATTTGATAAAGCATTTATTGAGAAGACTTTGGATCATGAAATTGATACATACGGCGTCGAAGGAGCATGGTCTGATGTCATTGTTCCAACGCTCTTTTTGATTGGTCAAGAATGGGAGATTAATCAGAGCGGTATTGAGATTGAACATCTCTTCTCTGAGATTCTAAAGCGCACTATGCATAATCGAGTAGTGGAGTTAAAGAAGCCAATTAATGCGCGCCCTGTGCTCCTTGCTGCGGTGGGAGAAGAGCTGCATTCACTTCCACTCTATGCACTGGCTGCCGCTCTCTGCGAACGTAATATCGATACCTATGTCCTTGGTGCTCGCACCCCTCTCTCTGCTCTTTCGGCAATGATCACCCGATGCGCGCCTCCAGCTATTTTCATGTGGGCACAACTGCCAAAGAATGCTGAGAGCAGATATTGGAATGAGATTCCAGCTATTCGTCCGGCGCCTCGCATTGTGGTCGGTGGACCTGGATGGGATGCCATTGAGTGCAGTGAAGTCATTAAGGCTGAGGGACTTGAGCATGCATGTGAGGAAATTGCGCAGGCTTTAGGGGCGTAATTGAGCAGGTAGACTGCGCTCTCGTTGCTATCCAAGGGAGCTGCCATGATCGATTCTGAGAAGGTCGCCCTCCTTGGCCTGACATATGACGATGTCCTTCTTCTTCCTGATGCATCCGATGTAGTGCCGTCTGAGGTTGATACCTCAACTCGCCTCACACGCAATATCACTTTGGCCGTGCCTGTTATCTCATCTGCGATGGATACCGTCACAGAATCCACCATGGCAATTGCAATGGCTAAAGCTGGTGGTATCGGCATCATCCATCGCAACCTTCCCGTTGACGAGCAAGTCACTCACGTGAAGTTGGTCAAGAACGTTGGTCTTGCAGGAGCTGCTGTGGGTGTGGGCGATGATGGTTTTGCTCGCGCGCAGAAGTTAATTGAAGCAGGAGTCGATGTCATCGTCGTGGATACAGCGCATGGCCATCACCGCGCAGTACTCGATGCGATAGAGCGCATTAAGAAGTTTTCATCCACCATCGAAATTATTGGCGGAAACGTTGCAACCCGTGCAGGCGCACAAGCTCTTATTAATGCCGGCGCCGATGCTGTAAAGGTCGGCGTTGGTCCAGGATCAATTTGTACAACGCGCGTTGTTGCAGGAGTTGGTGTCCCACAAGTAACAGCAATCATGGAAGCATCGAAGGCATGTAATAAAGCTGGAATTCCACTGATCGCAGATGGTGGTCTTCAATATTCAGGAGACATCGTCAAAGCAATTGTTGCAGGAGCTCACTCTGTGATGCTTGGTTCACTTCTTGCAGGGTGTGAAGAATCTCCTGGCGAACTCGTTGAAATTGATGGGCGTATGTATAAGGCATATCGCGGAATGGGTTCACTCGGTGCGATGCAATCGCGCGGTGAGAAGAAGTCATACTCCAAAGATCGCTACATGCAAGATGATGTTCTCTCTGAAGATAAACTTGTTCCAGAAGGAATTGAAGGCAAAGTTGCTTATCGCGGACCGGTTGCCGATGTTGTGCACCAACTTGTGGGCGGACTTCGCAGCGGAATGGGATATGCAGGAGCTCCTGATATCGAAACTCTGCGCCGTGAAGGTCGCTTGATTCAAATTACTGCAGCTGGCTTACAAGAGAGCCACCCACATGATGTTCTCGATGTGGCCGATGCCCCTAACTACAGCAAGAAGAAATAACTATGGATTACGAAATAGCTCCCGGAAAACGCGCCCGCCAGGCTTATTCATTTGACGATATCGCCATCGTTCCAAGCCGTCGTACTCGAACACCTGAAGAGGTCAGCACTTCATGGCAGATTGATGCATATAAGTTTGATCTTCCACTGATTGCAGCTCCTATGGACTCTTTGGTTTCCCCTGAGACTGCAATTGCTATTGGAAAGCTTGGCGGACTTGGAGTTCTCAACCTTGAAGGACTCTGGACTCGTTATGACGATCCCCGTATTCCACTGGGTGAAATTGCATCGATGCCAGATAAGCATGCAACGCGTCGCATGCAAGAAATTTATGCAGCACCAATTCGTCCCGAATTGATTAAAGAGCGCATCAAGCAGATCCGTGACTCTGGTGTCACCGTTGCAGCATCGCTGTCACCACAGCGCACAGCGCAATTACATAAGGCTGTCATCGATGCAGGCGTTGATATCTTCGTGATTCGCGGAACAACAGTCTCCGCAGAGCACGTTGCAGCAGAGAATGAAGCGTTGAACTTAAAGAAATTTATCTATGAACTCGATGTTCCAGTCATTGTCGGTGGTGTTGCAACGACAACAGGAGCACTTCACTTGATGCGCGCAGGAGCTGCGGGTGTTCTCGTTGGCTTTGGTGGCGGAGCAGCTCACACAACACAGACTGTTCTTGGAATTCAGGTTCCGATGGCAACTGCAGTTGCCGATGTTGCAGCTGCGCGCCGTGAATACCTTGATGAATCTGGTGGACGCTATGTTCACGTTATTGCTGATGGCTCTGTTGGAAAATCTGGCGATATCGCTAAGGCAATTGCCTGCGGGGCAGATGCCGTCATGATGGGGTCAGCACTTGCTAAGGCAGTTGAATCTCCTGGACTTGGTTGGCACTGGGGATCCGAGGCATATCACGCAGAAGTTCCACGCGGTCAGCGTGTGAATGTGGGAACTGTGGGAACTCTTGAAGAGGTTCTGAATGGCCCATCACATACATCTGATGGATCTATGAATTTATTTGGTGCACTACGTCGTGCGATGGCCACCTGTGGTTACTCAGATGTGAAGTCATTCCAGCGCGTAGAAATCATTATGCAGCATGGCCGATAAGCACGGCGTTCTTGTCGTCGATTTCGGCGCACAGTATGCACAGCTCATTGCTCGCCGTGTACGCGAAGCTAATGTCTACTCTGAAATTGTTCCTTCTTCAATTACCGCACTTGAAGTAAGTGCAAAGAACCCTGAAGCAATTATCTTGTCGGGCGGACCATCATCTGTCTATGCAGATCATGCGCCAAAGGTTGATCCTGCAATCTTTGCACTCGGCATTCCAGTCTTTGGAATCTGTTATGGATTTCAGACAATGGCTGCAGCCCTTGCTGGAGTAGTTGCACAAACTGGCAAGTCTGAATTTGGTCGCACACCCCTTGCGGTCACAGCTGGATCGAAGATGTTTGCAGGGCTTCCTGCAACACAATCTGTGTGGATGTCACATGGTGATGCCGTCTCTGAAGCACCAAGTGGCTTTAGTGTGACAGCATCAACATCAGATACACCCATTGCAGCATTTGAAGATGCCTCAGGAAAGCTTGCAGGAGTGCAATTTCACCCAGAGGTACTTCACTCAGAACATGGTCAAGCAATACTTAAGAACTGGCTGATCAACATTGCAGGATGTAAGCCAACGTGGACGACTCACAATATTGCTGAAGATGAAGTAGCAAAGGCTAGGCAAGTTATTGGCGATAAGCGCGTTATCTGTGGTCTCTCTGGTGGCGTTGACTCTGCCGTTGCTGCAGCAATTGTTCAGCGCGCGGTGGGCAAGCAGTTGACCTGTGTATTTGTTGATCACGGACTTCTTCGCAGCGGAGAATCTGAACAAGTACAACGTGACTTTGTTGCCTCCACGGGAGTCGAACTTGTTGTTGTCGATGCAGTGGATCAGTTCCTCACTGCACTTGCGGGAGTCACAGACCCTGAAGAGAAGCGCAAAATTATTGGACGTGAATTCATCCGCTCCTTTGAAGCAGCTGCGCGCGATATTGCAGCTGGGGGAGATGTTGAATTCCTTGTGCAGGGCACGCTCTATCCCGATGTTGTTGAATCAGGTGGCGGCACAGGAACTGCCAACATTAAATCTCACCATAATGTGGGTGGACTACCTGATGATTTGAAGTTCACGTTGGTTGAACCACTGCGCACGCTCTTTAAAGATGAAGTGCGCCAAGTGGGAATCGAGTTAGGGCTGCCGGAAGAAATCGTCTGGCGTCAGCCATTTCCAGGTCCAGGCCTTGGCATTCGCATCATCGGTGAGGTTACAGCTGAGCGCTTAGAGATATTGCGTCATGCCGATCTGATTGCCCGCAATGAACTCAAAGCTGCTGGCCTTGATCGAGATATCTGGCAGTGTCCTGTTGTGCTTCTTGCCGATGTGCGAAGCGTTGGCGTGCAGGGCGATGGACGCACATACGGCCATCCGATAGTTTTGCGCCCAGTTTCGAGTGAGGACGCGATGACGGCAGATTGGTCGCGCGTTCCATACGAAGTTCTTGAGAAGATTTCAACACGTATTACCAATGAGGTCCGAGAGGTAAACCGCGTGGTCCTTGATGTCACAAGTAAGCCACCTGGCACGATTGAATGGGAATAGGAAGAAAGTAATGTTTAAAACCGCGAAGGTCGCAGCCATAGCGCTCATACTTCTTGCAGCAACGTCAGTAACAGCTCCTGCTCATGCAGCTGAACGTGCTATCTCTGTTCCAGGGTGCGCCAAGAGCACTGCTAAGGGTCATGCTCCGGCCAAAGTAAAGCAGCCAACTGTTGCTTCAAAGAAACCTGCAAAGACATTAACCATTACAACTAACTGCGGCCCTATTGTGATTTCACTCCTTGGTGCAAAGGCGCCGATAACAGTGACATCTATTGCTTCCCTTGCTAACGCTGGTTACTACAACAAATCTCTCTGCCATCGCCTGACAACGGAGGGAATCTTTGTTCTGCAATGCGGTGATCCCACAGCAAGTGGCAGTGGTTCTCCAACAGGATGGAAGGGTTATGCCAATGAAAACCTTCCAAAAGCTGCCGGCATCAATTACCCAGCAGGAACAGTGGCTATGGCTAACTCTGGACCAAATACCAACGGATCACAGTTCTTTCTTGTCTATCAGGACACCACTCTTGGTCCTGACTACACAATCTGGGGCAAGATCACCAAAGGTTTAGATCTTGTGCAGAAAATTGGCGCAGTCGGTGCATATCAAATGAGTGGAACTCAGGCGATGTATGCAGGCGATGGCTTTCCCATCCAGATGGTTGAAATTGTTAAGGCTTCAGCTAAGTAATCTAATTAGTTGGTATTAACAATTTTGAAGGCTTCAGCAATACGTCCTTCAGGTAATCCACCGATACCAGCATTGCGCTGACCCCACTCACGCAGCATCTCTTCAAGGTTTTCCATATGGCCAGTCTGTGATGCATGCTCTTTAAGGGCAGCAATCTTGAAGTGGAATGTGTCGGTGATGTCGACGAAGTGATCTGGATGAGCATGTCCTTGCATCCATACCTCTTTTGTTCTCCATGGCTGTAGACCTTCTTTTTCAAGGAGATCGGTAAATGCAAAAGGATTACGAGCATCGGGATAGACAGCTTGAATGGTTGCTTCCCCTGCAGCTAAGTGATCAGGATGGCTTGCACCGATGCGCTCCCAATTGCGTTCAGGTGATTGGCAGACGATGCGATCTGGCTGCACGCGACGAATCTGGCGAACAATATCTTTACGAAGTGCAATCGTTGGTTCAAGATGGCCATCGACATAGTTAAGGAATGTGACATCGCTAATTCCTAGTGCTTTACATGCTGCGCGTTGTTCGCGCTGACGCACTGCAGGCATCTCTTCCTTGGTAAAACCTGACTCTTCGCCACCTTGGTCGCCATTGGTGCAGAGAACGTAGGAGACTTCAATTCCCTTACCTATCCACTGCGCGATAGTTCCTGATGCGCCAAAGCCGGAATCATCGGGGTGGGCGTTGATTACTAAAACGCGCTTGATCTCTGAATCTGCTAAAGGCTCCATGACAGCCAAGCCTAATAGACTCCCCGCCATGACCACGACCGACCCATTGCTGGATGGACTCAATCCCCAGCAACAGAAGGCCGTTGCCCACGCTGGTTCTCCACTGCTTGTCGTTGCAGGTGCTGGATCTGGAAAGACTCGAGTTCTTACTCGTCGCATCGCATACAACATGGCTCGTCGCGAAGTGCGTCCCTATGAAATTCTGGCAATTACCTTCACCAATAAGGCAGCTGGTGAGATGAAGGAGCGCGTCACAGAACTTGTGGGACCTGTTGCAAAATCAATGTGGGTCTCAACATTTCACTCATCCTGTGTTCGCATGCTGCGCCAAGAGGTTGAACGTCTTGGATATAGCAGCACATTTAGCATCTATGACTCTGCAGATTCTCAGAAGCTGATTTCGCGCGTGATGGAGACTCTCAATATTGATTCCAAGCGATATCCACCTCGCCAATTTCAGAATCTGATTTCTAATGCGAAGAATGAACTGCAGACCCCCTATGAGTATTTAAGCCATGCCACCAATCAATTTGAGACCATCGTCGCCGATGTTTACACCCTCTATGAAAAGCGGTTGCAGCAAGCCAATGCCATGGACTTTGATGATTTGATCATGAAGACCGTGCAGGTTCTGCAGAAGTTCCCTGAAGCCAAGGCGCGCTTTCGTTCTCGCTTTCGCCACATCTTGGTCGATGAATATCAAGACACCAACCATGCGCAGTATCAATTGGTGAAAGAGCTCACCGGTGTTGAGGGAGATGGCTTCCCACTTGCTGAGCTCTGTGTTGTTGGCGATGCCGATCAATCTATCTATGGCTTTCGCGGGGCAACGATTCGCAACATCTTGCAATTTGAAGTCGATTACCCCAATGCTGCAACAGTTCTCCTTGAACAAAACTATCGCTCAACTCAGAATATTCTTAACGCTGCAAATGCTGTCATCACCAAGAACGAATCACGGAAAGAGAAGAACCTGTGGTCGGATGCAGGATCTGGTGCTCCCTTGGTTGGCTATGTTGCTGAATCTGAATATGACGAAGCAGAGTTCATCAAGAGTGAAATTCGTTCCTTGCAAGATATGGGCCACTCCAACCCAGGCGATACGGCAGTCTTCTATCGCACCAATGCTCAATCTCGTATCTTTGAAGAGATCTTTATGCGTGCTGCTATTCCTTATAAAGTCGTGGGTGGGCTTCGATTCTATGAACGTAAAGAGGTCAAGGATTTACTTGCCTACCTTCGCGTTCTCGCTAACCCCGATGATGAAGTCTCTATCCGCCGCATCATCAACTTACCTAAGCGAGGCATAGGCGATCGCGCGTTAGAGGAAGTTGAAATATTTGCGCAAGCCCAAGACATCTCATTCTGGAACGCACTGCTGCGAGTATCAGAGGCGCCATCTGTTCCTAATAAGGCAGCGCAATCTATTGCAAGCTTTACCTCGATGCTCATTGCTCTGCAGACTCTCGTTGAAGCAAAGACAAAGCCATCTGTCATTATTGAAGCAGTCCTTGAACAGTCAGGGTTGCTAACCGAACTTGAAGCAAGTAAAGATCCACAAGATGAAGTTCGCGTTGAAAACCTTAAAGAACTTGTCTCTGCATCGATGGAGTATGAAGAGCGTCCTTTTGATGAGCTCGGTGAAGATGAAGAGATTTCACTCTCGGGATTCCTTGAGAAAGTCTCACTCGTTGCAGATGCTGATGAAATTCCAGATGGGGAAGATCATGGGGGAGTTGTCACGCTGATGACGCTTCACACTGCAAAAGGTCTTGAGTTCCCGACTGTCTTTCTTACCGGAATGGAAGATGGAATCTTTCCGCATGCGCGCACATTGGATAATCCAAAAGAGATTGAAGAAGAACGTCGCCTTGCCTATGTGGGTTTAACTCGCGCGGAAAAGCGCCTCTATATTTCACGTGCTGAATATCGTTTAACTTTCGGAACACCGAAATACAATCCAGGATCACGCTTTCTTGATGAGATTCCATTGGATCTGATTGAGTGGAAGAATGAAGGTCGCAGCACATTTACTTCTTCATCTGCTGTGAAGAAATCTCGTCTTCCATCTGGTCCACCACCACGAGCTACGGGCAAGAAATCAACGGCGATGGTTCTAGAAGTCGGACAGCGTGTGTCACATGACACATTCGGATTAGGGACTGTGGTTGCACTTGCTGGTGAAGGCGATAAATCAGAGGCGACCATTAACTTCGGCCAATATGGCGATAAGCGCCTTTTGCTGCGCTATGCCCCTGTCACAACTCTTTAAAATAAGCACTTAGGATTGGGCTCTCAACGCATCCCTGATTTCGAACCTACGAGGAGCCTACGTGGATCTCTACGAATACCAAGCACGCGATCTTTTTGAAAAGCACAACGTCCCTGTATTACAAGGCGCTGTTGCAACTACTCCTGAGCAAGCACGTGATGCTGCTGCAAAGATGGGAACAAAGGTTGTTGTTAAGGCACAGGTTAAAGTGGGCGGTCGCGGAAAAGCTGGCGGCGTCAAGCTTGCAGTAGACCCTGCAGATACTTTTGAAAAGGCAAGTGCCATTCTTGGAATGGATATTAAGGGCCACACAGTTCACAAAGTGATGATTGCTCAAGCAGCACCTATCGTTGACGAATATTACGTCTCCATTCTTCTTGATCGCTCTAATCGCACATTCCTTGTGATGGCATCTGTTGCAGGCGGTATGGAGATTGAAGAGGTAGCACACACTGCTCCTGAAAAACTTGCAAAGGTTCCAGTCAGTGCAGTCGAAGGAATTTCACTTGCTAAGGCGAAGGAGATTGTCGCTCAAGCTAAGTTCCCTGCAGATGTTGCAGATCAGGTTGCTGATGTGTTGGTCAAGCTCTGGGAGACATTCCAATCAGAGGATGCAACTCTTGTTGAAGTAAACCCACTTGTGAAGACTGAAGATGGTCGCGTCGTTGCACTCGATGGCAAGGTCACTCTCGATGAGAATGCAGATTTCCGCCAGCCAGATCATGAAGCTCTCGTTGACCATGACACTGCAAATGCACTTGAAGCTGCCGCAAAAGAGAAGGGCCTGAACTACGTCAAGCTCGATAATGGTCAGGTTGGAATCATCGGAAACGGTGCAGGACTTGTGATGTCAACGCTGGATGTTGTGGCATATGCCGGTGAAAAATTCGGAGGAATGCGTCCTGCTAACTTCCTTGATATCGGAGGCGGAGCATCTGCGCAGGTAATGGCAGATGGTCTTTCTATCATTCTCGGAGATCCTGATGTGAAGAGCGTATTTGTTAACGTATTCGGTGGAATTACGGCATGCGATGCAGTGGCAAATGGAATTGTTCAAGCGCTAGAACTGCTTGGACCAAAGGCGACAAAGCCGATTGTTGTACGCCTTGATGGCAATAACGTTCTTGAAGGACGCGCAATTCTTAACGCTGCAAACCACCCATTGGTTGAGCAAGCAGAAACCATGGATGGAGCAGCATCACGTGCTGCAGAATTGGCGGCAAAGTAATGTCAATCTTTATTAACTCATCAAGCAAGGTCATCGTTCAAGGTATGACAGGTTCTGAAGGAACTAAGCACACACGTCGTATGTTGGCATCTGGCACAAAAGTTGTCGGTGGAGTAACACCAGGTAAGGGTGGTCAAGTTGTAGATATTGATGGCACCTCACTTCCTGTATTTAATACCGTTGCTGAAGCAATGGCTGCAACAGGAGCTAACGTCTCTGTTGTCTTCGTTCCACCTAAGTTTGCAAAGGCTGCAGTCATCGATGCCATTGATGCCACGATGCCACTCGTTGTTGTTATTACTGAAGGTATTCCTGTGCATGACTCTGCATACTTCTATGCATACTCACTACAAAAGGGAACAACTCAGATCATTGGTCCAAACTGCCCAGGACTAATTAGCCCTGATCAATCAAATGTCGGCATCATTCCTGCAGATATTACAAAGCGTGGTCCTATTGGTCTTGTCTCAAAGTCAGGAACCCTGACCTATCAGATGATGTATGAACTTCGCGATATCGGATTCTCAACGGCTGTTGGTATTGGTGGAGACCCTGTTATCGGCACCACTCATATTGATTGCCTTCGTGCATTCCAAGATGATCCTGAGACAACAGCGATTGTGATGATCGGTGAAATCGGTGGAGATGCGGAAGAGCGTGCAGCAGCATTTATCTCTGAATATGTGACTAAACCCGTTGTTGGTTACGTTGCAGGATTTACAGCTCCTGAAGGAAAGACAATGGGCCATGCAGGTGCAATCGTCTCTGGTTCTTCAGGCACAGCGCAGGCGAAGAAAGATGCGCTGGAGGCAGCTGGGGTCAAGGTTGGACAAACTCCAAGTGAAACCGCGCAACTAATGCGCGATGTTCTAGGACGCTAGTTCTCCTATGCAACGCGTCCTCTCGGTCTCGTTGTCTCATGTAATGCGTAGCGCTGCTTTTCTTCTCCTTCCCATTTCGTTTATTGCACTCATTGCTTGGGCAACTGCAGGTAGTGCAAGTGGCAGCACGACAGATCCCATCCGTGGTGCGGTCTGGATCTGGCTTGGTGCACACCACATTCCCTTTCAATTAGAACTTCCTCCGACAGGAATTGCTGGGTATCTGACCTATCTACCTATTGGAGGAGTGGTTCTTCCCTTTATCGCAATTCGCTCTGCATTTAATCGTGCAATAGATCGTCTGCAGGGAGATTTCCACGATATCAATGGCGTGCGCATTATCTTCTCTGCGATGTATGCAGTTCTAGTTACAGCTCTTTCATTCTTAAGTAAATCACCAGCAGTCTCACCACAGTGGTATCTCGCACCTGTGATCGCTTTCTTGATAGCCCTCATTGCAACTCTCACAGCAGGAACCAGAGTCGCACTCTCAAGACCAGTTCGAATTGCAGCCCGAATCCTCGCACTCATAATCGGCACATCAATGATTGCGGTAACGATCCTGATATTTGTGAACTTTTCTCAAGTGAAGAACATTACGATTTCACTTGAACCCGGCTTCTTTGGTGGAATTCTTCTTCTCTTACTTAACATTCTCTATCTTCCCAATGCTGCAGTTGCGCTGGCTTCATACTTTGCGGGAACTGGATTAGCTGTCGGTGCCGGAACTCTTGTCTCTCCATTGTGGTATCAATTAGGACAAATACCAGCGCTTCCACTTCTTGGCATTCTCCCTACAGGTAAGCAACCTTTTGCACTCATTGGAATTCTTGTCTTCATTGGACTGGGAGTTCTTCTTGCCCGGTGGTCACTTGTCTATGGCATTCAAGCGCTGATTCAGAGTTACATCTTCACAGTAGTTGGTGCGGTGCTCATGGGATACCTCGCAAGTGGTTCTTTGATGACTGCTGAAATGGGTGCGATGGGCGTATCTATATGGAAATTCGCACTCTCTGTGGCCGTTGAAGTTGGAGTGGGTGCGGCTGCAACGATGTTGGTCATGAATCGAAATCTTCGATGAAGAGGATTGTCATTCTCGCATCCGGCAGTGGAACTCTTGCACAAGCAATCTTTGATGCAAAGCTAGATGCAGATATCGTTGCGGTAATTTCAGATCAGAAGGATGCAGCTGTCTTAGATCGCGCGCACACAGCACGTATTGAAACTTTTACAATTCCCATGCTCTCAGATCGCACAGAGTGGGACCGTGAACTCGAAACACTCATCGCAGCACTGAAACCTGATCTCGTTGTGAGTGCAGGATTTATGCGCATTCTCTCTGAGCGCATCACGAGCCGATTTAAAATCATCAATAGCCATCCAGCCCTCCTGCCACTCTTTCCCGGCGCACACGCTGTTCGTGATGCTCTGGCTGCTGGCGCCACTGAGACCGGAACAACAATTCACTGGGTCGATGCGGGTGTGGATACGGGGAAGGTCATCGCTCAGGAGCGTGTGGAGATACTGCCAGCTGATACGCAGGAGTCACTGCATGAGCGCATTAAGATTGTCGAACGAGGTCTCATTGTTGCGACCATTGCTTCACTGCTTGTAACCCTGGAGAAGACCAATGGCTAATCGCAAACCTATTCGTCGCGCACTTGTCAGCGTCTATGACAAGAACCGACTTCTTGAACTTGGGCAATGTCTTGCCGATGCCGGCGTTGAAATTCTCTCAACAGGATCTACTGCAAAGACTCTGGCAGGTGCTGGCATTGCTGTGACTGAAGTCAGTAGTTACACAGGTTTTCCAGAAATCATGGGCGGTCGCGTGAAGACACTGCACCCCAAGATTCACTCAGGAATTTTGGCTGATCAGAATAATCCTGAACACCTCAAAGCTATTGCAGATCTGGATATCGCACCCTTTGATCTTGTCGTCATTAATTTATATCCCTTTGCTTCAACGATTGCATCAGGTGCGCACTTTGCTGAATGTATTGAGCAGATCGATATCGGTGGCCCATCCATGCTGCGTGGGGCTGCAAAGAACCATGGTTCAGTTGCCGTTGTCTGCGATGAATCTCAATATGACCATGTCATTGCATCGATTAAGGCTGGTGGGTTTACAGATGAAGAACGTAAGGGACTAGCACTGGATGTCTTTCGCACAACAGCCGAATATGACTTAACCATTGCAAGTTGGCTTGGATCCACGATGAGCCACTCGGTGGAAGATATGGATTGGCTAGGACTTATCTGGAAGCGCGAGAACTCGTTGCGTTATGGCGAGAATCCACACCAGAAGGCAGCCATCTATCGTGGGGGACCAGCTGGAATTGTCAATGCAGTGCAATCACATGGCAAAGAGATGTCATTTAATAATTACACCGATGCTGATGCAGCATGGCGCGCAGCTCTGGATCACTCAGAACCATGTGTTGCCATCATCAAGCATGCCAATCCTTGTGGTGTTGCAGTGGGTTCAGATATCGCCGATGCCTATGCAAAGGCACATGCCTGTGATCCAGTCTCTGCCTTCGGTGGAGTTGTTGCAGCAAATCGCTTAGTCACTGTTGCAATGGCGCAGCCTCTGTCACAAATCTTTACTGAGGTAATTATTGCTCCAGAGTATGAACCAGCAGCTCTTGAAATTTTGATGAAGAAGCCTTCTATTCGCATTCTTACCTGCCCCACAACAAATATTTCACCTCTTGAACTTCGCCCGGTATCTGGTGGAGTTCTTGTTCAGCAGACTGATCTGATAAACGCTGAGGGTGATGATTCAAAGAATTGGAAGCAAGTCACAGGAGAACCAGTTTCTGCAGATGTCATGAAGGATCTTGCCTTTGCATGGCGTTCAGTGCGCGCAGTAAAGAGCAATGCAATCTTGCTTGCAAAAGATGGCGCAGCAGTTGGTATTGGAATGGGTCAGGTCAATCGCGTTGACTCTGCAAAACTTGCAGTGGATCGCGCAGGTGATCGAGTTGCTGGAAGCGTTGCAGCATCGGATGCATTCTTCCCATTTGCCGATGGCCTTGAAATCCTCACCGCAGCAGGTGTGAGAGCGATTGTTCAGCCAGGCGGAAGTGTGCGCGATGAAGAAGTTATCGCTGCAGCCAACAAGGCAGGCGTGGCAATGTTCTTTACTGGTACTCGACATTTCTCACACGCATAGACCTACCCATAGGATTATCAAATGAGCGCACAGATATTGGATGGCAAGGCACTTGCTGCATCCATCAAAAAGGACCTTGCTGCTCGAACTGTTGCTCTCAAAGCTAAAGGGATTACTCCGGGGCTAGGAACCGTTCTAGTCGGTGATGACCCAGGTTCGCATTCCTATGTCGGTGGAAAGCATCGTGACTGCCAAGAAGTTGGGATCAACTCGATTCGCGTGGATCTACCTGCCTCTGCAACACAGGCTGATGTTCTTGCAGCGATTAAAGATCTCAACTCTGCCAAGGAGTGCACTGGATATATCGTGCAGCTCCCGCTTCCCAAGGCAATTAATACGCAAGTAATTCTTGAAGCAATTGATCCTGATAAAGATGCCGATGGTCTGCATCCTATGAATTTAGGTCGCCTCGTTGCAGGTTATGACGCACCACTACCGTGCACTCCACGTGGAATAGTTGCACTTCTTAACCACTACAAAATTTCACTCAATGGTGCAGAAGTGGTTGTCATTGGTCGCGGACTTACTGTGGGGCGCCCGCTCGGACTTCTTCTTTCTCGCAAGCAAGAGAATGCAACAGTGACCCTTACGCACACAGGAACAAAAGATTTAGTGGCACATACCAAGCGCGGAGATATTGTTGTTGCAGCCATTGGTCAGGCACATTTCCTAAAAGCCGAAATGATTCAGCCAGGAGCCACAGTTTTGGACGTTGGAATATCTCGCACCGAGGCAGGACTTCTTGGAGATGTTGATCCTGGCGTGATGAAGGTGGCAGCTTTTGTGGCACCGATGCCTGGTGGCGTTGGACCAATGACGCGTGCGATGCTTTTGACGAATGTGGTTGATGCATGCGAGCGATAACATCTCTCCAACTTCGCGCTGCATACATCGCGATTTCACTCGGAGTTCTTGCAGGCATTGCAGGATTTGTTCGCACGGGAGCCTTGCTGATTTCAGCTGGCACCGGTGTGATTGCTCTCTCTCAGTGGGATAAGCGCAGGATTGAGCGCTACCTCCCGCTTGCAATAGCGATCATTCTCTTTGGTCTGGCAATAGCCCTTCCGAAGGGGTTGTAGAGTTCTCTCGACGTCAAGATATATCCAGTTCTAGCTAAAAAGGAAAACTTTTATGTCAAAGAAAGTCACCGTTGTAGGTGCAGGTTTCTATGGTTCAACAACAGCTCTTCGCCTTGCTGAATACAACATCTTCGATGAAGTTGTATTAACAGACATCCTCGAAGGAAAGCCTGAGGGCTTGGCACTTGATATGAACCAATCGCGTTCTATCGAAGGATTTGAAACCAAGATCATTGGCGCAACAACCACTGCTGAAGGCGCTGGATATGAGAAGACAGCTAACTCCGATGTCGTCGTGATTACTGCAGGTCTTCCACGCAAGCCCGGCATGAGCCGTATGGATTTGATCGGCGTTAACGCTGGCATCGTCCGTGGCGTTGCAGAAAATATTGCTAAGCACTCACCGAATGCAGTCATCATCGTGGTCTCAAACCCACTGGATGAGATGACAGCACTTGCACAGATTGCTACTAACTTTCCTAAGAACCGCGTGATGGGTCAGGCTGGAATGCTCGATACTGCGCGCTTTACCAACTTTGTTGCTGAAAAGCTGGGCGTTGAAGTGGGAACCGTGAAGACTCTTACCCTAGGTTCACACGGTGACACCATGGTTCCAGTTCCTAGCCGCTGCACAGTAGGCGGAGTTCCACTTTCAGATAAGTTATCGCAAGCTGAAATTGATGAACTTGTTGATCGCACACGCAATGGTGGTGCTGAAGTTGTCGCACTGCTGAAGACAGGTTCTGCCTATTACGCACCATCTGCAGCCGCAGCTCGTATGGCAAAGGCTGTTATCGAAGATTCAGGTGCAGTAATGCCAGTGTGTGCATGGGTTGATGGCGAATACGGAATCTCAGGTGTGTATCTCGGCGTTGAAGCAGAGATTGGCAAGACTGGTATTCGTAAAGTTGTTGAAAGCAAGCTCACTGAGGCAGAAGTTGCATCACTGAAAGAAGCTGCTGAAGCAGTTCGCGCTAAGCAAGCAGATGTTCTAACCCTTTAAAAAAATAAGAATAGGTAACCGGAGAAGATAATGGCAAAGATCAAGGTAGAAGGCACAGTTGTAGAGCTCGATGGCGATGAGATGACCCGCATTATGTGGCAGTTCATCAAGGATAAGTTGATCTTGCCTTACCTCGACGTCAACCTTGAGTACTACGACCTCGGTATGGAACACCGCGATGCCACCGATGATCAGGTCACTATCGATTCAGCCAAAGCAATTCAAAAGCATGGCGTTGGCATCAAGTGCGCAACGATTACTCCTGATGAAGCGCGTGTGAAGGAGTTTGGCCTCAAGAAGATGTGGAAGTCTCCTAACGGAACTATCCGCAACATCCTAGGTGGCGTGATCTTCCGCGAGCCAATCATCATTAGCAATGTTCCACGTCTTGTTCCACACTGGACTAAGCCGATTGTTATTGGTCGTCACGCATTCGGCGATCAGTACCGCGCAACAGATTTCAAGGTTCCAGGTGCTGGAAAGCTCACACTCTCATTCGTACCTGAAGATGGATCAGCCCCACAAGAGTTTGAAGTCTTTAACTTCGAATCATCAGGTGTGGCAATGGCGATGTATAACGTCGATGATTCCATCCGTGACTTTGCACGTGCATCCCTTAACTACGGACTTCTTCGCAAGTTCCCTGTCTATCTTTCAACAAAGAACACAATCCTTAAGGCATATGACGGACGCTTTAAAGATATCTTTGAAGAGATCTATCAAGCAGAGTTCAAGGCTGAATTTGAAGCTGCAGGAATTTGGTATGAGCACCGCCTCATCGATGACATGGTTGCTATGTCACTTCGTATGGAAGGTGGCTATGTCTGGGCTTGTAAGAATTACGACGGCGATGTTCAGTCAGATACCGTCGCACAGGGCTATGGCTCACTTGGTTTGATGACATCTGTCTTGATGACTCCAGATGGAAAGGTCTGTGAATCAGAGGCTGCTCACGGAACAGTGACACGTCACTACCGTGACCACCAGGCTGGAAAGGCAACATCGACAAACCCGATTGCATCTATCTTCGCGTGGACTCAAGGCCTTGCCCACCGCGCAAAGCTTGATAACAACGCAGATCTTGCAAAGTTCTCAAAGACTCTTGAGCAGGTATGTATTCAGACGGTGGAACAAGGAAAGATGACAAAAGATCTTGCTCTGCTCATCTCTAAGGATGCGCCATATCAAACTACAGAAGAGTTCCTAAACTCCATCGATGAAAATCTTAAGAAAGCGATGGCTTAAAGCTTCGGCTTAAGAAAGCCTATGGATCAGAACCCTGGTGCGATTGCGCTCGTAGGTTCTGGTGAATATTCAGTACAGATGCAGGAGCTGGAAACACAGCTTCTGCATCGTGCTATTTCTAGAGGTAAGAAAAATACATTTATACAGATCCCCACTGCCTCCTCACATGAAGGTGATGCAAGCCGTGCGAAGTGGAAGCGATTAGGGCAAGAGCAATCAGATCGCATTGGTAGCGAATGTATCTACCTGCCTATTCATGAACGTGAAGATGCGTTCAATAAAGAGTTTGTAGAAAACATAAGTGGTGCAGGGTTGATCTACTTCTCTGGGGGAGATCCACATCGCGTTGCTGAAATTTATCGAGATTCACCTGTCTGGGATGCAATCGTTGCGCAGTGGAAGTCAGGAACATCTCTTGCTGGATGCTCAGCAGGTGCGATGGCCTTTGGTGGAAGCATTATGGGCTTGCGCCGTTCTCACCATAGTGAAGGCCTTGCACTACTTCCAGATATTGAAGTCATTCCACACTATGACAAGATGCTTGGCTGGTTACCTGATCGCGTTGCAGCCTTTATAGCTCAAAGTGTTACCAGAGGAACTCTGCTAGGAATTGATGAGAACACTGCTCTTGTTCTTACCGATGCGTGGCGAAAATATGGTCGTGGCAAAGTTCACGTGTTACGAGGTTCGCTAGATTTTGAGGAATAAAAAACCCGCCGCAGTGATGCGACGGGTTTTTTAGTATGTAGGAGTTAGTTAATGCGTAGACCTGTTGTTGAATCAAAGAGGTGTACAGCACCTGCAACGTTTGCCACTGTGACTGTCTGACCAGCCTTAGGTGGATTCTTTGGATCCCAGCGAACAATTACTTGAACGCCTTCTTCTGTAGCGTTTGCAAACTTCACATTGCTATCTGCAGGCTTTCCATAGACGAATGCATCTGAGCCAAGCTCTTCAACAACTTCTACAAGAACGTGGAAGCCCTTATCTGCAGGGATCCAACCTTCTGGACGAATTCCGACTGTGACTGATGATCCGGCTGAAGCTGGAACATCGATGTTGAGATCTCCGAGTTGAGCCTTTCCACCTGAAACTGGAGCGGTGAGAAGGTTCATTGCAGGAGAGCCGATGAAGCCTGCAACGAATGCATTTGCTGGCTTATCGTAAAGATTACGTGGTGTATCAACTTGCTGAAGCAAGCCATCCTTAAGAACTGCAACGCGATCACCCATGGTCATAGCTTCAACCTGGTCGTGTGTCACGTAGACAGTGGTGATTCCAAGGCGACGCTGCAACGCAGCAATCTGTGTACGAGTTGCAACGCGCAACTTCGCATCAAGGTTTGAAAGTGGTTCATCCATCAAGAACACCTGAGGTTCGCGAACAATCGCACGACCCATTGCAACGCGCTGACGCTGTCCACCTGAAAGAGCTTTTGGCTTGCGCTCTAGGTATGGCTCGAGGTCAAGCAACTTTGCTGCTTCACGCACTCGCTTCTCGCGCTCTGCCTTATCGACGCCTGCGATCTTAAGTGCGAAGCCCATGTTCTCTGCAACAGTCATGTGTGGGTAAAGCGCATATGACTGGAAGACCATCGCGATATCGCGATCTTTTGGTGCAACGTTTGTGACGTCACGATCTCCGATTAGAACTCGACCACCGTCGATTTCTTCAAGGCCTGCCAACATACGAAGTGATGTTGACTTACCGCAACCTGATGGTCCAACAAGAACAAGGAACTCTCCATCTGCGACGGTGAGGTTGAGCTTGTCTACTGCAGGAGCTGTTGTGCCTGGGTAGATACGTGATGCGTTTTCGAATACAACTGATGCCATTTTTTTACATTTCCTTATCCGGGCAGGTACGTGCCCGACGGTCCGAGGATGAAGGTGCTGGTCGGTTGACCAGCGAGCGTAAGGTTATGTCACCAAGGGGCGTTTAGGAAGCGCTTTCGCTAGACTTCTCACATTATGGAAAGCCACCCCCCGGGATCTATCTTCTCTGCCATAGCCCTTGTCGTTGCCCTCATCTTTCTCGGAGCCCTCTTTGTAGCAGCTGAGATTGCCCTGATCTCCCTGCGCGAAAGCCAGATCAAGCAGTTGGCCACACGTGGTCGCAGGGGGGCACTCGTTGCAGAAGTAGCGGCAAACCCCAACAGACTCTTAGCCGCTCTACAGGTCGGCGTGACTGTCACAGGATTTCTCTCTGCAGCCCTTGGCGCAGAAAAACTTGGCGTCTATGTCATCCCGTGGCTTGAAGATCTCGGAATATCTTCGGAGACATCAGGAACAACATCACTGATTGGCGTCACTCTTGTCATCGCTTATTTCTCACTTGTATTTGGCGAGCTTGTTCCTAAACGTGTTGCTCTCTATCGCACCGAGGAAATTGCTCTTGCCTCAG
>JBILBC010000104.1:0-3550 GCA_044353885.1 Candidatus Planktophila sp. | reverse complement strand
CTTTGGAATTGATCCGAAAGAACAGCGTGCTCAAATGTCTGAAGAAGAGCTCCTTGATCTCGTTGCAGGCCATGCTGCCCTGACCGATGAAGAACGTGACATCGTTGAGGAAGTATTTAACGCATCAGAGCGACAGGTGCACGAAGTCATGGTTCCGCGCACTGAAGTAGATTTTATGGATGCCTCCCTTACTGTGAGCAAAGCGATTGCGCTCGCAATTGAAAAGGCTCATTCACGTTACCCAGTTGTTCGCGGATCATCCGATGAAGTAATCGGCTTTATTCATGTGCGCGACCTACTTGATACATCATTGGCAAACTCCAATGCAAAGATTCAAGAACTTGCCCGCAACATTATGTATTTACCTGGAACCAAGGGAATTCTTCCTGCGCTCACTGAGATGCGTAATCAACGTCAACATTTAGCAATTGTTCTCGATGAATATGGCGGAACAGATGGCATCGTGACTTTGGAAGACCTTGTCGAGACCCTTATTGGTGACATTCGCGATGAATATGATGGAGATGAGAAAGATGTATCACTCGAATCGCGCACAGGTGATTTTGAGATTGATGGCCTGATCTCACTTGAGGACCTTTTGGAGGAGACAGGAATAGAGCTCCCTGAAGGGCCGTATGAAACTGCGAGCGGTTTTGTGATGCATTACTTAGGTCGGATACCTGTTATCAGCGACATTGTTGGCGTTAATGGAGTCCGAATCACAGTGCTTTCTATGGAAGGAAAGCGCGCTGGCCGTTTATTGATCTCGCGTAACTACTAAGTCGTGCGAGAATTACAACTATGAAGCGCGTTCTCTCTGGCATTCAGCCAACCAGTGATTCTTTCCACCTGGGAAATTATCTTGGCGCTGTAAAGCAGTGGGTTGAACTCCAAGATGGTCACGATGCTTTCTACTGCATCGTCGATCTCCACGCGCTCACCATCGAAACAGATCCCGCTCTACTTCGTAAGCGCACATTGGCATCTGCAGCTCAATTGCTAGCTCTCGGTATCTCACCAGATAAGTCCACACTCTTTGTGCAGTCACAGGTTCACCAGCACAATCAATTGGGATGGATCATGGAGTGCATGACTGGTTTTGGTGAAGCAAGCCGCATGACGCAATTTAAAGATAAGTCTTCTAAGGCTGGTGCAGATTCTGCTCGCGTGGGCCTCTTTACCTATCCGATGTTGCAGGCCGCTGACATCCTTCTCTATCAAGCACACTTCGTACCTGTTGGTGAAGATCAACGTCAGCACATCGAACTCACTCGCGATTTAGCGGGACGTTTTAATGCGCGGTACGGACAAACTTTTCAATTACCTGAGGCTTATATTTTAAAGACTGCTGCAAAGATCAACGATATTCAAGAGCCCACTGCAAAGATGAGTAAATCTGCAGGATCAGCTGCAGGTGTTATTGAAATTATGGATACACCAGAGGCAAACCTAAAGAAAATTAAGAGTGCGATGACAGATGCGGGGCGCGAAGTGAAGTATGACGTTGCCGAGAAGCCTGGCATTAGTAATCTCCTGACAATTCACTCAGCCCTTTCGGGTCGCACAATCGCCGAGCTCGAAAATGAGTTTGATGGCAAGGGTTATGGAGACTTTAAGGCAGCAGTTGCAGATGTGGTCGTTGAATACTTGCGCCCCATCCGTGCAAAGGCGATGGAGCTACTAGAAGATGAGAAGCATCTTCTTCAGATTTTGCATCAAGGTTCTGAGAAAGCTCGCGCTGTGGCGCAAGGCACGATTGAAACCACCTATAAGAATTTAGGCGTGGTTCTCTAATGAAGATTCGCTCCATTCTCCTTGCAGTAGTTCTTGGGGCATCACTTGTCTCAGTACCTGCTCAGGCTGCAACTCAACTTATCGTGGGGGTTGCTTATGACATTGGTGGCCGTGGAGATAAATCCTTTAATGATGCCTCAGCGGCAGGACTTGAGAAGGCTCAGAAGCAATTTGATTTCAACCTAGAAGCAGTAGTGACTGATGGAACGAGCGCCGATCGTGAAAAACGTATTCGCTCACTGATTACAAAGAAGTGCAATCCCATCGTCGCAATAGGTGCTGGATATGCCCCAACTCTGCAGGCTCTCGCTGTTGAATTTCCCAACACTCAATTTGCAATCATCAATGATGCAAGCGTTGCAGCACTGAATGTGACATCAGTTGTCTTTGCCGATACTCAAGGCGCCTACCTTGCAGGCTTTAGCGCAGCTCAAGTGAGCAAGAGCGGCAAAGTTGCCATGATTGCTAATCCTGATCAAGCAGATCTCTATAAGGATGGGTTCTCGGCCGGAGTATTTGCCAGCAAGAAGAAAGTAATTCCAATCGTTAAATATGTCTCTGGTTCTTACTCACTTGCAACTAGTCAGGTCCTGGATGCTGGCGCTGATGTAGTTTTCGCAACAACTCATGGATCGAACTCGGAAATCTTTAAGGTAATCGTGGCTCGCAATGCGAAGAAGAAAGGCTCAAATATTGGGCTTATCAATATTGAACCTGATCAATACATCACGGTGACCAGTGCGACGAAGAGGTTCCTCTTTGCATCTGTGGTTAAGCGCGTTGATAAAGCGATTTATGATGTTATTGCACTGTCTGCAGCGAAGAGGGCCTACCTCGATATTCTCGATGGAGATGCAGGCATTTATGGCCGTCGTTATGGCATCACAGGTGGGGGAATCGAGTTCACTATTCGCTCAAGGGAGCTCGCAGCGCTCAGTGATTCGATCAACGTGGCGGCTGCTACGGCAGAGAAAATCCTCGCATAGCTTTCAAGTTCAACTTGAGAGTTTTCTCAATTGTTACATGCCACACCCTGGAAATAGGCGCGATTTTTTTACCATTTTCACCCCTAACTACTAGGCTCACCGATACAGAAACACTCAATTATTCCTTGGAGGAAACCTTGAAGAAGACACTTAAGTTTGTCGCAGTTTTCGCTGCTGCAGCACTTGCATTCGGTGCAGCTCCAGCTGCAACCGCATCAACACCAACAAAGGCATGTCTTGCACTCGATACAGGCGGCGTTGACGATAAGTCATTTAACGCATCAGCATGGTCAGGCGCACAGGCTGCAGCAAAGGCAGATAAGAACGTAACAGTTAAGTATCTCGCAGCTGCTGCAGATGCAGATTACGCACCAAACATTAAGAAGCTTGTAGACGAGAAGTGCAACATCATCATTGGTGTCGGCTTCCTTATTAACAATGCAATCGTTGCAGCAGCTAAGGCAAACCCAACGGTCAACTTTGCAATTGTTGATCAGGATGGCGAAGACCATGGTGCAGACGGATCTGTCTACCCAGGAACAAAGTTTGCTAACTTGAAGCCACTTCAGTTCTCAACAAACGAATCAGCTTTCCAAGCTGGTTACGTAGCAGCTGGTGTTTCAAAGACCGGCAAGGTTGCAACATACGGCGGACTTAACATTCCACCAGTCACAATCTTCATGGATGGCTTTGCTAAGGGTGTAGCTCACTACAACAAGGCAAAGGGCAAGACAGTCACAGTTCTCGGCTGGGATACAGCTAAGAAAGAC
>JBILBC010000100.1:0-3754 GCA_044353885.1 Candidatus Planktophila sp. | reverse complement strand
TTCAGACAGTGAGCGCATCCCCTGCAGGAAGTAAGTGGGCTATTGGCACTGAGCTCAATCTCGTCTCACGCCTTGCGCAGAATAATCCCGATAAGGAAATTGTCTTTCTCGATAAGAGCGTCTGCTACTGCTCCACCATGAACCGTATTGATCTGCCCCATCTTGTCTGGGCTATGGAATCAATCGTTGCAGGTCACATCGTCAATGAAATCAAGGTCGATGAGCGCATTGCACGCTTTTCTAAGTTGGCTCTTGAGCAGATGCTCGCCCTATAGTTACCGCCATGACTGAATCAACTTCTGATAAGAAGGGTCGTCCGACCCCTAAGCGCAATGAAGCCATTGCTGCTCGTAAAGTTTCATCTCTTGCTCCTGCCTCAACAAAGGCTGAGAAGAAGCGCGCTAAGGATGCATCCCGCGCAGCTCGTATTGCCAATCGCGCGGCCTATATGCGCGGAGATGAGAACGCACTACCTTCTCGCGATAAGGGTCCCGTGAAGAGATTTGTTCGTAACTACGTAGATTCTCGAAAATCAATCGGTGAATACTTCTTGCCCATCATCTTTGTTGTTCTCTTCCTAACGCTGATTCCATATCCAATATTTCAAATCGGAAGCATCATCATTATGTATAGCGTTCTCTTGATTTCAGTCATCGATGGCTTCTTCTTAAGTAAAAAGATTAAGACTGTAGTGACAGAGAAATTCCCAGGGGCAGATCTCAAAGGAATTGGCATGTATGGATGGCTTCGATCAACGCAGATGCGCAGAATGCGCTCACCTAAGCCTCAGATCAAAGTCGGAGAAAGCTTCTAACTCTCAAGCTCTTTAAGCGCGAGGGTTAGGGCTCTCATTCTTCTTAGGATCGCGCTCAGGTAACTTTCCAAGAGCGTTATCAATTGCCTGCATAACATCTGCCGATAGCTTGATGCCAGATGCTTTGACATTCTCTTTGACTTGAGAAGGCTTGGTAGCACCCATGATGGCACTTGAAACATTGGAGTTCTGAAGAACCCACGCAAGAGATAACTGGGACATTGAAATATCGAGTCCATCTGCTATCGGCTTCATCTTCTGCACGGAATTAAGCACTTCATCTGTCATCCAACGAGAGATGAAGTCTGCTCCACTCTTCTTATCTGTGGCGCGTGAGCCTGCAGGTGCTTTCTTTCCGGGTAGATACTTACCGGTGAGAATTCCTTGGGCCATCGGAGACCAGACAATCTGACCAATGCCCTCTTTCTTTGACAGTGGCACAACTTCACTTTCAATCACGCGCCATAGGGCTGAGTACTGAGGTTGGCTAGAGACAAAACGGTTATACCCGCGTGCATCTTGAATCTTGAGGGCATCAGAAATCTGCTGCGCATTCCATTCAGAGAATCCGATGTAGTTGACCTTTCCTTGACGGATCAGATCATCAAAGGCGCTCAGCGTTTCTTCCAGCGGAGTTTCAAAATCAAATCGGTGCGCTTGATAGAGATCAATGTGATCAGTATTTAATCGCTTCAGGGATGCATGACACGATTCCATGATGTGTTTACGGGAAAGACCTCGATCGTTCTTGCCTTCACCTGTTGGGAAATAGACCTTGGTGAAGAGTTCGTAGGACTCGCGCTTGACACCTTTGAGCGCCTTAGCAAGAACCACTTCAGCTTTCGTTCCTGCATAGACATCTGCTGTATCGAAGGTGGTAATTCCTTGGTTAAGAGCTTCGCGCACGCATTTCACTGCAGCTTCAGTCTCTACCTGTGACCCATGAGTGATCCAGTTTCCGTAAGAAATCTCTGAGACGTACATTCCAGTGTTGCCAAGGCGTCTATATTCCATAGCGCCACCTTAGGGTTGTGCGTGGTGAGTTGCCAACACCTAGTCACTGTGGTTTGGTTCGACCCGTAAGACCACAACTTCATAGGTATCTCAGTAGGGGAAGTTCGGTGCAATTCCGACGCTGACCCGCAACCGTAAGAGCGTTCAACCCTGAACTGCTTAAGTCGGATTACCTGCCGAGATATTTGTTTTTGACCAACACCCGCCGAGGTTTGCGGGGTGTAGTCCAAAGGTATTTGGCGCATTTGGCCGACCGCTCGCGAGCTACCCCTGTGAAACTCTTCTTTTTAGGAGTTCACACTGTGAAAGCAAGAAATATTCAAAAGATCGCCATTGCACTACTTCTCATCTCATCACAAATCATCGCGGTACCTGCATCCCACGCCGCCTCAAAAGGTTGGCGCTATTGGGGCTACTTCCAGACAGCTCCTGGTGCATCAACATGGAAAGCTGCAATGACTGGTCCCACCGTGGATATTGAAGATGGAGCTGTTGAAGGATGGTCATTCGTCTTTAGTAGCGATGATGTTCCATCCGTTGCACCAAAGACCAAACCGTCATTTGCATCAATCTGTGGAAAGACAAAGGCTGATTCAGATACTAAGCGCATTGCACTCGTCATCGAATTCGGAAACGCTGCCTACGCGCCTAAGGGTGAAAAAGTGCAGAAGCCGATAGTGCGCTGTGTGACAACGGCTAAGGCTTCACAAGGAATCGATGTCCTAGGTCAAGTCGTTAAGGTCCGTTCAGCCAGTTCCGGGCTAATTTGTGGCTTCAACGGCTTCCCGAAGAAGGAATGTGGAGTCGAGATCGAAACTCCCGCAGCTCTGCTCAAGAAGTAACGATTAAGAAATGAAGAAGCCACTGCACCCACTCACACTGTGGATCAGCGCAATACTCCTAGCAGTAGGTGTTGTTGCACTTGATGACGCATGGATCGCTCTTGCGATTGTGGGTGCTGTGGCGCTTCTTGTTTACATTCGACGCGATGGTTCCCCATGGCATAGAAGTTTTAACCTTTCGCTACGTATTGGCGCAGTGATCTTGGCCATACGCAGCATCGTGGGAATTCTCATTGGTGTTCCCATTCCTGGGACAGTTCTCTTTAGACTACCCATTCTCGATTTACCTTCATGGATGCCAGGAATTCGCATAGGCGGGGCTGTGACCCTAGAGAGATTATCTTTCTCCCTTCATGAAGGAGTCATCATTGCAACGATGATTGCCCTCTTCGGAGCTGCAACATCTCTAACAAGCCCTCACAAATTACTCCGTGTTACTCCTTCATTTATCTATGAAATTGGAATTACTTTAGTCATAGCAACATCTCTCTTTCCACAACTTGCAACTAGTGCTCGGCGAATTCGCACGGCACAAAAATTGCGTGGAATGGAAGATATGCATATCCGTTCTATCGCTATCCCCCTTCTTGAAGAGTCCTTATCGCGCTCTCTCCAACTAGCTGCTGCAATGGATGCGCGCGGATATGGCATCAGCCGCAAGCGCTCTCGTTATCGCCCCCAACAGTGGTTAATGCGCGATAACGTCATTGTTCTACTCACGATTGCCACATCCGCTGTGATGGTGGCGCGATGATTACTTTCTCCAACGTTTCACTTATCTATCCGCATTCAACGAAGACAATCCTTGAAGATCTCTCCTTTCAAATCCAGGAAGGTGAGATGGTCTTAGTCATGGGCCAGACAGGCTCAGGAAAATCATCTCTTCTTCGCCTTATTAATGGCTTAGTCCCTCATCACACCGGTGGCATCTTGGCCGGTGATATCTCTGTCGATGGAATCTCAACACGAACAGTTAAACCAGGTTCTCTTGCCCATCTTGTTGGCATCGTTGGTCAGAATCCCATCAATGGCTTTGTCACAGATATTGTTGAAGAAGAGCTCGCATTTAGCATGGAGGCTCTGA
>JBILBC010000099.1:0-3947 GCA_044353885.1 Candidatus Planktophila sp. | reverse complement strand
CTTACCTTTTACGGTGTTATGAGCTTTGATCTTTATTGGTCGATTGATGACCGTATCTGACATGTGTTATTTCCCCGTCTTCTGTTGAACTGTTGATGTTGTATCTGGTGTTGTTACCTTTGTATTACTTTTTGCTTGTGTTGCACTCGAAGGAAGGGCGCGGAGAAGTGCTATCTCACCTTCGAAATCTTCAAGGGAGGCAAAGTTACGGTACACAGACGCATATCGGAGGTAGGCAACCTCATCGAGTTCGCGTAGTGGCGCAAGAATTGCTAGCCCTACTTCTTGAGCTTCGATTTCAGCCTGTCCTGTCGAGCGAAGGGTCTCTTCAACTCTCTGGGCAAGTAAAA
Organism: Candidatus Planktophila sp.; assembly: GCA_044353885.1. Taxonomy (GTDB): domain Bacteria; phylum Actinomycetota; class Actinomycetes; order Nanopelagicales; family Nanopelagicaceae; genus Planktophila. Next base: position 3,597 of record JBILBC010000099.1, on the reverse strand, counting down.
CCAAATCATCTTCATCTACTGGCCGACCTTGGCACGCCTTACGCACGCCCACAAGAACCTTCTCGCGGCTAAATGGCTCAGTGGCCCCTGATCGCTTAATGATGTTAAGCAGTGCAACCTCTTGGGTTGAAAAGCGCTGGCCGCACTTGGGACATTCGCGGCGGCGGCGGATTTCTGTCCCATCTTGGATGGGGCGAGAGTCCACAACGCGAGAATCATCATGTCTACAGAATGGGCAAATCATCTCGGCGTGTCTCCCTTCGAATGCTCAATATTTCCCAAATTCGGGTGTATTGGCGAATTAGCTAAACTACCGTAAAAACACTACTTATGGAAGTTTTTGCGCTTTCGACCCCTACATCTAGTGGGAACTATAAAGCATTTCTTGAGACTCTGCCTCTTGAGTAGGAAAGTTTATTTCGTGTCGCGCACTAGATCCCTACTGAAGCGGGATACGCAGCTTCTGACCTGTTGCCACATCGACACTTGCCAGTGAGTTAACTGAGATGATCTCAGAGACGAGCGAGCGCACATCGCCTCCTGCTGCAAGGCGGTTGGCCAGGGACCAGACGGTATCTCCTGGGGCCACAGTCACGGTGATGAAGGAACCGGAGGCTTGAGGTGCGCTATCGGTACCTGCCCCAGCCTTAGCGCTGACAACAGAACCTAGGACGATAGCGAGAGAGAGAACGACAAAGGTGCGAGCAAGGCGGCCACGACGATTAAGAGTAACCGTAGACGGATTGGCTAAAAAGCCTTGATTTACAATGCTTTGCGAGCCATATGTAGATAGTGTCAATGTGCTCATAGTTCTCAGCTCCTGCTACGCCTTAAACCTTGGGGAAGGTTTTCGAACACTTGTTCGATAGGAAAACCATACAGCCCCCCACCGACATCTGCAAGAATAATTCGAACATTTGTTTGAATTTATCCCCAACCTGTGGAACAATCTGTGTATGGCCAAAAAAGAGACCCCATCCAAGCCTGAGCTGACCACCCGCCAGGTTTCCATCCTTGACTTCATCAAGACATCATCTGAGAGCCAGGGCTATGCCCCTTCCATGCGTGAGATCGGTGAGGCAGCAGGCCTGAACTCCCCCGCATCGGTGAAGTACCAGCTCGATATCTTGGAGGAGAAGGGATTTATCCGCCGAGACGCAGATAGAGGCCGCGCGATGGAGGTCGTCCTTCCAGATTCAATGACGGGCGCAGGTGCCCACACAGATAAGACTCGCTTTATTCCACTCGTTGGCTCCATTGCCGCAGGTGTTCCAATCACTGCCGATCAACAAGTGGAGGAGACATTCCCACTTCCTGAATCACTCGTCGGCAAGGGCGATCTCTTTATGCTCAAGGTCAAAGGCGAATCCATGATTAACGCTGCAATCTGCGATGGCGATTACGTTGTGATCCGCCAGCAGAAAGATGCAAATAATGGCGACATCGTTGCAGCGATGATTGATGGAGAAGCAACTGTAAAGACATTCTCACGCAAGGGTGGCCACATCTGGTTACTTCCTGCAAACGATGACTTTGCACCTATCGATGGCGATGGCTGTGAAGTACTAGGAATTGTTACAGCAGTACTGCGCTCGCTCTAGATACTTTTAAAGGCTAGCGTTTGCAAGCTCATTGATGAGCAATGTTTGTGCTTGAAGAATTGCTTCAATCACTGCTGAGTCTTCCACGCCCTTGACTGCCGCGAGCGAATCTCTGGTGAATTCAAGCTCTCCAAAATATAGGAACTCGACCCCAAGTGCTGATCCATCAATGGCGAGATCGAGCATTGTTGATTCATCCAAATCAATTGTTCGAGCATATTCACCACGTTTGAACCTGACTACTGCGGACTGGAATCCAAGGTCAATTGAAATATCAAGCATGCAGGCATAGTGATGGATTGTGGTTGTAAATGGGGCCTTTTAAGCCCTTTAAAGGGAGAGATTTTCTTCCTCGATTACTCTACGTATTTGGTTGGTCTCTCCTTAATACCGGGCGTTTAATTCATTAAGCGATTAAGGCTCCAGGTAATACTTTCTATCTCACCTGCCACGAGACGTGCATCATCGCTGGTGGAGCAATCAATCACCAGGTCTATCTCTTCACCTGGCAGCAGCGTGATGCGCTCTTGAGATACTTCCACGCGATCTAGCGCCACAAGCTCTGGCAAGAGTGAGAGCTCATGGATAAAGCAGTTTGCACTCACATGCACCTTCACGCAATTACCCACAATCTGCGCTGCTAACTCAAGGTGATGCGGGCAGACCTTTCTCACAGCGCTATCGAGTATGCGACGTGCTGTGCGAATGCCATCGAGTTCAGCGATGAGATAGCCATCTAGAGAGCCAATATCTGAAACAGCAAAGAGATCGCCTAATGCATATGCAGATTGAGAACGCGCGCTAAGGGAGACATCGCGCGATGTGCTCTCAAGGATCTGCCCCTCTTCACTGACCAGCCAGATTTTGAGAGTGTGGCTCCAGGCTTGATGTGTGTCATTGATCAAAATCAATCGGCGTTCTACTCCTGAAAAATGCAGAACCCGCGGCCTATATGCCTCACGCATCGCATACCAACTCAATTTGCGAGAGGAGGCAGAATCAAGAACTGCCCAGCTAATAGCAGGCCACATATCGTTGTATTGCCAGAGCACTGACCCTGAACATGTTTCATATTGGGATCTAAAGTGCTTCAACCCCACTTCCACAGCTCTTGCCTGCACAAGTTGTGCTGCAAAATACCAAGAGTGTCCTTCGACTATCTTCCTATCAAATTCACGGACCAAACCCTTTGCAACCTTATCCATGCCAAAGAATGCCTTCTGATGGGTTGCAACATCAGGATCGCGTGAATCAAGAGTTGTCTTACCAATTGCTTTCGTTAAGGTGCGCCAAGAACCAGGTCCGTTATATCCAAACTCAGCAGAAAATGATGGTGAGTACTCTTCATAGCGTTGATACCCAGTGTCATTCCAGACATCCCAGATGTGATTAGTACCGGAAGAGAAATCTTTCACATCTTCTTTCAGCGTTGAAAAAGGAGAACCTGGAATATAGGGACGAGATCCATCAAAGGCGGCTAGGGCTGTGGGCAGAGTATCCATATAGAAGGTAGAGCCCCATGCCTTTCCAGCTAGTGGTTCCTTCCATCCCCAATGCTGGAAGCCTTCAATACATTCATTGCCACCGCACCACATCACCAAACTTGCATGTGTAGATAGTCGAGTGATGGCTTGATGTGCCTCCTCTTTTACTTCAGCAAACATCGCTGGTGTCTCAGGGTATGCAGCACATGCAAAGAGGAAGTCTTGCCAGACAATGATTCCGAGTTCATCACAGATGTCATAGAAATGATCTGATTCATAGATGCCACCGCCCCAGACGCGAATGGCATTGACCTCAACTGAATACAGATCTCGAATACGCATCTCATACTGCTCTTTGCTCACACGATGCGGGAATGGATCATCAGGAATCCAATTGACTCCCTTTGCCCACACGCGCTGCCCGTTCACGCAGATGGCAAACATCTGACGATCTCCAAAATTGCTTTGATCAAGGCTCACATGTCTAAAGCCCACTCGCTTAGTAAATTCAT
>JBILBC010000109.1:0-2908 GCA_044353885.1 Candidatus Planktophila sp. | reverse complement strand
TGTAGCGCCCATCGACTTCAAGTGCCTGCCCGACAAAGCTAAAGGATGCTGGTGCAAAGGCCGTTCCTAGAATCTTTGGTGCAACACGAGTTGGATCAGTGGTGACTTGCAGAGTAACTTCTGTAGTTCCACCGCGATATTGATGTAGCGCACTGGATTCAAGTGCTGCCATACGAATCGACATGATGGATGCACCAACAAGTAGAGCAACGATCAGTACAGCAAATCGCTTCTTTCTCATTGTAAAGAAGGCCAGAAGGAGCGCTACCCCAGAGATAGCCCACGGTGCGCTCCAACTTTGTATGAGTGCGCCTACCCAGATCGCACCCCCTAGTGCGAGGGCGCGACTGTCTATTACACGCGCAGCTTCTCTTTGAACTGTGCGAATTTGCTCTGTCCGATACCGGGAACTTTCAAGAGATCTTCAACTGCTGCAAAGGGTCCATTGATCTTGCGATAAGAAACGATGCGATTGGCAAGAACTGGACCAATGCCATCGAGTGATTCAAAATCTTTCACTGTGGCGCGATTGATCATAATGGGACCGTTCTTGCGCACAGCAGGTCGCGATACTCCTCCAGCACTTGTTGTTGTGGGATAGATATAGATCTGTTCACCATCTCGCAGTATTCGTGCCTGATTGATATCGGAGGTATCAGCACCTTTCTTCAATCCACCTGCCGCTTTGATTGCTTCAAAGACGCGTGCATTCAGGGGAAGGGAATACACGCCAGGATTGATCACAGCTCCTGCAACATCAACCATCAAGGTTTGCATCGCGCTACTTTCAATCTCAAGAGGCGCAGGGGCTGCAATCACTTCTTGCGAAGATCCACGCATGACAAAGAGCGCCGTGATGACAAGGACAAGCAGAGCAATAATTGCGAGCCCACGCTTTTGTAGTGATGAGTAGTGGAGATCGCCCCACCAATTACTTAATTTAGAGAGATATTCATTTTCCATCCGCGGATGGTGCAGGATGAAAGGTACTTAAGTGCACGATTGAGCGCACCTTGTTGATAAATTCGCGCCGACAAAACTCGAGATACGTTTGTGGAAAATCTTGTGGGATGGGTGATTCGATGATTAACTCAATCTGGTCCTTAGGAATGTCACACATCAAATAGATAACATCCTTTGCCATGATTTCAATCTCATCGAAGTAGCGAGCCTGGGTGTATAGCTTTGGATTGTTCGGAAAGCTAATAAGCAAAAAGTTTTTCTCAGGCGTTAAGGTGATTGAAAAGGTTTCTTTCATCATATTTTAAGCCACCTCTCTCCTAATTCTGGCTCCAAGTCTTTCATTATCTTGCGGACAGTTCCATAGGGAATTTCATGATGTCGGGGAATTTGTGCGACACAGTTACTGAGAGTAACAATCGTATGGTTGCCTCCCTCGCGAAAAGTAACTTCTACACCCATCAGCTTGGCTTGACGTTTTATCTCTCTCACTACATCTCTCCGCTTCATTGCGCGGATTAAAGAGGTTATGCAGTTGCTGAAATAAAGAAAAGTCGTCTGCTGTGGATAAATTACAGAACAATATTGACAAGCTTGGGAGCGCGAGCAATAACCTTCTTAGGCGTTGCACCCTTGAGCTCGGCAACTATTTCAGGCAGAGCAAGGGCTGCTGCTTCAAAATCTGAATCAGAAATAGTTGGTGAGACATTAATTCGACCAAAAATCTTGCCATTGATCTGAATAACAGCTTCTACTTCATCATCCACAAGAAGGGCTGGATCTACTGCAGGCCAGCCAGCAAGTGCGATAGCGGGCTTATGACCTAAGCGCTCCCACATTTCCTCAGCTGTGAAGGGAGCAACGAGGGATAACATAATTGCTGTGGCCTCTGTTGCCTCGCGCACTGCAGGGTCTGCTGCTCCACAACCAGAATCAATTGCCTTACGCGTTGCATTTACAAGCTCCATTACACGAGCGATTGCAACATTAAATCTAAATGACTCAACAGCAAAACCTGCATCGTGAAGTGCCTTATGAGTTGCTTTACGAAGTGAGAGCTCCCCCTTGCTGAAATCAGCACCAGGGGCAGATGTCACATCACCTGATAAACGCCATGCACGGCTTAAGAACTTTACAGATCCTGATGGTGAAACATCTGACCAATCCACATCATCTTCCGGCGGACCTGAGAAGACCATCGAGAGACGGATCGCATCCACGCCGTGGTTTTCTAATTCATCAGAGAGACGCACAAGATTGCCACGAGATTTAGACATCGCAGAGCCATCCATGACAACCATTCCTTGGTTGAGAAGGCGTGTGAAAGGCTCGGTAAAGGAGAGCATCTTCATGTCATGCAAGACCTTGGTAAAAAAGCGTGAGTAGAGCAGGTGCAAGATTGCGTGGGTAACGCCGCCCACATATTGATCAACCGGTAGCCAGGTATCAATCTCTGCGCGATTAAATGGTTCTGTTGCATTAGTCGATGATGGATAGCGAAGGTAGTACCAAGATGAATCAACAAAGGTATCCATCGTGTCGGTATCGCGCATTGCAGGGCCTGCGCACTTTGGGCACTTGGTATTAACCCACTCACTTGCTGCAGCAAGTGGTGATTGTCCCTTTGGCTTGAGATCTAAGCCCTTTGCATCAGGTAAGAGCAATGGAAGTTCCGAATCTGGAACAGCTACTTCACCGCACTTGTCGCAGTGAACGATAGGAATAGGTGTGCCCCAATAACGCTGGCGAGAGACAAGCCAATCACGAAGACGATAGTTACGTGCAGATTTTCCGAGTCCATCTGCTTCAAGTTGCTTATTGATTGCAGCAATTGCATCGCTCTTTGTTAAGCCATCAAGAGATCCTGAGTTAACGAGCTTTCCATCACCTGTTGTTGCAACGCCACTATCACTTGGATCTTCTTAGCCTGTCTCAACAACAACGCGAA
>JBILBC010000098.1:0-4036 GCA_044353885.1 Candidatus Planktophila sp. | reverse complement strand
AATACTTGTGTGTAAGAGATTCAGGACTGAGAAAACGTTAAACGCACTACGCCCGTAGAAGCCCTGTTTTAATTCTGAAGGACCCGGGTTCGATTCCCGGCACCTCCACCAAACTCAGCAAGGATTTATTATTCCTTGCTGTCACCATCATCAGAACCTGGCTTTAACCCATCAAAAATTTCTTTGCAGATGGGGCAGACAGGATATTTCTGAGGATCGCGAGAAGGTACCCATTTCTTTCCGCAGAGTGCGCGGACTGATTTTCCGGACAGTGCAGATTCAACGATCTTCTCTTTCTTAATGTAATGAGCGAATCGATCGTGTCCGCCATCATCTTCTTGCTCAACGGGACGTGTGAGTGTGTCTGTATCAGAATCCAGTGTGGGAGTACCGCGTCCAAAGAGAGGCATGCGCTTATTATCTACGAAAAACCTGTCGGCGTGAACAATCCAAACCACTGTAGAATCTCCGAATGAAAGACTTACTGCGCACAGAGCACCTTTGCCGTGCTGATGTCGACTTACTTCTCGATACGGCAGCTGCCTTTGCAAAGAATCCGCTCCGCTCTAACACAGCGTTAAGCAATAAGACTGTCGCGATTTATATGACCAAGCCTTCAACTCGCACTCGCCTAGCCTCTGAAACTGCAGTAGCGCACTTGGGTGGCACTCCAATCTTTATCCGCGGTGATGACCTACAACTAGGTCGCGGAGAAACCATTGCCGATACAGCGAAAGTCATCAGTGGGTTCTGCGATGCACTCATTATCCGTACCTTTAAGCAATCTGATGTAGACGAACTTGGCGCCCACTCTTCAATTCCTGTCATCAATGGGCTTACCGACGATGATCATCCAACTCAGCTTCTTGCAGATTGGGTCACCATCCGCGAGAACTTTGGAAACGATATTAAAGGTCGCAAGTTTGTCTATCTCGGTGATGGAAATAATATGACTCACGCATGGTTGATCATGGGCGCAATCATGGGAGCGCACGTTGTTGCTGCAACACCGGATGGCAAGTGGGCACCTGATGCAGCCGTTGTTGCAAGAGCGAAGGCGATTGCTGCAAAGAGTGGTGCAACGATTGAAGTAACAACAGATGCAGAAGCTGCAGCTAAAGGTGCATCTGTTCTCTATACCGATGTGTGGATGTCGATGGGAGATCCGGAAGCAGAACGTGCTGAGAAGATGAAAGCACTCGCACCATATGCAGTAACAGAGAACTTAATGAAACTAACCGAGATAGATTCCATCTTTATGCACTGTCTTCCTGCACATCGCGGTGAAGAAGTGGAAGCCTCTGTGATCGATGGCCCAAAGTCAGTAATCTGGCGAGAGGCCTATCACCGCCGCACAACCATTCAAGCTCTGCTCTATCACCTAACTCGCGGTGAACTCAAGGGAAATTAACTCGATATTAAGTAAATTGGGTACCACCACTTGGCAGACATTGACCTAATTCACATAGCCTTCAAGGCATCGACCCACTACCTTTAGCCGCATGAGAATTGCAGTTCCTAGAGAGATTAGAGATGGTGAGAAGCGCGTAGCGCTTGTGCCAGATGTCATTAACAAGTTGACTCGACTTGGTTATGAAGTCGTCATTGAATCTGGGGCAGGCGTTCATTCGCAGGCAACCGATGATCTCTTCACCGCAGCAGGTGCCACAGTAAAAAGCGGCAATGTCATCAGTGATGCCGATGTAGTTCTCTCCGTTACTTCACTCACACCAGCGCAGATGGGCAGCCTAAAGAAAGGCGCCGTCACAATCTCTTTCCTTTCACCAGTTACTGGAGCTGATTCAATCGATGCTGCAGCAAGTGCTGGAGTAACTGCTTTCTCTCTCGAACTTGTTCCACGTATTTCTCGCGCACAATCAATGGATGCACTTACCTCGCAAGCACTCTGCGCTGGATATCGCGCAGCACTTGTTGGCGCAGAACTTTCACCACGCTTCTTTCCAATGTTGATGACAGCGGCAGGAACAGTTACTCCAGCACAGGTATTGGTCCTTGGTGCAGGAGTCGCAGGTCTGCAAGCGATTGCAACAGCTCGCAGACTCGGTGGAGTTGTTAGTGCATATGACGTTCGCCCATCATCTGCCGATGAAGTGAAATCAATGGGTGCAACATTTATTAATCTTGAGCTGGAGGCACTTGAAGGTGCTGGTGGCTATGCACGTGAGATGACTGAAGAGCGTGCAGCAAAGCAACGCGAACTTCTTACTCCTTACATCGCTAAATCACATCTTGTTATTACTACTGCAGCCGTTCCAGGTCGTACTGCGCCACGTTTGATGACAGCGCAGATGGTTGATGCGATGGAGGCAGGAACAATCATTGTTGACCTCGCTGCCGAAACAGGCGGAAACGTTGAAGGATCTAAGCCTGGAGAGATTGTTGTTACAGCAAAGGGAGTTCAAATCTGGGGCGGCAAAGATGTCCCGAGCCAACTTCCATTCCACGCATCAAGTTTGTATTCACGAAACGTTGTAAATCTCCTTACTTTGATGACCAACCCAAGTAAAGATGACGCACCAGTTTCACTCAATATTGATTTCACTGATGAAATCATCGACAAGTCAGCAACAACTCATGGCGGTGCGAAGCACACACCAGGTGCGAGCGAGAAAGGCGGTGCAAAGTAATGGATGCAATCGCAATCATTTCCATCTTCGTTCTCGCAGTCTTTGTGGGATTTGAAGTAGTCTCAAAAGTATCTTCAACACTGCACACCCCGCTGATGTCAGGTGCTAACGCTATTCACGGTGTGATCCTCGTCGGCGCAATCATTGTTGCCGATCACAGTGAAACCAATCTGGAACTCGGGCTTTCACTTGCAGCAATTGTCCTTGCCACCATCAATATGGTCGGAGGATTTGTTGTAACCGACCGCATGCTCGAAATGTTTAAGCCTAAGAAGTCCGTAGATAAGGGAGGCGAATAATGAATAGCACTCTCTATAGTTTGGTTGGCCTCGGCGCAGGCGTTGCTTTCATCTTGGCTCTTAAAGGTCTATCTCATCCAAAGACAGCCCGTCGTGGAAATCTCATTGGAGCATTTGGTGCAACTGTTGCAACTCTCTCAGTATTTCTCTATGTAACTCCTTCAAAGGGTGAAGAAGTTGGTCATTCACTGCCACTGCATAACTTCTGGTGGATTATTGGAGCAATTCTCGTAGGTCTTGTTATTGGTGTTCCTGCCGCACGTAAGGTCGAAATGACACAGATGCCGCAACTCGTTGCACTCTTTAACGGTGTTGGCGGCGGTGCAGCTGCCCTCGTCGCAATCGTTGAATATCTCAACCTTGGTGCTGAGGCAACAACTGCAGAAGTCATCTTTACTGTATTCACAGTTGTTGTTGGCTGCGTTTCTTTCAGTGGATCAATCATCACCTTTATGAAGCTTCAAGAGCTGATGACTACTCGCCCAGTGGTATTCCCTGGTGGACGTTTTGTGATTGCAGGAACTCTCGTTGCTGTACTTGGCGTTTCAGTCTGGGTTGTAACTGCTCTTGGAACAACACCACTACTTGTTCTTGCACTTCTCTCATTGCTCTTCGGTGTGCTCTTCGTGCTTCCAGTCGGTGGCGCTGATGTGCCTATCGTTATCTCACTTCTCAATGCATTTACAGGTCTTACAGTTGCAGCAAGTGGATATGTACTCTCATCAACACTTCTCATCATCGCAGGAACACTCGTCGGTGCATCAGGAACTATCTTGACTCGCTTGATGGCAGAGGCGATGGGACGTTCACTCTTTGGAACTCTCTTCGGTGCATTCACCGCTAAGCCACAAGCTGTCTCAGATTCAGCAGAAGAGCGCCCAGTGCGTTCAGGTTCTGCTGATGACGTTGCAATCTTGCTCAACTATGCACGTCGCGTTGTAATCGTTCCTGGCTTCGGTCTAGCTGTTGCCCAGGCACAGCACACAGTGCGCGAGCTTGCAGATCTCATGATCTCTAAGGGCATCGATGTTGCTTATGGAATTCACCCAGTTGCAGGTCGTATGCCTGGACATATGAACGTACTTCTTG
>JBILBC010000024.1:0-14355 GCA_044353885.1 Candidatus Planktophila sp. | reverse complement strand
TGAGAACGTTGTCTTTGCAGGTAGTGGAACACAACCTGGCGTTGGCGTTCCGATGGTTCTTATCTCAGGTCGCCTTGCTGCTGAGCGCATTGTGGGTCCGGTTAAGTAAATGGATGCAGCGCTTGCAGCATCGTATGAAGAGTGCAAACGACTTAACTCGTTGCATGGCAAGACCTATTACTTAGCCACTCTTCTACTTCCCAAGAGCAAGCGCCCCTACGTTCATGCTCTCTATGGCTTTGCACGCTATGCCGATGAAATCGTTGATGATTTAGCATCCACTCTTTCACCTGCAGAAAAAGCTGAGGCTCTGCGTTCCTGGAGTAGCGGAGTTTTGGCTGACCTTAAAGCCGGAACAAGCACAGATCACATCGGTCGCGCACTTGTGGATACTGCTCGAAAATTTGATATCCCCCACCAACACTTTGTGGACTTCTTACACTCTATGGAGATGGACTTAACTATTACGCAGTATCAGACATATGAGGACCTTCTCGAATATGTTTATGGGTCTGCGGCCGTTATCGGCCTTGAGATGGTTCCCATTCTTGGTTACTCCGATCAGCGCGCATATGAGGCAGCGAAGAAACTCGGCATTGCATTTCAGCTCGCCAACTTCATCCGAGATGTCGCTGAAGATCTAGATCGCGGCCGCGTCTACTTACCACTGCAAGAGCTTGCTCAATTCGGTGTGGACCGCGCGATGCTCGAGCGTCGCATCTTGACCCCTGAAATCATTGCAGCGCTTAAGTTTCAAATTGCTCGCGTGCGCCAACTGCAGCGTGAAGCAGATATTGGAATTGCCTACCTGGATAAAGTCTCACGTCCCTGCATTCGCGCAGCCAGTGAGCTCTACTGTGGAATCGTTGATGAAGTCGAAGCAATTGGTTATGACATCTTCAATAAGCGTGCAAAGACCTCTACTGCTCGCCGCGCACGTGTTGCAGGAGCTGCCTACATACAGGCAATTGCTGCACGTATTGGCTAAAGTTCTACCCAACGGGAGCCACAGTGGCTGAGAGGACTTCATCGAAGTCGACCGTCTGACTGGTCCGGTAATGCGGATCTAGAAATGAGGTTCACAAGTGTTTTCCACTTTCTTCACAGCATGGGAATATGAAGTCTCCTATCTCGAATTTATTGCATCCCTTGTTTCATTTATCGGAGTTGCTCTCGGCATCACAGCAAAACGCATCACATGGCCATGGTGGGCGCTGAGCGCGATTCTCTATGGCATCTTCTTCTTGCAATACAAACTCTATGCAAGTGCAGCGCTGCAATTAGTCTTTATCGCAGCAGCAATCGCTGGTTGGTATGGATGGGAACCCACAGGTGCAAAGCCTGGACCATTTAGGAATAAGTACCGCATCTACACAATCGCAGCGATTCTCATTGCAACTCTTGCTCTCGGCCCTGTTCTTAAATCACTGGGAGCAGCATCTACGTATGTCGATGCAATTCTCTTCTTTGGTTCACTCGGTGCTCAGTTACTGATGGTCTATCAGAAATACGACAGTTGGCCGATGTGGTTAGTAGTCGATGCCGGATACGTAGCTCTCTATGCATCACAGGGTCTACTCTTTACAACGCTGCTCTATGTGGCATTCACAGCAATGGCGGCATTGGGATGGAGAACTTGGTATGCAACTCATAGACGCTCTCTTAGACCTCTGTAGCGAGATCACCCAACCCATCATTGCTATTGATGGGCCAGCAGGTGCTGGAAAGACAACTCTTGCTCATGACATCAAACTTGCACTGGCTCAGCGTTACTCCGTCACCGAAATTCATATGGATGATCTCTACGATGGTTGGGATAACGCACTCACGCATCAACTCACTGATGTGCTTACACATCTTGTTACAGCACATAAGAAATCTGCCGCTATCTCCCTCTCCACCTATGACTGGCGCGCAGGTGCATTCTCACCGGTTGCTGAGATAGAGAAGTCAGAGCTTCTTATTCTTGAAGGCGTTGGTAGCGGGCAGATGGCTGTACGAGATTCACTTGCCGCACTTATCTGGATTGATATTGAAGAAAGTGAAGGATTGGCGCGTGTTATTGCGCGCGATGGAAAAGAGATTGAGAGTCAGATGAGAAAGTGGCTTGCCACACAGGAGCAACACTTTCTCAGCGAAGGCACGCAGAACGCCGCTGATTTCGTACTGACTACCTAGAATTCGGGATATGTCTGACCTGACCGGCGAGCTCATTGATGGGCGCTACCAACTCATCCGCCAGATGGCCACAGGTGGAATGGCGAGCATCTATGAGGCCCTCGATACTCGTCTAGACCGCAAAGTTGCAGTCAAGATTATGCACTCGCACTTGGCGCAAGATGAGCAATTTGTTGAACGCTTCATCCGTGAAGCTAAGGCTGCAGCAGCACTTTCTCATCCCAATATCGTTGCCGTGCAAGATCAAGGGTGGAACCAGAATGGAAGCCCCGCCATCTTCCTTGTGATGGAGATGATTGAAGGTCACACTCTTCGCGAATACCTCAATGAACAAGGCAAACTCTCTGTAGCTGATGGAATCAAATTCTTACTGCCTGTGCTCAGTGCACTCTCTGCAGCACATAAAATCGGAATCGTACATCGCGATATCAAGCCTGAAAATATTTTGATCTCCAAAGAGGGGCGCATCAAGATTGCAGACTTTGGTCTTGCAAAGGGCCCTCTCATCGGTGGCACTCTCACCGCTGAATCCAGCGTCATTCTTGGCAGCGTTTCCTACCTCTCCCCTGAGCAAGTCCAACGTGGTGTTGCAGATTCTCGTAGCGATAACTACTCACTTGGGATTACCGCCTTTGAAATCTTCACAGGAAAGAAGCCATTTGAAGGTGATCAACCAATTCAGATCGCCTATATGCATGTCAATAACCGCGTACCGAAGATTAGTTCTCTCATCTCAGGTGTTCCAGAACAACTCGATGATTTGATCTATCGCACCACCAGTGCCAACCCCGATGATCGACCACGCGATGCCACCATCTTCTATGAAGAACTCTCGCGCATCAGCCAATTACTCAATCCCAAAGAGAATCAACTCAGCCTTGAACTCGATATCCCCATCGAACCGATGCGCCCAAAACCTTCTCGTAAATCACTACGCGCAAAGGTAAAAGAGATTACGCAAGCGATTCCTTCTACTCCTGCCCCACGTGAGACAACGCAAGAGCTACAAAAGCGAAAGAAGGCAAGTAAGCGTGTTCGTCGTAATCGCAAGATTGCACTTGTCATGGCTGTTGCTGTGGGCATTGTCGGTTGGTATGTACTGGTCGGTCCCGGCTCTCGCGTCGTTGTTCCATCAACTGTGGGTGCAACACAGCTTGAGGCAGGAGCAGCACTGGATCCTCTAGGTCTTGCATCTCTCGTTGTTGAAAAGCAATTTAGCGAAGAGATTGCTGAAGGTCGCGTTATTCAATCTATTCCTGAAGGTGGCGGTCGCATTGATCAAGGTGGCACCGTCAAACTTATTGTCTCCAAGGGACCAGAACGATTTACTATCCCTCCTCTTGCAGGGCTCACACCAGAGGCTGCAACGAATGTCCTTGCAAAGTTACCGCTGACTATCCAGCCACTCGCCGTAGAATTCAGCACAAGCGTTCCAAAGGGTTATGTCATTGACTCAAATCCACCATCTGGTGAGAAGGTAAAGCGCAAGGCATCAATTCTTATACGAGTATCAAAGGGAATTGAACAAGTTGCAGTCATTTCCTATATTGGCAAGAGCTCTGATCAAGCCCTCAATGAACTCCAAGCTGCAGGATTTGTAGTGACATCGACCTATGCATATAGCGAGACGCTCCTTGCAGGTGAAGTCATTTCGCAGAAACCTTTAGCTTCGGCAACTGCAGATAAGGGTTCAAAGATTTATCTGATTATCTCTAAGGGCTCTGGCTTCGCATTTGTTCCTAATGTCTTCTCCATCGATGAAGCCAAGGCAGTTGCGGCCCTGAAAGATCTCGACCTCAAAGTCGTCGTGAAGAAAATTGGCAATAAGAGCATCAAGAAGGTGACGAATGTTTCACCAAAGGTCGGAAGCAAGGTTAAACGTGGCAGTACTGTGACCATCACAGTAGGGTAGGCAAGTGTCTAAAGCCATGAAGAAACCTCGCATCGGTGCTCACACTCCAACATCTGGAGGAATGGCTAAGCGTTCCATCGCCTATGCAGAGTTAACACAAGCTGAAGCAATTCAAGTTTTCACATCCAATCCTCGCGGATGGGCAATGCCTGAGACCAACCATGAAGCAGATGCAATATTTCGTGAGAAGGCTCAAGCCCTCGATATTGAAACCTATGTCCACGCACCATTTCTGATCAACTTAGGTTCACCTACGCATGAGACATATGTGAATTCACTGGCATCAACTGCCTATTCACTCAAGCGCGGACAAGAGATCGGCGCGCTAGGCGTTGTTGTTCACACTGGCTCTGCTGTCAAAGAAGATAATGTTGATAATGCATGGAAGCAGATTAAAAAAGGCGTTATGCCCATTCTTGAAGCACTCGATGATGATGCGCCTTACCTACTTCTTGAGCCCACAGCCGGACAAGGTCAATCACTCGTCAAGCGTCTTGAAGATTTAGAGAACTACCTCAAAGCACTTGAATACCACCCCAAGGTCGGTATCTGTCTTGATACTTGCCACGTCTTTGCAGCAGGCCATGACATTGCAAAGAAGGGTGGAATGAAAGAGACCCTCGACCTTCTCGTGCAGGTCGCTGGAATTGAGCGCATCCAACTTATTCACGCAAACGATTCGATGGATGTCTGTGGCGCACTTAAAGATCGCCATCAAAATATCGGTAAGGGCTTTATCGGCGTTGATCCCTTTGCTGAGCTGCTTAAGCACCCTGCCGTTGCCAATGCACCACTCATTCTTGAAACTCCAGGCATGGAACCTGAACATGGTGAGGAAATTGCTCTCTTAAAGAAGTTGCGTGGATGAGTTCTTCACACGCACTCAAGATGCGCCTAGCACCGTGGGCACTTCTCTCAGTCTCAGCTGCATGGGGCATGGCATTTGTCTTGATGAAAGATGCCATCGAGCGACAGAGCGTTAATAACTTTCTCTTCACACGATTCTCACTTGCCGTCATAGTGATGATTGCTCTCAAACCATCTGTCATTAGGCAATTTGATAGAGATCTCATCCTGCGTGCTGGATCTGCAGGAATCTTCTTAGGCCTTGGCTATATCTTCCAAACGCTGGGCCTTGCCCGCACCGGAGCTGCCATCACAGGTTTTGTTACTGGGCTCTATGTCGTCTTCACACCGCTACTTGCTTACTTCTTTCTGAAAGAGCGCCTCACAAAATTAATCTGGGCATGTGTATTCATTGCAACTGTTGGGTTAGGCCTCTTATCTATCCGTGGTTTCTCAGTGGGAATAGGCGAGATGCTTGTGCTCGCAAGCGCCTTCTTCTTTGCCGCACACATTATTGCCTTGGGTAAATGGTCATCAGGTCGAGATGTGTATGCGATGACGATTGTGCAGCTTGCTATGTGCGCACTTTTATCTGGTCTTGCCTCGATTCCTGAAGGTTATTCAGCACCACCAGATTCTGGAGTATGGGCTGTCGTGGTCTTCACCGCAGTCGTGTGCACCGCAGTCGCCTTTGTCGTGCAGACATGGTCGCAGGCTCACATGACCACAACGAAAGTTGCTGTGATTCTGACGATGGAAGTTGTCTTTGCAGCCCTCTTTGCAATCATTTTTGGTGGCGAACGCTTAACTCTGCAAGCTACTCTTGGTGGATTGATGGTATTAACTGCCATGTTTATGATCGTTCTCAAGGAGGAATAAGCCATGGCAATCGATCTTCGCTCAGACACTGTGACTAAACCCAGTGATGCAATGCGACAAGCGATGGCAGCTGCTGAAGTTGGCGATGATGTCTACGGCGATGATCCCACCGTTAACTCACTGGAAGAACGCCTTGCTGCCATGTTTGGCCACGAAGCTGGACTCTTCTGCCCTACCGGCTCCCTTGCTAATCAATTAGCTATTCGCACATTGGTTAAGCCTGGTGAAGAACTACTTGTTGAAACTCGCTCGCATATCGTGCGCGCAGAACTTGGCGCTGCAGCAACATTTAGCGGCATTACAACTCGCACATGGCCCTCAACTGATGGGCTGCTCAAAGCTGATGATGCTCTTGCCATTGCCCATGAAAATGCTGGGCCGTATTTAGTATCAACAAAAGCAATTGCTGTTGAGAACACCCACAACTTCGGTGGTGGAACTGTGCAACCGACTGATGAGATCGCAAAACTTTCATCCGCAGCCCATGCTCGCGGTATAGCGATGCACCTCGATGGTGCTCGCATCTGGAATGCCCATGTTGCATCCGGTGTCTCATTTTCCGAATATGGAAAGCACTTTGACACCATCAGCGTCTGTCTTTCCAAGGGTCTCGGTGCACCTATTGGCTCTGTCATGCTTTCAACGAAAGAACGTGTGGCCGAGGCTCGCATCTGGCGCAAACGCTATGGCGCTGGAATGCGACAGGTTGGAATCATCGCAGCAGCTGCACACTACGCACTCGATCACAATATTGATCGCTTAGCCGAAGATCATGGACGAGCAAAGAAGATTGCTATAGCCCTTGCTGCCATCGATTCATCGCTTGTGGATCCTTCCAAGGTGCACACAAATATTGTGGGTCTTGAACTATCCAAAATTGGGATGACAGCAGCTGATTTAACAGCGCGCTGTAAAGAAGCTGGATTGTGGATTAGCGCACTCGGCCCACACTATGCGCGCCTAGTTACCCACCTAGATTTCGATGATGCGCAATGCGATCAAGCTATTGAGATTCTAAAGCGCGCCCTCGTGGTGAAGTAGCCACTCTTTCTTATTCAAACCATAGGCATAATTTCCTAGCGCTCCACCAGTCTTCACAATGCGATGGCATGGAACAACTAAAACAATTGCATTCTTGGCACACGCACTTCCCGCCGCTCTCACAGCCGCAGGACTTCCTGCTCGCTCTGCCAAATCACCATAGGAGATAACCGAACCTGGCTTCACTTTCTTCATCGCCTTCCACGCAGCTTGTGAGAAGTGCGCACCGGGCTGGCGAACTTGAATTGCATTGAGCGCCGATAAATCACCTTCAAAGTAATCGTTGATCAGATCTGTAATGACAGGAATCTTGGAGACGGACTGGATATTGCGCAGTGAATCCTCTGCACTCAAACTTTCCTTGAGCGCTTTAAGTGTTGAGAGATTTGCCCCAAGGAGGATGTGTTCATCGGCAATGAGATTGAGACTGCCAAGAGGTGTTGCCAGAGTGGTGAGAAGCAGCGTCACGCTAACTAAGTTAGCGGTCGCGCAACATTTCAGCAACCAAAAATGAGAGCTCAAGTGATTGTGAGTGATTCAAGCGTGGGTCGCACGCTGTCTCATAGCGTGATTCAAGATCCTTCTCAGATACTTGGTTGCCACCACCGAGACACTCAGTGACATCATCACCGGTGAGCTCAATATGGATTCCACCTGGATGGGTTCCTAGCTTCTTATGGACCTCAAAAAAGCCACGGACTTCATCAAGTACATCTTCAAAATTACGTGTCTTATAACCATTCTTTGATTCAAAGGTATTGCCATGCATCGGATCGCATACCCAGAGAACCTGCGCACCGCTCTTTGTCACACCATCAACAAGTGCTGGAAGTGCTTGACGGATTGTGCCAGCGCCCATGCGAGTAATAAATGTAATGCGGCCTGGCTCATTATCTGGATTGAGCTTTGCAATCAGTGCGAGTGCATCTTCCACTGTGGACTTAGGTCCAAGCTTGATACCAATCGGATTACGAACCTTGGATGCAAAATCAACGTGCGCTCCATCGAGTTGACGTGTGCGCTCACCGATCCAGATGAAGTGTCCTGAGACATCGTAGGGAAGTTGCGTGCGTGAATCGATACGGGTGAGAGCCTTCTCGTATTCAATAATCAAAGCTTCATGGCTTGCATAGAAATCAACAGCCTTAAATTGTTCTGGGTCAACGCCTGCAGATTTCATGAAGGCAAGGGCTCGACCAACTTCATTTGCCATCTGCTCATACTTCTCACCGAATGTGGAGTCGCGGATGAATCCCTTATTCCACTCGTGCACCTGGCGAAGATCTGCAAAACCTCCGCGAGTAAATGCACGAACAAGGTTGAGGGTCGCAGCCGAAGTGTTGTAAACGCGAACAAGGCGGTTGGGATCTGGTGTGCGAGCACTTTCCGTAAATTCAATATCGTTGACAGCATCTCCGCGGTAGGCAGGAAGAGTGACATCCCCACGAGTCTCAAGATCATTTGAGCGAGGCTTTGCAAACTGTCCAGCCATGCGGCCGACCTTGATCACAGGCAAGCTTGAGTAATACTGCAACACTGCAGCCATCTGCAAGATTGTCTTGATGCGATTGCGAATGGAATCTGCTGTAGCTGATGTGAAAGTTTCTGCGCAATCTCCACCTTGTAACCAGAATGCTCGACCAGCTGCTGCTTCTGCAATCTTTGCTTTGAGATCATCGCACTCACCAGCAAAGACAAGTGGAGGAAGTGCGCGAAGATCAGCAACAGCCTTCTTCATTTGCTCACCATCGTGACCGCCAGGCCAATTAGGTTGCTGGGCAGCAACGAGTGATGAGTCGAAGAGGTTATCGAGCTGCGAGGAAGTCGAGTTCATAGTCATAAGAGTAGAGAGTTCAGTAGCAATCTCGCAGGGAGATTATCCAAAGAACGAAGTGATCTCCTCATATCGCTCGAATGGAACGGTCTTAAGAACATCTGTCGCTGATGCCAATGGCACGCGAGCAATCTTTGTTCCGTGCAGGGCCATCATCTTGCCGAAATCACCTTCGTGAACAGCTGTGATTGCCTCAAGTCCAAAGCGAGAGCTCAGAACGCGGTCAAATGCTGATGGTGTTCCACCGCGCTGGATGTGACCGAGGACTGTGCAACGGGTTTGGTAGCCAGTCTTTGTCTCAATCTCTGCAGCAAGCCAATCGCCGATACCTGAAAGTTGAACGTGGCCAAATGCATCCAGTGGCTGATCCTTTGTGATCATGTCGCCATCTTGAGGAATAGCACCTTCTGCAATAACGATGATCGGCGCTGTGCCAGTCTCAAAGCGTGATTTCACATATTCGCAGACCTTCTCGACTGAGAACTTCACTTCTGGAATCAAGATGCATGCAGCATCTCCTGCAACTCCTGAGTGCAGTGCAATCCATCCTGCGTGGCGACCCATAACCTCAACGATTAATGGGCGGTGATGAGATTCAGCTGTTGTGTGAAGGCGATCAATTGCCTCCATTGCAATATTTACTGAAGTATCAAATCCAAAGGTAAAGTCTGTGTTGTTGAGGTCATTATCGATTGTCTTGGGAACACCGATGACCTTGACGCCTAGAGCATCAAGCTTTGTGGCAACTCCAAGTGTGTCTTCGCCGCCAATTGCAATAAGAACATCAATTCCTTGATCTGCAAGGTTCTGCTTGATGCGTTCAACGCCGTTCACCATCTTAAATGGATTGGTGCGTGATGAACCAAGGATGGTTCCACCCTTTGCAAGGATTGGCTTCACAGTTGCAAGATCTAGTGGCATGGTCAGCGCCTCAAGAGGGCCTTTCCAACCATCGCGGAATCCGACGAATTCATATCCGTACTCTTTGATTCCCTTTGTGACTACGCCACGAATAACACCGTTAAGTCCTGGGCAGTCTCCGCCACCTGTAAGAATTCCAATACGCATTGCAACGCTCCAAAAATAAGTGAGATTCGGCCAACTAAATAAGCCGTACTGTGGTCAACACTGACTGGCACAGTCTAGCCTTTCGCCATGGCAAAGACCCACCACTCGGCTGGCCCATTAGTTGCAGGCGTGGATTCTTCAACCCAATCGGTGAAGGTCGTAATTCGTAATGCAGAGACGGGCGAATTAGTACGCCAAGGCCGCGCATCTCACCCTGATGGAACCGAAGTAGATCCAGCCCATTGGGAGAGCGCCTTGGATAAAGCATTCACCGATGCTGGTGGTCTTGCAGATGTTTCTGCAATCTCTATCGGTGGCCAGCAACATGGAATGGTTGCACTCGATAACAATGGCGATGTCATCCGCCCCGCACTTCTCTGGAATGACACACGCTCTGCGCAATCTGCACGTGATCTCAACTCTGAAATGGGAGGCGATGCACAAGCTGCACAGAAAGTAGGCTCTGTACTCGTTGCATCATTTACTGCTTCAAAACTACGTTGGCTTGCCGATAACGAGAAGGTGAATGCCGACAAAGTTGCAGCAGTTGCTCTCCCCCACGATTGGCTCTCATGGCGTTTGCAAGGTGGAAAAGATTTCGCAAAGCTATTCACAGATCGCTCTGATGCATCAGGTACTGGTTACTTCGATTCAGTCACTTCCACATATCGCGATGATCTCTTGAAATCTGCTCTTCGCACAGATCGCACCATCATTACTCCTCGCATCGTGGCACCATCTGCATTCGGTGGCGAAACACTTTCGGGAATTCCTATCGCAGCAGGTGCTGGAGATAACGCAGGAGCAGCACTTGGTGTGCAGGCACAACCTGGAGATGTCGTTGTATCTCTTGGAACAAGTGGAACTGCCTTTGCTGTCTCTGACACACCAACACATGATGCAAGCGGCGCAGTTGCTGGATTTGCCGATGCAACAGGACGTTTCTTGCCCCTTGTCTGCACTCTCAACGCAGCTCGCATCTTGGATGCTGCAACACGCATCTTAGGAAAAACTCATGATGAGGTAGGAGCTCTTGCGCTCACTGCAAAGCAAGGAGCCAATGGTCTATCTCTTCTTCCCTACTTTGAAGGTGAGCGCACGCCTAATCGCCCTGATGCAACAGGAGTCTTTGCTGGAATGAATCTAACAAACTCTAACCCTGCAGATATTGCACGCGCAATGATCGAAGGAATGTTATGCGGCCTAGTCGATGCCGTTGATGCCCTGGAACAACTTGGAGTCTCCATCAATCGCGTCTTACTCATTGGCGGTGCTGCAAAGAATCCTGCAATCTCATCGATTGCATCATCCCTGTTCGGTCGTGAAGTGTTAATTCCACAACCAGGTGAATATGTTGCAGATGGCGCAGCTCGACAAGCGGCGTGGGCGCTCAGCGGTGACACAAATCCACCTCAATGGAATCTCGGTGAAGTCACATCAGCACGTGCTGCGCATACTCCTGACGTTGTTACTCGCTATCGTGAACTTCGCGATAGAACTCAAGGTTGGTAAGAGATGTCGCTTGCACCTGAGATAAAAGCGTTTCTTGAAGCAGGTGCTGCAGCAGGACTTCCTCAAGTTTGGGAAGCACCAGTAGAAGTCATTCGCAAGAACACTCAGACACGCCCAGCGCTGGCAGGCCCGGTTGAAGCTGTGCACGAGATGATCAATCAATACATTCCAGGACCAACTGCAGATCTACCTATTCGCATCTATCGCCCAACGGTTGCTACCAACGCACCTGCCATCGTCTATTTTCACGGTGGTGGCTGGGTTCTAAATTTTCTTGATATCTACGATGCATCCCTCGCTCGTCTTGCAAACCAAAGTGGCGCCACCATCATCAGCGTGAACTATCAGAAGGCACCTGAGCATCCATTCCCCATTCCCTTTGATGATTGCTATGCAACTCTGCTCTGGGTTATTGCAAATGCTGGAAATCTTGGAATCGATAAAAATAGAATCGGTGTTGCAGGCGATAGCGCCGGCGCTAACTTGGCATCTGGTGTTGCGATTAAGGCGCGTGATAACAGCGTTGCCCTTGCATTTCAGGTACTGATCTACCCGTGTAATGATCGCAATTTTGATACTGCTTCCTATAAAGAAAATGCAACAGGGTATGGGTTATCAACGCAGGCGATGCAATGGTTCTGGGATCAATATCTGCAAGGAAGCCATCACGATCAAAACCCCTATGCAATCCCGATGCGTGCTTCATCATTTAAAGCAGTGGCACCTGCCATCATCATCACCGCCCAATATGACCCGCTACTCAATGATGGTGAGCGATATGCAGAGCTCCTACATCGTGATGGAGTTCCCGTTCTTTATAAAGGCTATGAAGGAATGATCCATGGCTTCTTTACCAATATGGCCATCACCCCTACTGCGCAGCAAGCAATTGATTTCGTTGCATATGAAGTTAAGAAGATAACCCAGTAAGGTTGCCTCTTACCTAACAAGGAGCTTTGATTCACAATGTCACGTCGCGGTCTCTTTCTCTTTATCCTTGTTGGCTTCCTCTGGGGCATCCCATATCTCTTTATAAAGGTTGCAGTAGATCCCGAAAATGGATTTAGCCCAGCCACTGTGGTCTTCCTGCGCACAGCAATCGGTGGCGCTATATTGATTCCGATTGCAATCAAACAACGTCAGCTCTTTGCAGCAGTCCGTGGATGGCGCTACGTTGGCGCATACGCATTTCTTGAAATGATTGGTCCGTGGATTCTCATTGGCACAGCAGAACAGAAGATCTCATCTGGGCTTGCTGGCCTTCTTGTGGCATCCGTTCCAATCTGGGCAACAATCTTTGCTTCTATGCGAGGTGATAAGACTGTCTGGCAACGAAAGCGTCTCTTTGGAATTGTTGTGGGATTTATCGGCCTCATTGCAGTCGTTGGTATCGAGAGCATCACAGGAAGTGCTGATCCACTCTCCATTGCAATGGTTCTCGTTGCATCTATCGGTTATTCCTATGCGGTCATGATGGTCCAAGGCGCTCTTCCTCATGTCTCAGGAATTGCCATTAATGCTGTTGCAATGGCAATGACTGCAATCTTCTATCTGCCATGGACTATCGCGCAGTGGCCAACCCACGAAATTTCTCAAGGAGCAATCCGCGCAATTATTGGTCTTGGCGTACTGTCGACAGGCGCAGCATTTGCAGCCTTCTTCACATTGGCAAATATCATCGGCGTAGCCCGAGGATCTCTAGTGACATACCTCAACACAGCATTTGCCGTAGTTCTTGGAGTAATCATTCTCAATGAGCCACTGACAACCGGCATCATTCTTGGACTTCCACTGGTATTAATCGGTTCATACTTCGCGAGCCGCAAGCCTGCCGATGCTTAACTATTGAGATACTTTCACAATGCTTGAAGCGCTCTTTCTCGGAATAGTCCAAGGACTCACTGAGTTCTTACCGATTTCATCGAGTGCGCATATTCGTATCGTGGGTGAATTCTTACCTAACGCAAAAGACCCAGGTGCTGCCTTTACCGCTATTACCCAAATTGGTACAGAGCTCGCAGTTCTCCTTTATTTTCGCAAAGATATTCTCACCATTGCACGAGCATGGTTTAAGCGCGATGGCTCAGCTGAAGCGCGCCTTGGAAATCTCATCATCATCGGCACACTTCCCATTGTGGCCCTTGGTTATCTCGGACAGGATTACATCACCAATAACTTTCGATCACTCTGGATCATTGCAAGCACGCTCATTATCTTTGGCCTGATCTTGGGGTTTGCTGATCGCGTGGGTAGAAGTGAGAAAGATTTATCAACATTAAGTGCACGAGATGGAATTCTCTATGGTCTTGCACAATCGATGGCACTTATTCCTGGCGTATCTCGCTCTGGTGCAACGATCGCACTCGGAAGATTCCTTGGATATAAGCGCGAAGCTGCTCTGCGTTACTCATTCTTACTAGCCCTACCTGCAGTCTTTGGTAGTGGTCTCTATCAATTGCAGAAGGCAATGGGTGACTCAACTGTCTCTGTCTACTCCATGCCAGAGATCCTTGTTGCAACTATTGCAGCATTCGTTATTGGTTATGCAGTCATTGCCTGGCTGATGAAATACATCTCCACAAAGAGCTTCACGCCATTTGTGATTTACCGCGTCGCACTGGGATCAGCGCTGCTGATCGCTCTTGCAACAGGTGTGATTAGCGCTCAGTAAAACCTAGACGTTCAAGTAGTTTTGGATCGCGCTGCCACTCTTTCGAGACCTTCACGTGAAGACCTAAGAAGATTCGCGCTCCGAGTTCGCGCTCAATATCTTTGCGAGCTCTCATACCAATATCTTTAAGTCGCTCACCTTGATGGCCGAGCAAAATTCCAGTCTGTGAATCGCGCTCAACATGGATAGTTGCATGGATATCAAAGAATGGACGGCTTCCCTTTTCTTCACGCTCTGCCATCTCATCGATGGTGACCATGATGGAGTGTGGAAGTTCTTCTCGAGCATCGCGCAGCGCAGCCTCGCGAATGAGCTCACAGATAAGGGTCTCAATCTTCTGATCACTTTTCACATCGGTGGGATAGAAGGCAGGTCCTGCTGGCAAGTTATCGCCAATTAGCTTTTCAAGCAGGT
>JBILBC010000052.1:0-8571 GCA_044353885.1 Candidatus Planktophila sp. | reverse complement strand
ATGAATTACGCCAATTCGCTTTTCTTGCAGGCGCATCACGATCTGTCGTTGGCGCAGATATCGCTGAAATTGATTCAGCAAAGGATTCAGAAGATGAACGAACTGTTCGACTTGCAGCTCTTGCCATCCTTGAAATGATTGCTGGTTTCTCAACCCGTAGTTGAAATTGCAGTTAGCGGATACTTCTCTAGAATCACCCTGTGAATAAGGTCTTGGGTGCGCTAGGTGGCAATAAGGCAGCTGATGCATTTCGTAAAACGGTTTCAGGTGATCCAAGTGGTGCACCTGCATGGTCACAGCAGATGGCAATCGGAAATGATGTTGGGTTATTTGGACCAGAGAGCGCTGTCTGGCAGGTACATGGATGCATTGCAACTTTAGTTGGCGGAATACGCGCACTGCTCATGCAGGCAGCCCATCCTGCAGCACTTACTGGAGTTGCAGAACACTCTGCTTATGACACCGATCCTTTAGGCCGCTTGGAGCGCACAACGCGCTGGCTGACAATTACATCATTCGGTTCCACCGAGGCGATTGAGATTGAAGCGCGCAGAGTGCGCCAGATGCATACTCGAGTAGAAGGTGACTTCGAGCAGAGATCTGGTGAACGCACTCGATATAGCGCAAGTGATCCGAGGTATCTGTTGTGGGTGCATTGCGCCTTTACCGATTCATTCTTGCGAGCACATCAGGAACTTGGTTACCCATTGCCGCAAGGCGCTGATCGCTATGTGCGAGAGTGGGCAAAGAGTGCACAGCCACTCGGACTCCAGACTGCGCCTCAATCAGAGGCTGAACTTGCGGATGTGATGGATAACTTTGCGCGTAATGAAGTTGTAACCATTGCAATGACACCACCGATTGTGGGATTCATTCTTAAACCTCCATTTTCGCGAGGTGGACTTTTCTTCTATCGAATTCTTGCCAACGCAGCTATCGCCACGATCGATGAACCATTTCTTTCGGTTCTTGGACTCAAACCTCGTTCAAAATCCTGGCTGAAGGTGAGCAAAGTCTTGCTTGATTTGCTTTCATACATGCTGGGCCATGAATCACCGAGCCAGAAGATTGCGCGTAAAAGAATCAACGCTCTACAGTGACGCCATGTCAGAGTGCATCTTCTGCAAAATAGTCGAGGGATCTATTCCTTCCTATAAGGTCTATGAGAACGATGATTGCTATGCATTCTTAGATATTTTCCCAGCTAATCGCGGCCACACCTTGGTCATTCCAAAGAAGCATGTCAAAGACATTCATGATGCAGATGCCCTTACCTATTCGCAGGTGGCGGCAACTGCCAAAGAGGTGGCTGACTTACTGGCTAAGCAATTGGGATCGGATGGGACGACAGTTTTTCAGATGAGTAAAGAGGCTGGATGGCAGACGGTCTTTCACCTGCATATGCATGTGATCCCGCGCTGGGAGAACGATGACCTACACAAGCCGTGGGATATTGCACCGGCTAGCGATGTAGACCTTCGTGAAGTTCTGCAACAGATTACTAAGTAGAGCACACTTCTCCTATGCAAAACCCAGACGCGATTGTTATTGGCGCGGGGATAGTCGGAGCATCATCTGCGCTATCTCTGACTAATGCAGGCTTGAAAGTTTTAGTCATTGATCGTGGCGCTGTCTCCAGTGGAACTACTGGAGCGGGTGAAGGCAACATTCTTGTGTCAGATAAAGATCCGGGTCCTGAACTCACACTTGCTCTGCGCTCACGTGATTTGTGGTTTGAGATGCAAGAAGATGTTGGCGATAGTTTTGAGTTAGAGGCAAAGGGTGGAGTAGTTGTTGCTCGCCATGAGGATGGCCCGCTGATGAAGCTTGCAGCTGAGCAATCTGAGCATGGAGTGGTTACTCAGAAGTTAGATCACACATCACTGCATGAACTTGAACCATATCTGCACCCAGAGTTTCATTCCGGTGTCCTCTATCCGCAAGATGCGCAATGTCAGCCAATGTTGGCAGCAGCTCATGTGATCCGCACAGTGATTAAACGCGGGGGCGCCTTCATCTCCCAAGCAAGAGTCACACGCATCATTGTTGAAAATGGTTCTGTAGCCGGCATTGAGACGACGCAGGGAATCTTTAGAGCCCCCATCATTGTGAATGCAACGGGCACATGGGCGGGGGAGTTGGCCAAGATGGCTGGCTCAGATCTGCCCATTGCGCCACGCAAAGGTTTTATCTTGGTCACAGAGCCAACAGGTAAATATGTATTCCACAAAGTTTATGACTCAGATTATGTGACCAACGTTGCAAGTAGCGATGCAGATTTACAGACCAGTACAGTCGTTGAAGGAACACGCAGTGGGACCATTCTTATTGGTGCAAGCCGTGAACGCATTGGCTTCGATGGCTCTATGAATTATGAAATTCTACGACGTCTTGCAGCTCAAGCGACATCACTCTTTCCTGTGTTGCGCGATGTGCAGCTACTACGCGCCTATCGCGGCTTTAGACCCTATGCGCCAGATCATCTCCCCGTGATCGGTGAAGATGCGAAAGTTCGCGGTCTATGGCATTCAGCAGGACATGAAGGCGCTGGTATTGGATTAGCTCCTGGTTCTGCGGCGCTGATTACCGACGCCATTCTTGGCAGGCAATCATTTATGGATGGATCGCCATTTTCACCCCATAGGTTTGCGAAAGTTTCAGTATGAGTGAAATGGTTTCTTTCACATTCAACGGGACCGTCGTTAAGTGCGAGCAGGGTCAGAGCATCGCTGCTGCAGTAATCAACACAGGAACTCTTGCGCTTCGAACAACTCGATTTGGGGAAGAACCTCGTTCGATCTTCTGCGGTATTGGAATTTGTTTCGATTGTGTCGTTGTCATCGATGGAGTGGCTAATCAACGCTCGTGTCTAATTGCTGCAAAGCCTGGCATGAAGGTTGAGAGCAGCTCATGATTATTGTTATTGGCGCAGGTCCTGCAGGTCTTGCAGCGGCTGAGGCAGCAGCTCGCAATGGAAGCGATGTTGCACTGATTGACTCTGCTTCACGATTAGGTGGTCAGTACTGGCGCCATCGTTCGACAGTGAGTGGTTTTCATAGCCATCGCGCAGATGAGCTCTTTGCAAAGGTCAGAAGCGCGCAATCAATTACCTATATCTCAGAAGCTTCAGTGTGGAGTATTGAGCGTGAAGGCGAACTCATTCGTGTTAATTATTTGCAAGGAGGAGCGGAGAGTTCACTCACTGCAGAGAAGTTAATTCTTGCAACAGGTGCATACGATCGCTCACTTCCCTTTCCTGGTTGGGATCAACCAGGATCTATGACACCAGGTGCTGCGCAAGCACTCCTGAAAGGTCACGGCGTATTGGCAGGACAGAAGGTTGTTGTTGCAGGAACTGGACCTTTCTTGTTGCCGGTTGCAACAGGTCTTGCACAAGCTGGCGCCAACATCGTCGGACTCTATGAAGCACATAGCCCTCTTCGATGGTTGTTATCGCCCAAAGCTCTAGTGCTGAATATCTCTAAGTTCGGTGAATTGATCTACTACGCACGACTTCTTCGACAGTATTCACTCAGACCTCAATTCGGACGTGTTGTGTCGAGATTTGATCAGGGTCGAGTGACTATCTCGCGTATGAATTCATCTTTTGCTCTGAAAGATGTGAAATCTAAGACCGTAGAAGCCGATGTTGTTGCGGTGGGTTGGGGATTCCTTCCCGATCTCACACTTGGAGGAATTGCCGGTTGTAAGCAGGGTGTCGATAGTGATGGGACAGCAGTGTTTGCAGTTGATGCCAATCAATTGAGCTCGCAACCGAATATCTGGATTGCAGGGGAGGCAACCGGAATTGGGGGAGCAGATCTCTCACTTCTGGAAGGTGAGATTGCAGGCCTCGTTGCATCTGGTCAGAATGTTTCATCACATCTGCGCCGTAAGCGAGGAGCAAAGCAGGTTTTCGCGAATGCTCTTAAACGAAGTTATCCCATTGGTGATGGATGGAGATTGTGGTCACAGAAATCAACAACTATTTGCCGATGTGAAGAAGTAACTCTTGGCGATATTGAAGAGTCTGTTGTCGAATTAGGTGCTGAGGACTCCCGCACCGCAAAGTTATTTACAAGAGCCGGGATGGGACTGTGCCAAGGCAGAGTCTGCTCTCGCAATGTTGCTGAAATAGTTGCTGGATTAACCAAATGTTCAGTCACCAATGAAGAGCGAATTGCATCCAGTAATCGTCCAATAGCTGCTCCGATATCACTGGGGCTACTGGGAGATGGAAAAAAGTAAGAGAACGAGATACCTTGTGCGACATGACTAACCCATGGAATGGCGTATTAACAGCCACAGCGACCCCCTTCACATCAGATCTTGCAGTTGACTATGACAAATATGCAGAGCATGTTGCATGGCTTGCTGCAAATGGAACTCATGGTGTGATTCCAAACGGTTCACTTGGTGAATACCAAGTTCTCACCGCTGAAGAGCGCGCGAAGATGGTCGAAGTTGCTGTTGCTGCAGCACCTAAAGGTTTTAGCGTTGTTCCGGGTGTGGCTGCTTATGGCGCAGCGGAATCACGTAAGTGGGCAGAGCATGCACAGAAAGCTGGAGCAGGTGCAGTCATGCTCCTTCCACCGAATGCTTATCGTGCATCTGATGATGAAGTTATTGCTCACTACAAAGAGGTAGGCAGAGTCGGAATTCCTATCATCGCCTATAACAATCCATTTGATACCAAAGTTGATCTGACTCCTAAGCTCGTTGCTCGTATTGCACAAGAGGTACCTAACGTTGTTGCTATCAAGGAATTCTCAGGCGATGTGCGACGTATTTGGCAGATTAAGAGCTTGGCACCACGCATCGAGGTTATTGTGGGAGCAGACGATGTTTTCCTTGAGCTTTCTACTGCAGGAGTAGCTGGCTGGATCGCAGGTTTTCCTAATGCGCTTCCAAAGGAATCAATGGAGCTCTATAACCTTGCGACATCAGGTAACTTCAAAGAAGCAGCCCCGATGTATGCAGCGCTACACGATGTATTCCACTGGGATTCCAAGAAGGAATTCATTCAAGCAATTAAGTTAGGCATGGATCATGTGGGTCGCTACGGTGGTCCTACACGTCTGCCACGTCTGCCTCTCCCCAAGCACGAACAAGAGCAGATTCATCGCGAGATGGATGTTGCGTTGGCTTACTTTAAGAATCGCTAATCTGATTTATGAATAGCATCCGCACCGTCACAACCGTTGAGACCCATACCGAGGGTATGCCCACACGTGTTGTGACATCAGGAATTGGTGAGATTCCTGGTGCGACGATGTTCGATAAGCGCCTTCATTTCATGGAGCACATGGATTACTACCGCCAATGGCTGATGTATGAGCCACGCGGGCATAGCGCAATGAGTGGTGCAATCTTGCAGAAACCCACACGTGCTGATGCAGATTGGGGAGTTGTCTATATAGAAGTCTCTGGGTGTCTACCCATGTGTGGCCACGGAACTATTGGGGTGGCAACTGCCCTGGTTGAAAAGAAACTTGTGAAAGTTGTTGAACCGGTAACAACTATCCGCCTTGATACACCTGCAGGTCTCGTTGTGGTCGATGTCGCAGTTGAAAATGGTCGCGCAAAGAATGTCACGATGACAAATGTTCCATCCTTTTCTTACGCTCTAGATCAAGTCGTCGATGTTCCAGGACTTGGAAAGATCACCTATGACATGGCATATGGTGGAAACTTCTATGCCATCGTTCCCGTTGAACGCGTGGGACTTGAGTTCAAGCATGAGAATGGACAGAAGTTTCTTGACTACGGACTTCTCATCTCTGATGCAATCAATGAACAAAATCGCCCTGTGCATCCTGAAAACCCAGATATTGCAGTCTGCCATCACATCGACTTCATCTCACCAGGTAGTGAGGGTCCATTGCATTGGAGAAATGCAATGTCCATTCACCCGGGTTGGTTTGATCGCTCTCCGTGCGGAACGGGAACAAGTGCGCGTCTAGCTCAAATGGTCGCGCGAGGAGAATTTAAGGAAGGTGATGTTCTCAATAGTGAATCGTGGATTGGTTCACACTTTGAGGGGCGAATCAAAGAGCGCACCAAGGTAGGAAATTTTGATGCCATCATTCCTATGATTACAGGGCGCGCATGGGTTATGGGCGAAGCCACCTGGACGCTCGATGAGAACGATCCATTCCCCAACGGATTTATTGTTTAGTTAATATCTTGCGGCACAGACCAAGGGTTTGAATCTTGAAGCGCCTTGGGAAGAACTGATTGAGAAAATCCTTGGTAGGCAACAGGGCGCATAAAGCGATAGATCGCATCCGTTCCAACAGAAGTGGTGTGGGATGAGGATGCTGGCCATGGTCCGCCATGGTTCATCGCTGTTGTGACTGCAACACCTGTGGGGAAACCATTCCAAATAACGCGACCAGCCTTCTCTTTCAAGATTGCAAGTAGGTCTGCAACGTTATCTGCATCCATTCCTTGGATCGTTGCAGTGAGCTGACCATGCAGCGCTGATGCAATCGTCGGAAATGCCTTTTCATCGGATGTAATCACAACTGTTATTGGTCCAAAATGCTCTGCGAGTAGTTCCGGGTTCTCTGAGGCAGTTGCCCAATCGGTAAAGAAGATTGTGGGAGTGACACCGAATCCATCAGCGTTGGAAATTCCCGAAGCAATATCGACCTTGCCTGCAGCAGCTAACCCTGCGATAGCCTTGGAATATCTCTCGGCAATGGATTTGCTGAGTAGGGGAGCAACCGAGAGTGTTGCAAGGTGAGACTTGATGGTGGAGATAAATTCCACGTTGTTCGGAGAAAAAATTAAGCCTGGCTTTGTGCAGAATTGGCCAGAGCCCATGAGAGCAGAATCGACGATCCCTTTAGCTAAAACTTCTGATCGGTCAGCGATGGCAGAGCCAGTGACAAACACAGGGTTCAAACTTCCCATTTCTGCATAGACAGGTATGGGCTCTTCTCGCGTTGCAGCAAGATCAACAAGGATGCGCCCAACAATTTCAGAGCCCGTGAAGCCAATTGCCTTAATTGCTGGGTGGAGCGCAAGCCAGTGAGAAATCTGAGGATTGGTTCCTTGAACAATTGCATATGTATTTTCTGAGAGCTTGCAATTGGTGAGAGCAGATTTGATTGCCTTCTCAATAATGGCACAGGTGTTGGGATGTGATGGGTGCGCCTTTGCAACTACCGGGTTACCTGCAGCGAGTGCAGAGGCAGCATCGCCGCCTGCGACAGAGAAGGCAAGAGGAAAGTTGCTTGCAGCAAATATTGCAACCACGCCAAGAGGTTGATTGAGCTTGCGAAGATCAGGACGAGGCGCTGGTGAGTAGTTGGGATCGGCCTTATCGATGACAACGCCGAGATGCTTTCCACTTTCGACCAGGCGAGCGAATAATTCAAATTGGACTGTTGTGCGAGTGACTTCTCCTGCGATGCGCCCTTCAGGTAGCGCTGTTTCAGCACATGCTGATTCAATCAGCGCAGCACGGGATGCTTCGATCTGAGATGCAATTTCACGCAACAGTTGTGCGCGCTCTGATGGAGATTGCTGGGCAAGAGCGGGCGTAGTCAGTGCGGCTGCTGCAATGAAAGTATCAACTTCACTCTTAGTATGTTCTGGAATATCAATTCCATAGGAGCTGGCATCAATTGGTTTCACGGCGCGAAAGGTCATGCGCGCATCATACGAGTATCATCGAGTAATGAGTACTACCAAGCAGAGAGCTGGAATCTTTGCGGTATTGGGAGCCGCTCTCTGTTTCGGAACGACAGGAACCACGCAGCAACTCGGTGTGCCAGATATTTCCCCGGTAGCCGTTGCATCTGCCCGCCTTATCTGTGGCTCACTCTTCCTCTTCTTCTTTGCATATTTCCAAAGGCAATCGCGCGGACCCGTGCGTATGCCTGCACGTGATCTCTTGATATGTGGCTTTGGTATCGGGATGTATCAACTGACATTCTTTAGCGCTGTGCATTCAACAGGAATAGCGATTGCGACCGTCACTGCGCTCGGAGCAGCCCCCACCTTGTCAGCGATAGTTGCTTACATAGTCATGGGTGAGAAGCCGCAGAAGAATTGGTATCTAGGAACTGCAATCACGATTCTTGGAATAGTCCTGGTGGGAACGGCCAACGGGGTTGCCTCGTTTAACGGCAAAGGCGTTGCACTGGCTGTTCTGGCAGGTTTTGGCTTTGCGGTATTTAACGTCGTTTGCCGGAAATCCCTCGCGCGGGGCGCACAAGATATGTGGCTGACTGCGACCACCTTTGGAGTTGCAGCTCTTGTGAGTTTTCCATTCCTTTTTACCCAGAATCCAGAATGGATACTGACCACTAAAGGATTTTTCACAGTTCTGTGGTTGGGGTTAGTTACTACATCAATCGGCTATGTGCTCTTCATGTTTGGACTGAAGAGAATTGAATCGAGCCTTGCTGCAACGGTGGTACTAGCAGAACCTGCCACTGCAACGATTCTTGCTGCTGTCGTGATCGGTGAGCAGCTAGCTCTGCAAAGTTATGCAGGCATTGCGATTGTTGCAGCCGGAATCATCTATTTAAGTCGAAAGACGACTAACTGATTTTATAG
>JBILBC010000115.1:0-2513 GCA_044353885.1 Candidatus Planktophila sp. | reverse complement strand
CTTTTCAATGATAAGAATGAGATCACCGAGACTGCAACTGCCAACCTCGCTTTTCTGATTGCAGATCAGTGGGTTACTCCACCGATAACTGCAGGAATCTTGCCTGGCGTAATGCGAGCCATTGCGATTGAGCAATGCGGGGTGAAGGTGCGCCCAATTCATATCTCTGAAATCCCTGAGGTTGAATCTGGATTTATGCTCTCTAGCCTTCGTATTGCACAGCCGATCTCTCACATCGGGGATATGAAATTGAAGATAGGAGATGCTTCACGCGACTTGGAGGAGCAAATTCGCTCACACTCACAACCTGTTTCGGTAGGCTAAGGCCCATGTCCAAGATCTCGGTGATAGTTGATGGCGCTGCAACCAGCATCGAGGCAGACCAGAAGCCCACACAGATCTTTGCCGAATCTAAAGAGATTGTTGTCTGCAAGGTAAATGGAGTTCTGAGAGATTTATGGACCGACCTTGTAGATGGCGATGTCATTCAAGGCGTCTCTATTTCATCCGCTGAAGGCCTATCGGTATTGCGTCACTCAACAGCGCACGTTATGGCACAAGCTGTGCAGCAAGTATTTGCTCAGACTCGACTTGGAATTGGTCCACCTATTACTGATGGTTTCTATTACGACTTCGATCCTACAAGCCCATTAAATCCTGATGATTTAGAGAAGATTGAAAGTGCGATGCGCAAGATCGTCAAAGATGGTCAGCGCTTCAAACGTCGCGTGGTTACTGAAGCAGATGCACTCAAAGAGCTTGCTCACGAGCCATATAAGTGTGAACTCATCGGCATTAAAGGTGGCGCAACAGATGAGACCAGTGTTGAGGTAGGTGGTGCTGAACTTACTATTTATGACAACTTGGGTCGCGATGGCCAACCTGTCTGGTCTGACCTCTGTCGCGGACCGCACTTACCTTCAACAAAACATATTCCAGCATTTAAATTGATGAGAAGCGCTGCTGCCTACTGGCGAGGCAATGAGAAGAATCCGATGCTCCAGCGCATCTATGGCACAGCATGGCCATCGCAAGATGAACTCAATGCGCACCTGGAACTTCTTGCAGAGGCAGAAAAGCGCGATCACAGACGACTTGGTCAAGAGCTTGATCTCTTCTCATTTCCTGAAGAGATTGGATCAGGTCTTGCAGTCTTTCATCCCAAGGGCGGAATCATCCGTCGTGCGATGGAGGATTACTCACGCAAGCGCCATGAAGAAGAAGAGTATGAATTTGTTTACTCACCGCACTTAACAAAGGCTGCACTCTTTCAGAAGTCCGGTCACCTTGATTGGTACTCAGAAGGAATGTATCCACCGATGATCATGGATGAAGAGCTCCATTCCGATGGAACAATCAAGCGCGCAGGGCAGCAGTACTACATGAAGCCGATGAATTGCCCGTTCCACAATTTGATTTTCCAGTCACGCCAGCGTTCCTATCGCGAGCTTCCACTTCGCCTCTTTGAATTCGGAACCGTGTATCGTTATGAGAAATCTGGAGTCCTCCACGGCATCACACGTGCTCGTGGCTTTACTCAAGATGATGCGCATATCTATTGCACCAAAGAGCAGATGCCTGGTGAGCTCGATTCACTTCTGACATTCGTACTCAATCTGCTTCGTGATTACGGTCTTGTCGATTTCTATCTCGAACTTTCAACACGTAACCCAGAGAAATCTGTGGGAGAAGATGCTGACTGGGTAGAGGCAACAGAGGCGCTGCGCAAAGCAGCAGTTGCACAGAACCTGGAGCTTGTTCTTGATGAGGGTGGCGCAGCTTTTTATGGTCCAAAGATTTCGGTTCAAGCTAAAGATGCGATCGGTCGCACATGGCAGATGTCGACGATTCAAGTTGACTTCCAATTACCTCAACGCTTTGAACTTGAATTTGCAGCAGCAGATGGCTCTCGCCAGCGTCCAGTCATGATTCACCGTGCACTCTTTGGTTCGATTGAACGATTCTTCGGAGTCCTCACCGAGCACTATGCGGGCGCCTTCCCACCATGGTTAGCACCTGTTCAAGTGATGGCGATTCCTGTTGCCGATACCTTCACCGATTACCTTCACGATGTGGTCAAGCAGATGAAATCTGCTGGCATTCGCGCAGAGGTTGATTCATCCGATGATCGCATGCAGAAGAAGGTGCGCAATGCGCAGATGCAGAAGATTCCATACATGATTATTGCTGGTGAAGAAGATATGAACGCTGGCGCTGTCTCATTCCGCTATCGCAATGGTGATCAGAAAAATGGAATTCCAATAGCGGAAGCAATCGCTGAAATTCTTGCCACTGTCTCCAAACGCCAGCAGGTGTAGTGATGGCTGAGATTGATGGTGCAGGAATGCCAGATGGTTGGCAGCGTTTATGGGCGCCACATCGTCTTGATTATTTGCGGGGAGAAAATCGCCCTCTGGATGGAAACGATGTTGATTGCCCTTTCTGTCGAATCCCGTCTCTGACAGATGAAGAAGGACTGGTGGTCGCTCGCGGCAAGAGCGCATACGTAGTCA
>JBILBC010000097.1:0-4096 GCA_044353885.1 Candidatus Planktophila sp. | reverse complement strand
CGTCGCTCACAGATGCAGATGATCTTCCAAGATCCTTTCGCATCCCTGAACCCTCGCCACACTGTGGGAACGTTGATCGGTGCAGCATTTGATATTCAGGCCATCACACCTGCTGATGGCGTTGAGGCAGAGGTGCAGCGCCTGATGGCTCGCGTGGGGCTAAACCCAGAACATATCAACCGATATCCGCATGAGTTCTCAGGTGGACAGCGCCAACGTATCGGTGTTGCTCGAGCTATTGCACTCAAGCCAAAGCTGATTGTTGCTGATGAGCCAGTATCAGCACTCGATGTTTCGATTCAAGCCCAGGTTGTAAACCTTCTTGAAGACTTGCAGGATGAATTTAATATGGCATATATCTTTGTCGCCCATGATCTCTCTGTTGTTCAACACATCTCAGATCGCGTGATTGTGATGTATCTCGGCAAGGTGATGGAGGAGGCCGAGAAGGTCGATCTCTTTACACATCCTCGCCACCCATATACAAAGGCGCTTCTGTCAGCAGTGCCTGTTGCAGATCCGATTAAGGGACGAAAGCGCGAACGCATCATCTTGCAGGGAGATCTTCCAAGCCCTGTGAATCCACCAGCAGGCTGTGTATTTAATACTCGTTGCTGGAAGGCGCAAGATAAGTGCCGCACCGAAGTTCCACAGTTGATGCAGATTGGCACAGATTCAAGCCATCGCATTGCGTGTCACTATCCAGAGGATTAAAGAAGGAATAAGAAAAGCCCCGACCAATTGGCTGGGGCTTTTCTTATTTCAATAGTTTATTGAATTGAGCTTATGCAAGCTTTCCATCTACCTGCACAGTTGATTCACCGATGCGAACTGTCAGGGTCAGTGGAGCTCCAATAGATGCTTGGCAACCAACTCCATACTTGTAGGTGATTTCAGCCCCAGCTTTCAGAGGTTCAGTTGGAGCACCGTTGATATCAAGGTCACCCAAGACATCGAAGCAGACATTGGCACCGGATGCTGCCTGCAATGAGACAGTGGTGAAATCAAGAGCGGTTGTGCCACCGTTTTTGATGATGACTTCAAATGAGTTTGAGGTCTTTGGTTTCTGATCAATATTGGTCATGAATTGCGTTGGTGAAAAACGTGAAGGTGATGAGACAGTCACAAAGACGCCGCCACCAAGGTCAAGTGGTGCATCAAAGGCAATCGTGGCAACCGGTGCTTCTTCCTGGACCAAGGTCGCTGCATCAACAGGGGCATCAGAGCCGCCATTGGTGACAGAGCGAAGGATTGCTCCACCGATAAGGATTACGACAGCGATGATGATCCACTGCTTACGAGAAAGTTTTTTCATGGTCGTGATTCTACCTTTACCAAATCCGAACGCGCTCGGAAGGCGCTAGCCAGAGTTCATCTTTTTCGCTCACACTGAATGCGTCATAGAACTCCTGGACATTGCGGACAATCTGGTTGCAACGGAACTCATCAGGGGAGTGTGGGTCGATCGCGATGCGCCGGCGCACCTCCTCCGGACGGTTCTTATTGCGCCATGAGTGCGCATAGGAGAGGAAGAAGCGCTGGTCGCCTGTAAAGCCATCAATCACAGGGCTTTGTGTGCCCTTCAGGGCCAATTTATAGGCCTTATAGGCGATTGCAAGGCCACCTAAGTCACCGATGTTCTCACCTAATGTGAATGCTCCGTTGACGTGGATATCAGGTGTGCTCTCAGGTGAGAGCGCATCAAATTGTGCAACGAGCACGCTGGTGAGCTCTTCAAACTTTGCGCGGTCAACATCACTCCACCAATCGACCATATTGCCATCGCCATCATATTTGGAGCCTTGATCATCAAAGCCATGGCCGATTTCATGGCCGATCGTTGCACCGATGCCGCCGTAGTTGGCAGCCATCTCAGCATCTAAGTCAAAGAACGGAGGTTGCAAGATGGCAGCGGGGAAGACGATCTCATTGGCAAGGGGGTTGTAATAGGCATTTACTGTCTGAGGGGTCATATGCCACTCATCGCGATCGACAGGTGCGCCGATCTTTGCAATGGCATAGGCATGATCAAACTCTGCAATGCGCCAGAGGTTGCCAATCAAATCACTGGCTGAGATTTCAAGAGTTGAGTAATCACGCCACTT
Organism: Candidatus Planktophila sp.; assembly: GCA_044353885.1. Taxonomy (GTDB): domain Bacteria; phylum Actinomycetota; class Actinomycetes; order Nanopelagicales; family Nanopelagicaceae; genus Planktophila. Next base: position 1,991 of record JBILBC010000097.1, on the reverse strand, counting down.
ATCGGGATAGCCGATCTTGGGAGTGAACTTGGTCAGTTTTTCTAGCGCCTTCTTCTTTGTCTCATCTGACATCCATGGCAGCTCCAGAATACTTAAGCGATATGCCTCAAGGAGGTAATCGACCAAGACCTTCATCTCTTCTTTGGCGCGAGCAGGGAAGTGCTTTTCGACATAGACCTTACCGATGGCCTCACCGAGTGCACCTTGTGTGACTGAGACACCGCGCTTCCAGCGATCACGGATTTGTGGTGTGCCAGAGAGAGTCTTTGCATAGAACTCGAAGTTCTGTTGGACGATATCGTCGGTCAGAAATGCAGCGCTCGCAGAGACCAAGTTGAGTTTGAGCCAAGCCACCCATGCATCGCGGTGGGCATCAAAGCGTGCAAACATCGCAGAGATGGATTCGAAGAAGGATGGTTCGCAGACAACCAAGCTTTCAAAGGCTTTGGCTGGCACCTTTGCATTGCTGGCCCAGGTGTCGAATAAGAAGTGTGGGGCAAGGCTTTCAAGCTCTGCCCGTGAGTACTTGTTATAGGTAAGGGTTGCATCGCGATCTTTGACCTGATCCCAGTGGTGGGTGGCAATCTCTGTCTCAAGAGTCAGAATCTTCTTGGCAACATCTGCGCCATCTTTAATACCCACCAGAGCACACATCTTTGCGACATGGTCCAGGAATGCTGTGCGGATGGAGGCGAACTGTTCTTCGCGGTAGTAGGACTCATCAGGAAGTGAGAGACCACCTTGGCCGATATAGAGAATATTGGTATTGGAATCCATCGCATCGGGATAGATAGCTGCTCCAAAGATTCCACCGATGCCGCGCATCTCAAGGCGGGCCATCACGGTGATGAATTCATCTAAGTTGGTAATGCCATCGATGGCAGCTAAGTCATCGACGATAGGAGAAATACCACGAGCCTTGATGGCATCGGTATCCATAAATGATTTATAGAGATCGCCAATCTTCTGGGCTTCACCTACACCACGTGATGTCTCAATAATCTGGCGGACCTGTTCTTCAGCCTCGTCATGGAGTTTGCGAAAGATTCCATCGCTGGAGCGGTCAGCCGGCATTTCATACTCGCGGACCCAGACGCCGTTGTAGTGGCGAAAGAGATCATCTTGCGGGCGGACCAACGGGTCGAGGGAGGCGCTATCGATTCCTGATGTGAGGCTCATGTCATCCAATTCGCATAGAGATAAGTAGTTGAAAGTTCAACATATTCTACTTCTGCCGTACACTTTCATGCATGGCAGGGCAAAACGCTACAACACCACGCTGGTTAAACCCTGCCGAAATGAAGGCTTGGCGCCGCTACATCATCGCTAGCCGGCGCCTACTAGAGGCCCTTGATTACGACCTCGATCACCATGAACTCTCTATGGCAGATTATGAAGTCTTGGCACAACTGAGCGATGCCCCAGAGCGACGAATGCGTATGAGTGAATTGGCAGATGTTGCGATGCTCTCTCGCTCGCGCCTATCCCACAGAATTAAGGTGATGGAGAAGGCTGGCTGGGTTAAGCGAGAGGCCTGCCCTATCGATAAACGTGGCTACTTCGCTGTGATGACCGCCAAAGGTTGGAAGGCGATTGTTGCCGCCGCCCCCGATCATGTCGATAGCGTGCGAGGCAGATTTCTTGATCACCTGACTAAGGAAGATCAGAAGGTACTGGCAGAGATTTTCGAACGGGTAAGTGATTCCTTGAAAGAGAATCCGCTTGAGGATTAACCACAAGGATTAATCAGCTCACGAATGAGTTGTAAGCAATAAAAAACCCCGCCAGTTGCCTGGCGGGGTTTTTTATAAGTAATGAATTACTTAGCAGCAGCCTTCTTGCGACGGCGCTTCTTTGGAGCAGCTGCTGGAGCTGCTGCCTTCTTCTTACGACGCTTTGGAGCAGCCTTCTTAGCTGCTGCCTTCTTACGACGCTTTGGAGCAGCCTTCTTAGCTGCTGCCTTCTTCTTACGACGCTTTGGAGCAGCCTTC
>JBILBC010000026.1:0-14077 GCA_044353885.1 Candidatus Planktophila sp. | reverse complement strand
CCATCTTTCTGCTGCAACTGAACAATCTTCTGCTGCATGGTGCGGATGATTTCGAGACCTGTGCGATCTCCTACGTGTGCAAGGCGTGGATATTCATGTCCACCGAAGTTACGTTGTGAAATCTTTCCTTCTTTGGTGCGGTCAAAGAGCGCGCCCCATGTCTCAAGCTCCCAGATGCGATCGGGTGCTTCTTTTGCATGAAGTTCTGCCATGCGGAAGTGATTCAGGAATTTTCCACCGCGCATCGTGTCGCGAAAGTGCACCATCCAGCTGTCATTGTCATTGACGTTACCCATAGAGGCAGCAGCGCCACCTTCTGCCATAACAGTGTGGGCCTTACCAAAAAGTGACTTACAGATGATTGCAACGCTCAAACCTGCTTCGCGTGCTTCAACGGCAGCGCGAAGGCCTGCTCCACCTGCACCAATTACTAATACGTCGTACTTATGTCTCTGGAGTGTCATTATCAATATCCTTTAGAAGAAGTAGAAATTGGTCCAGGCGCCAGTTGCAACTTGGCGAACGTAGATATCTGCAAAAGCAACTCCAGCAAGTGAGTACCAAGCAAACTGCTGATGCTTATGGTTAAGCGCTGAGACCATAGTCCACAGCTTGTATCGCACAGGGTGCTTAGAGAAATGCTTCAAGCGACCGCCGACTGTGTGGCGACATGTGTGACATGAGAGTGAGTAGAACCAGAGCAGTGTCGAGCTCACAAGCAAGACAACTGTTCCAACGCTCATATGTCCCCACTCGCCTTCAACGCTCTTGAAAGAAATGATTGCGTCATAAGTAAGGAATACGTTAAATACTAAACCTGCGTAGAAAAACCAGCGGTGTGCATTCTGCAAGATAAGAGGTGCACGAGTTTCACCTGTGTACTTCTCGTGAGGTTCTGCAACTGCGCATGCAGGTGGTGATAACCAGAATGAACGGTAGTAAGCCTTGCGGTAGTAGTAACAAGTCATACGGAAACCAAGTGGGAAGATCAAAATGATCAGCGCTGGAGATAATGCAAAGTTAAAAATTTGAGCACTTACGGGAGTCCAACCAAAGATTGTTGCTTCAGGAACACAGGCTTCTGAAAGACATGGAGAATAGAAAGGTGAGATCAAGTGATCCTTGTAGTAATTGGCACCTTCAAATGCACGAAATGTTGCATAGATAACGAATGAGAAGAGAACTCCAAAGGTAATCGCAGGCTCTAACCACCATTTATCGGTGCGCAGCGTGCGCTCTTTGATTTTCGCGCGCGTTGGAGAAAAAACTCCGGACATATGTGCTCCCCTAGATTCTTGCGACTAATGAGAGAAGTGTGCGCTTACAAGCGCAAGGGCGCTAGGCGGGAACCCTCGTAAAGCTTATGAAGTCAGCCACAAGTTGAGGGGCAAATGCGAAACCCGCCACAGAATCTGGGGCGGGTTAGGCATTACGCGCGGAGGACGTGGGATTTGAACCCACGAAGGTTTCCCTTGCCGGTTTTCAAGACCGGTGCACTCGGCCGCTATGCGAGTCCTCCGTGGGAGAGATTACCCGAAATCGGCTTCTTGGAAAAATCGTCTACTTATTTACGCTGGGAGTTCAAGCAATTGCTCGATGATGATTGCAACACCATCTTCTTCGCAAGGACCAGCAATGCCCTTTGCATATTTCACTCCATCAGGATGGCCATCTGCCATTGCAAATGATCGACCACACCATTCAAGCATCGAGAAATCATTGGGATTATCGCCAAATGAAACACAATCAGCTGCATCAAGATCAAGACGTGCTGCCATCTTTGCAAGGGTCATTCCTTTGGAGACACCGAGCGCTGAAATTTCTAGGAGTGAATCCGATGGATTGGAGTGCGTCACTGTGACAACATCTTTGAGTTCCACCAATGCAATTGCAAGCATCTCATCGGATGAGAGCTCTTGCTGTGAACAACGAGCGAGAATTTTTAGTGCAGGAGAAGTCACAACCTCTTCAATCTTCTCAACACCGACATTATCAAGGCCCACATCCCAGCGTGGGATATATGCCTTCTCGCGGTGGAAATAGTTATGTGATTCAACTGCAAATGAAATCTGTGGGATCACTTTACGAAGTCGTTTTACTGCCTCTAGTTGTGCGTCCACTGGGATAAGCCATTCTTCAAGAACTTTATCGTTATGAAGGTCATACAACATTGCGCCATTGCCGCAGATTGCATTTCCAATTCCGAATGCCTCTTTAATCTCAGGCATCCAGCGTGGAGGACGACCTGTCACAAAGAAAATGTGCACGCCCATCTCATGCGCTTTTCTAAAGGCATCGATGGTGCGCTGTGTGATGTCGCCGTAGTGAGCAACAATCGTTCCATCTAGATCAGATGCGATGAGCTTGGGGCGACGCTGGAAATCTTGGTGAACGCTCACACAAGCTCGAATTTCTTCATTCCAAGGAATGGTTGAAGGGCTGCAGGAACATTGACCGTTCCATCTGCATTCTGGTGGTTCTCAAGAATGGCAACAATCATGCGAGGAATAGCAACCAAAGTGCCGTTGAGCGTTGCAATCGCCTTGGTGCCTTCTGCATCCTTGTAACGAATATTTAGGCGTCGAGCCTGGAATTCGGTGCAGTTAGAAGTACTTGTTACCTCGCGAAAAGCATCCTGTGTGGGAATCCATGCTTCGATATCAAATTTGCGTGTGGCAGATGAACCAAGATCTCCTGATGCAACATCAATCACGCGAAATGGAATCTCCATCGCGTTAAGGAAATCTTTCTCCCACTGCAATAGACGCTGATGTTCTGCCTTGGCATCTTCTGGCTTACAGAAGGTAAACATTTCAACTTTATCAAATTGGTGCACGCGAATAATTCCGCGAGTGTCCTTGCCATAGGTGCCTGCTTCACGCCGGAAACAAGTTGAGTAACCGGCATAACGCAGTGGCAACTTATCTGCAGGCAAGATTTCATCCATATGCATTGCAGCAAGTGGAACTTCAGATGTTCCAACAAGATAGACATCATCTTTTTCAATGCGATAGACATTCTCTGCGGCCTGGCCTAAGAATCCTGTTCCTTCCATTGCAGCAGGATTGACAAGCACTGGTGGGATCACTGGTGAGAAACCATTCTTGAGTGCGCTCTGGATTGCATAATTCACAAGCGCGAATTCAAGGAGTGCGCCAACGCCAGTTAAATAATATGAACGAGACCCTGCAACCTTGGCACCGCGCTCGGTATCAATGGCGCCAAGTAACTTACCGAGTTCGACGTGATCCTTTGGTTCAAAGCCATCTTTAGCAAAGTCACGTGGTGTGCCGACATGTTCGATGGTGACGAAATCTTCTTCGCCGCCAATAGGTGCTTCAGTGTCGAGCAAGTTGGATAGTTGAAGAAGAAGTGCTTTTGCCTTCTCTTCAATCTCAGAACGCTTTGTATCAGCAGCCTTTACCTTGTCAGCTAACTCTTTTGCATTAGCAAGAAGTGCTGCCTTTTCATCACCTTTAGCTGCGCCCACGCTCTTTGAAAGAACATTCTGTTCTTGGCGCAGAGTTTCAAATTCGCTCAGCGCAGCGCGCTTAATCTCATCAATTGCGATGATCTGATCTACGAGCTCAACGTTTTCACCGCGACCTTTTTGAGAAGCACGGACGACATCAGGGTTCTCGCGCAGGAACTTGATATCAATCATGAGCGCACCTCTCGTGGATAAGAACCTAAGAATCTAATGTCATCGCAGATCGCGCGAAGCTCTTCAATCGACTTACCGACCGGAGCATCCTTGATATGGCCTTCGACATCAATAATGAAATGGTAGTGACCAAGTTCGCGACCTGTTGGACGTGACTGGATAAATGTCAGGTTAACATCATGTTTTGCGAAAACTTGGAGGATTTCAAGGAGCGCACCCGCATGGTCGATATCGATAAAGACAGCCATTGAGGTGCGATCGTTTCCTGTTGGCTCAGGCATCCATCCAGGCTTTTGAGCACAGATGAATCGAGTGACAGCGCCTGCATTGTCACCAATATTGTCTTGACGAATTTCAAGTCCGAAATGTTCTGCTGCTGCACCGGATGCAATCGCAGCATCGAGTTCGCCCTTGCTGACAGCCTCAGCTGCTGCAGATGTTGAAGCGGTGGGAACAATTTCTGCATGCGGATAGTTCGCCGCGATATATGCGCGGCACTGTGATTCAGCATGTGGGTGGGTGCCGATGCGATTAATTGTTGTTGCACCTGGTTTTGTCATCAGTGCAAAAGTAACGGCCAAAGTGACTTCACTGGCGATAGTTAATGGATCACCACTTGCTAGCTCATCGAGTGTGCGAGCAACAACGCCTTCGACAGAGTTTTCGATTGGGACAAGTGCATATTGCGCTTGCCCATTACGGACTGCATCAAGTGCTGCTGTGACATTGGCAAAAGGAATCTTTACATCTGTATCGCAAGTAATTTTCTTAAGAGCTGCCTCAGTAAATGTGCCGACAGGGCCTAAATAGGCGAATGTATGGCTTTCTTGGGTGCTCACTGGTTAAGGATACCTGAGTACCTCGCGTGCATGTGACGGCTTATTTGTGATGAGAATATCGACGCCTAACTTGGCACAGAGTTTGATATCTGCAGATTCATCAACAGTCCACACATTGAGGGACTTGCCGAGTTTCTTGATGCGCATCGCACGGACTGGCTCCTCTCGTAATTCATTGATTCCAGGGCCGATGGAGGAAGCCGATGAGAACTTTGCCTGAAACCACTGCGAATTCTTATGCATCAGAAACGTTGTTGAAATTGTGGGATCAAGACGTTTCATCTGTTCTATAGCAAACCAACTAAATGACATTACTGAAACATCAATCTTTTCAATTCCCTTGGTTGCCTTCAAAGTTTGCACAACAACTTCTTCGATGCGGTTTCCAGAAATCACTGGGTGTTTTGTTTCGATCAACACACCTTTCTTGCTCTTCACAGCAAAGGCAAGAAATTCATCCAGGGTCAGAATCTGTGGGTATGCGCGTGATACCTCTTTATATGTCATCTCCGCGATTAGCCCTGCATTTCCTGCGCGCTCGAGCATCGTCGCGTTATGCCAGAGGACGGCAACTTCATCTTTGGTAACTCTGACATCGCATTCAAAGCCATCGGCGCCTTGAGCCACTGCGCCTTCATAGGCGGCGAGGGTGAGCTCTGGATAGTCAGCGCTAGCACCGCGGTGAGCATAGATAAGCATGAGACTTAAGAGTAGCAAAGAGATTAGGCTTACCCGCATGAGCTATTTCGCAACATCTGCGCGATCTGCCGTTGGCCTAGTCCGAAGTGGCAATGAAGATAGCGGCCTTGCATCTTCACACCTTCTTGCGGTTGCAGATGGAATGGGTGGACATGCTGCAGGCGAGGTCGCATCCAAGATTGCAATCTCAACTCTTGCCCAGCTCTCAGAAATATTTACCAACCCAGAGATTGATTCTGAATCAGCTGATGACATCTATCTCAACTCATCCCATGAGATTAATCAGGCGCTCAAAGAAGAAGTAGCAGAGAACCCAGAGCTTGCTGGAATGGGAACAACTCTTACCTCTCTATTCCTGCGGGATAACTCAGTTGCTCTTCTTCATATCGGAGATTCTCGCGCTTATCGCCTGCGTGGAAATGCTTTGGAGCAGCTCAGCGTTGATCACACCGTTATTCAAGAACTTCTCAACCAAGGAGCTATCTCAGAATCAGATGTGGCAACACATCCTCAGCGCTCTGTGCTCACTCAAGTATTGATGGGTGAGGGAAATCTGGAACTTCCCCTGCCAGTATTCGAAGGAAAAATTAAGGATCGCTATCTAGTATGTAGCGACGGATTGAGCTCAGTACTCACTGATAAAGAGATTAAATCTCTGATCAAGGGCAAAGATCGTGATGAAGCAGTCAATGCTCTTATCGATGCAACCTATATCAACGGTGCACCCGATAACGTGACTGTAGTAATTGCAGATCTTGTCGAAGAAGAACAGCCAAGAACAATTGAGAAGATAGGAGCTGCACAATGATGAACTCATTGCTCGGTGGCCGCTATCTACTCGGTCAGATGATTGGCACCGGCGGAATGGCCGATGTTTATATCGCTCAAGATCAACGCCTGTCTCGTGAAGTTGCAATCAAGATATTGCGCAGTGATCTAGCAAAGGACCCTGCTTTCGTTTCTCGTTTTCGTAAAGAGGCAAAGGCTGCAGCAGGACTTAATCACCCTGGCATCGTTGCCGTCTATGACTCTGGTGAAGAACCTGCTCCCTACATTGTTATGGAGCTCGTTTCAGGGCACACGTTGCGCGAACTCATTCATCAAGGTGAGCGACTTCCACTTAATCGCGCACTAGAAATCGTTGAAGGAATTCTTGCAGGACTTGAGTATTCACATGAGCGACACATTGTTCACCGCGATATCAAACCTGCAAACGTCATGATTACCGATAGCGGTGATGTGAAGGTGATGGACTTTGGCATTGCACGTGCCATGGATGATCTCGGTGCAACGCTAACTAGCACATGGAATGTTGTTGGAACTGCGCAGTATTTATCTCCAGAGCAAGCAGTAGGTGAACCTGCAGATTCACGCAGTGATATCTACTCAACCGGTTGCTTACTCTTTGAACTTCTTACAGGAGAGCCACCATTTACTGGCGAGACACCTGTCTCGATTGCATATCAACATGCATCTAGTACTGCCCCCCTTGTTCGCACATTAAAATCTGATCTTCCTGAAGGAATTGAAACTGTTCTAGCTGTTGCACTCTCGAAGAAACCAGAAGATCGTTATCAAAGTGCGCAAGCGATGCTCGATGACATTGCAAAGGTGCGCGCAGGTGAAGTAGTCACAACCAAGGTTGCAACAGAGCCATTTATGACTCGTCGTCGCGCCATCATCTTCGGCGGTTCATTCTTTGCAGCAATTGCCCTATCAATCACAGGCTTACTCATGAGCGGTGGCGGTGCTAATTCAGGGCCTATGGTTCCAAACGTTGTGGGCCTGAGTGAAGAGATGGCACGTGCTCTCCTTACAGATTATTCAGTAACTATTAAGCGTGCTCACGATGGAGTTATTCCTAGAGACCGTGTTGCTAGCCAATTACCGCTTGCAACAACACGAGCACAGGTTGGTTCATCTGTTGTCCTGACTATCTCTGACGGACCAGGGGACGCCATCGTTCCTGACAATCTTGTTGGTATGTCTTTAATTGATGCTCGATCCGCCCTCACTTCCGTTGGTCTTCTCGTCTCACAAACAATCGCATCCCCATCTGATCAACCACAAGGAACGGTCCTTGATGTGATGCCAGCAGTGGGATCTGTGACGGAGGCTGGAAGTTCTGTCATTCTCACCATTGCAAGTGGTGAAGTAACAGTTCCAAACTTGATTGGTATTGAAGCAATTCAAGCAAAGACTTTACTTATTCAAGCTGGCTTCTTGATTAAAGAATTTTATGACTATGACTCAGCACAACCAGCTGGAGTTGTTATTCGACAAGCACCTGAGGCTGCAACAACTCAAACTATTGGTAAATCAGTAACTATTACGATCAATAGAGCGCCGTAGGAATCTAACTATGGAGTGTCCACACAAGCACAATCTTCCATCTGATGGAACTCCACTTAATCCATCGCCCACTCTTGATCACTGGCGTGAGTCTTCAGCAATCACCTCACTCACATACTCCGATGGACATGATGGGTGGATTGCACTTCGCCAAGAGATTGCGCAAGAGATTCTTCTAGATACTCGCTTTAGCCAGCTACCTCATCGTTTTCCAGGATTAGCGCCAGTATTACCTCCAGAAGGATTTATCGATGATGCAGATGAATTAGCAATAAGGAGTGCTGACTTGCTGGCACTTGACGGTGATCAACATAGAAAGTGTCGTCGCACAGTCACATCAAAGTTTTCCTTTAAGGCTGTCAACTCTTATACTGAAATTGTCTCAGCTTTAGTTTCAAAGCAGCTGGCTCATCTTCGCAGCCAGCCACAACCTGTGGACCTCACAGAGCATTACAGCGAACCTATCTCGATCGCCAATCATGCCTTTGTACTGGGAATTCCTGATTCGATGGTGAGCGAATTTGAGCGAACATTTGTAGGTACGGCATCCAGAGAAGATCGAATTACATTTGTGCGAGATATCTACAAATATAGAAAAGGTAACCCTGGCGAGGATCTAATCTCGCACCTGATTGCCTCAGAGCTCACACAGGCGGAAGTAGAAGGTTTAATCTACGTTTTCTTTACTTCTGGGCGTGATTCTGTGGCATACATGATCTCAACGAGCATGGTTGCCTTGTTACAGCACCCAGACCAGCTCGCATATTTACAGAGAAACCTTCCACCCTCACAAGAAGCCATAGAAGAATTGATGCGCTACTGCGCAATGTTTGTGACTCTCTTTCCGCGAACAGCGTTAGAAGAAATGGAAATCGCAGGTCAAAAGATTGAGTTTGGACAGAGTGTTTCTGTATCTCCAGTTGCAGTAAACCGCGATTCTCGAATTTGGGATGATCCTGACACATTGAAGTTAGATCGTGAGATTAAAGCGCATTTATCCTTTGGTCATGGAATCCATGGTTGTGTGGGACAGCAACTAGCTCGGTTAGTGATTCAGGAATCACTGTCACAACTACTCGGTGCTGTGAATTCAATAGAGCTCGTCTCAGCAGAACAGTTAGAGCCGATGGAATTTGCCCATCCTGTAGCAACCTACAAAGTTGGTAAAGTTTTTCTCACTTGGAAAAATTAAAGTTTTACTGAGAACTTCCGACAACGGGCGATAATCCGACAGCGCGCTTTGGCGCATCAGCATCTCCACATGTAACCAACCAGTTAGCAAGCATCTGGTGACCATGTTCAGTCAAAACAGATTCTGGGTGGAACTGCACGCCTTCAATGGGAAGGGTTGTGTGACGCATCGACATCACAACGCCTGATTCAGTCGATCCTGTAATTTCAAGAACGGCAGGAACGGTGTCACGTGCTACTGCAAGTGAGTGATAACGAGTTGCTGTAAATGGTGATGGAAGATTTAAAAGGACACCGCCACCATTATGAATTACTTGAGAAGTCTTTCCATGAAGAAGTTCAGGTGCTCGTGAAACAGTTGCACCGAATGCTTCTCCAATTGCTTGGTGGCCAAGACACACACCAAAGAGTGGAATAGATTTTTCAGCGCAGTACTTAATCATCGCAATACTGACGCCCGCTTTATCTGGAGTGCCCGGGCCTGGTGAGATCAAGACCCCGTCATATTTGCCAGCTTCGCTTGCCTCCACTTCATCATTGCGAACAACGGTGCACTCAGCGCCTAATTGCTGCAGATACTGCACCAGATTGAAGACGAAGGAGTCATAGTTATCGATGACGAGGATTCGAGCCATGCCGTAATTGTGCTGTAACCTAGGCCCCATGCCAAAGTCGAAATTGCGTAAGAAGGTTCAGGAGCAGCACGCTCACGAAGAACAGCACCACATTGAAGAAGAGTCAGTTCTCCTCGAGAGCCCCTCATGGCTTGCACCTGTCATGGTCGCCAACTTCCTCATCGGCCTCTTCTGGATTGTCGTCTTCTACGTCAGCCAGACTCTCTACCCAATTCCAGGCATCGGTGCATGGAACATGATTATTGGTTTTAGCTTTATTGCAGTTGGATTCTCACTCGCAACTAAGTGGCGTTAATTCCTATAGCTTTTTAAGTAAGGAATTGTGGCTGAGCAACTCAGCACTAAGAAGAAAAATGGAAGCCACAGTCCAGCGCGTGCTCCAGAGTTATCAATCATTTGGCCAGCCATGAAACTTGCTAGCGCTCCGGTTAATGGAATGCCTGCAGTTGCTAATGAAATCGCCTGAGTCATTTGTGATTCAGAGACTGAACCCGTTATAAGTGATAAACCATTGGGTAGAAGCGGTGCAATACACATGCCTTGCAAAAATAGCGCTGCACCCAGTAGATAGAAATTATCAATAAACGGAAATGAGAATGCGATGGTAGTCATTCCAAGTATGTATCCAAGATATCGAGCTCCGTGAGAAATCTTCCAGCGGATTGCTCCGTTTATGATGGCAGAGACAGCACCACCTAGCGCCCACACGCCAAGAAGTAATCCAGCAGCAGATTTCATTCCTCGCTCATCTGCAAATGCAACAACGCTGATATTTATTGCTGAAAAAGAACCGCCTGCAATGGTGAGCGGAATTGCAACTGCTTGTAATTTCCTATTTCGCATTACAGATTTTGCTTTAACCCCGGATTCCCTTGGGTGGATTCCAGGATCTGAATTGCTGTGAAATGCAATCAGAGGTGCGCCGATAAGAAGAAAAATGATTCCCAGGATAATGCCAGCCATGGGTGCGATTGCTGTAACCACGGCTGTAGTGATTACAGGACCGATGATGTAGATCATTTCATCGAGAAAACTTTCAAATACATATGAAGTTGAAAGTAGATGTGAATCTTTCTTATCAATCATATGCATCCAGCGACGGCGCGTCATGGAACCAACGCTCAGAGATGCAGATTCAGCTATAAAGATCGCTAGAAACCAGCTCCAAATTGGTGCGCCATTCTTGACTAAGAGAATGAAGGTGATGAATGCGGAAACGCGAATAGGAACCGCAGTGAGCAAAACTCTCCGCTGCCCTAAGTGATCGGCTGCCTTAGCCCAGAGTGGAATAGAAATTACGGTAGTTAGCGCAGCAACCCCAGTTAAAGCACCCGCAATCGAATAACGCTTATCGACAGAATGGACAAAGAGAATAATTGCAATGGTGTCCATTGCAATTGGCATACGAGCTATAAACCCGGCCGATGCAATTCGCACCGCACCAGGTGTTGCAAATAGTTGCTTGTATATACCTAACAATTGTTCTCTGTTCTTAGCTGGAGACTTTAAATGCAGCGATTGTTGGTGCACTCGCTGTCACTTCATATGCTCCATATCCCACTTCAACGCCATTGGAAACTGTCTTGCCATTGACTCGAAGGACAGAATTGGAAGAGAGCGGGAAATCTATAACTGCGCGAGATCCAAATGGAACGGTGATCTTTGCAGATAGAACGCTATCTCCAACAAGCTCCCAAGAGATTGCAGCTGCACCGAAGGGAGTGTTGATATCGGCTGATGCATATGTAAATCCTTGACCTGGACGTGGAGCAAATGTGATGTGGCGATATCCAGGGTTCTTAGTCGTAGGAGCAATTCCTGCAACGTTACGGTAAACCCAATCAATCACTGCGCCATATGCATAGTGGTTAAATGAAATCATCGAAGCATCTGGCTGGTCTTCTGATGCAGTTGCCATTTCACCCTTATGGATTGATCCATCTTCACGGATAGCATCCCAGCGCTCCCAAATAGTTGTCGCCTTCTGGTCTACTTGGTAGAGCCATGAGCGAACTTTGCGACGCATCAACATTGTGTATGCGGCATCAAAGTGACCGTTTTTAGAGAGTGCATGCAAGATTAGTGGTGTTCCAAGGAAGCCAGTGGTGATCTTTCCTTCGTCTGCAATAACCATATCGCTCAGAATCTTTGCAACTGCAGCTTTTTCAGAAGCCGGAACAATTCCAAATTCGAGTGCGATGGAGCAACCTGCGGTTGTCTCCTTTGCTTCTTTCCCGAAATGCTCCCAAATATCTTTCTTAAGAGTTGCGGCAAGATCTGTGAACTTTTTCTGATGAGCTGCATCGCCAACGAGCGCTTCAGTGTCAGCAGCAAGTTGAACTGTATTTGCAAAGAAAGCATTGGCCACAAACTGAGCCTTTACCTTTGATAGCCAAGGTTGATCAACCGGCGCATCTGGATCGCACCAATCACCGAATTGGAACTCTTCAGGCAAAAACTTCTCGCCCTTGCGATGAGTTGATAGACCTTCAACATATGCGCGAATACTTTCGACCTGTTGCTTGAGTGTTGCAGCACTGCCGTATGACTCGTATGCAGCCATTGGAACGATAGTTGCAGCATCTGCCCAACCTGCACGGTCTGTGATTACCCACCCACCATCACCTGGTGATGGTTGCTTCGACAAGATATCTGGCACTACGGCGCCAACTCCGCCTACGCGCTTCTGATCAACCCAAAGATCGGTGAGCCAGTTTCGCCAGAAACTACCGAGTTTAAAGAGCGTATTTGATGTCATTGCAATCGCTTGCGCATCACCTGTCCACCCAAGGCGCTCATCACGCTGTGGGCAATCTGTTGGAACGGAGACCATGTTGTCTGCAATTGACCAGACCACGTTCTGATGGAGACGGTTGAGTCGAGCATCAGATGAGGTAAAGAAACCTCGACGTTCGTTGGCGGATGAAATAGCTACACCGACTGCAGAGATGAACTTTGCAGGTCCTGTCACTTCAGCAAATTGGAATCCGTGGAATGTGAACTTAGGTTCGAGAACGTGGCGACCATCTCGATCAAGTGTGAAGTGATCTGTTGCCTTTGCTGTGCGAAGTGCTGCAGTGTGCAGATTTGGCCCTGGCTCAAGTACTTCAGCATGGCGAATAGTGACTACATCACCCTTCTTGCCATCAACTGTCAGGCGTACCCATCCTGAAATATTCTGAGAGAAATCAAGAAGTGTGCGGCTAGTGTTCTTTGAATCAAGAACTCTTGAAGCAAATTCGTCGACCTTTACAACTCGGGTAGAGGTACGAGCAAAGAGCGTCTCTTTGGCAAATGGATAGATTACAGGTGCAGCCCATGCCGAATCATTAAATCCAACGAGCTGCCAACCCTTCTGGCGCTTTGTGTAATCGATAGTTGTTCCATCATAGATATCTGCAAATTGGATTTCACCGCTAGATACCTTCCATGACTTATCGGTAACAACCACATCTTGAGAACCATCTGTATACGTGATCTCAAGTTGAGCAAGTAAATGCAAGTTCTTGCCGTAGTTGTCATACATATTCATAAAGCCGAGCTTGCCGCGAGTCCATCCGTCACCCAGTTCAGCGCTGATGCAGTTGCCGCCATCTTGAACTAGAGAAGTAACGTCGTAGGTAATGAAGGTGCGACGGTCATCGTATGCAGTCCACCCTGGTGTGAAGAATTCTTCTGTTACAGGAATGGCGTTGAGATAAAGGGTGTGAATTCCTTCAGAGGCTGCATAAAGGCGAGCCTTCATAACTTTCTTTGCCGCCTGAAATTCTTTACGGAGTATTGGTGATGGCTCAGAGTGAGAAGATGCATCGCCAATGGACTCGCCCGTTAGTTCACTTCCTGATGCTAAACCAGTCTCAAACTTTGCATATGGGCTAAATTCTGACCAGCCATATTGAGTTGCAATACGTACACGCAGATGACGGATTTCGCGGGCTTTGCTGATGTGACCAGAAGCTACGATTTCAATTTGATCCGCACTTGTGACTGCTGCAGATGTGATGACATCACCCATCTCACCAACAGATGAGATTTCATAAGCTAGTTGAACTCCATCAGGACGTTCGCTAGTGATCTGCCAAGTTAGTTGCGGGTCAACAATGGGAAGACCTATTAAGTCATCAGAGTATTGCGTCTGCAGACCAATAACTCTGGTTGCTTCATCGCGTTGTGATGCAGCTGGAAGTGATGACATGTCGATCCCCTTTATATTGTTTTTAAAACTAACCCTTAACAGAGCCAGCAGTAAGACCTGAAACGATTTTCTTATTGAAGATAATGAAGACAATAAGTGGTGGAATTGTGATGAGCAATATGTCGGCAAAGAGCAAGTTGTACTGTGTTAGGAAGGCGCTCTGGAAATAGAAGAGAGTTAACTGCACAGTGGCATTATCGCTACCAGGCAGGAAGTAGAGCGGATTGGTAAAGTCATTAAAGACCGCCACTGAGGTTGTAACAATGATTGTTACGTTCACTGGCATCAATAGTGGGAAAATGATTCGGCGCCATAGAGCAAATCCAGTACAACCATCCATCGCCGCAGCTTCATCAATTTCTTTAGGGATTGATGCAATAAATCCCTTATAAATCAATATTGAGAACGCTGCACTGTAAGCCACTTCGATAAAGATGAGTCCCTGCATTGTCTTGAAGAGATGAAGGCGCTGCAGAACCCAGATTGTTGGAACAACGGCTGG
>JBILBC010000051.1:0-8729 GCA_044353885.1 Candidatus Planktophila sp. | reverse complement strand
TTTAGCAGCCATTGTGCGGATAGGACCTGCTGCAACAAGGTTGATACGAACATTTTCAGCACCGAGATCACGTGCCAAGTAGCGCGATGTGGATTCAAGGGCTGCTTTTGCAACGCCCATCCAGTCATACTTTGGCCAAGCAACTTGTGCATCAAAATCAAGACCCACAACAGATGCACCATTCTTAAAGGTTGGTCTGCATGCCATTGTTAAAGACTTCAAAGAGTACGCAGAGACATGAACTGCAGTTGCGACATCTTCCCACGCTGTATTGAGGAAGTTGCCACCGAGTGCTGCCTCCGGTGCAAAGCCAATGGAGTGCACAACACCATCAAGGTGCGGAACATGCTTTCTTACCTCATCTGCCAATCCATCGAGGTGTTCTTGATTTGTGACATCGAGTTCGATGATTGGGGGAAGTTGTGGGAGGCGACCTGCGATACGAGTAGTCAAACTAAGCGCGCGACCGAAGCCAGTGAGGACAACATTGGCGCCTTCTTCTTGTGCAATCTTTGCAATATGAAATGCGATAGATCCATCGGTCAGCACACCGGTAACGAGGATATTTTTGCCTTGGATGATTCCCATTCTTAGTGACCCATTCCTAATCCGCCATCAACTGGAATGATGGCACCGGTGATATAGCTAGCTTGCGGGGATGCAATAAATGCAACAACATCTGCAATCTCAGCAGCAGAGCAGAAACGTCCAAGTGGAACTTGAGCGGCTATATCTGAACGACGCTTCTCATCGAGCTCGGCAGTCATATCTGTCTCAACAAATCCTGGTGCAATGACATTTGCCGTGATGCCACGACTTCCGAGTTCGCGAGCAAAGGAGCGAGCCATTCCAACTAATCCTGATTTCGAGGCAGAGTAATTAACCTGTCCTGCAGCCCCTACTCCCCCAACTACGGAACCGATAAAAATCAGTCGTCCGCGCTTTAACTTAAGTAAACCTTTTGTTGCGCGTTGTGAAACACGGAATGCACCGGTGAGATTTGCATCTATCACGCTTTCAAAATCTTCAGCGCTCATGCGCAAGACAAGAGTGTCTTTTGTAATCCCAGCATTTGCCACGATGATTTCTGGTTGACCGATTTCAGATTCGATCTTTGTAAATGCTGCATCAACACTGGCTGAATCTGTGACATCCATCTGAACTGCGTCAAAGCCAGTTGGTGGCGTTCCACTGCGATAGGTGATGACGACTCGGTGACCTGCTGCCTTGAGTGCGGTTGCAATTGCTAAACCGATACCGCGATTTCCACCGGTAACAAGTGCGATTGAAGTCGGCTCGCTCATGAGAGAAAACTACCCTACTGTTGCTCTATGGCTAAAGAAGATGACGTTTACGACATCACTAGCGCCCCAAAAGGGTTATCTACTGACCAGTCTGCGAGACAACGTCGCTATTTCATTTCTATGATGATTCGCACAGCCTGTTTCATCCTGACTGTCTTACTACCCAGCCCATATCGATGGTTCGCTCTAGCTGGTGCGGTTACCTTGCCCTATATCGCAGTTGTCGTTGCAAATGCAGGACGCGAAACTGTTCTGCCAGGTGATGCCATCTTGAAGAAGAGGCCGCGAGGAATTGAATAGCAAGACCACAAAGGAGAGTTACTCTCTTCTTAAATCTTTGATCGCCCTGGCTCTCATTGCGCTCTGCTTATGGGCCGCTCAATGGCAGTACGACCGAGGTGTCGCACGGCATGCTCGCAATGCAATGATTGAAAGCAATTCAAGTAGGCCTGTAGCCGATCTTTCTTCGCTACTTTCAGCTGTAGATTCGCACGAATGGAAGCCAGCCACAACTACCGGAGCTTTCGATACCTCATCACAAATTCTCCTTCGTAATCATTACTCAGAAGATGGTGTCTATGGTTTTGAACTCCTGACGCGATTCACAACAGCTGATGGTAAAAGCTTCTGGGTTGATTGCGGATGGGTGAAGGCGGGAGAAGATGCAACAACGCGGCCAGAACTCCCTGACATTCCTTCGGGCGTTGTTACCATAACGGGCAGGTTGCGACTTGATACATCTCTTCCTCAGGGTTCATTCTTTGCCATTCCTGCCAATAAATCTGAGGGTCTTGTATCAAAGGCAAATGCACAATCTGGTTCATCCACAGAGAATTTCTATCTCGATCTCCTGAGCGGTTCACAACCTTCTCTGACACCAGCTGTTCCAGCGCCACTTCCTGCACTCTCTGATGGACCACACATGGCATATGCATTGCAGTGGGTCTTCTTCGGTGGCCTAATTGTTTATGGCCGGTACTTAATTCGCCGTGATGTCCTGTCGAGTAAAGAGCTCTGAGTACAAACCACCCTTAGCTATAAGTTCCTCATGCTTCCCGCGTTCGACAATCAGCCCCTTTTCTAGAACAAGAATCTGATCCGCTTCCATCACTGTGCTCAGTCGGTGGGCGATAACAATGGATGTTCGCCCTTTAAGCGCGTGCTTCAAAGCTTCGTGAACGAGGGATTCATTCTCGGAATCAAGGTGAGCTGTTGCCTCATCCAAAATCACAATAGCGGGTGCTTTAAGAAGTAATCGTGCGATTGCCAATCTCTGCTTCTCTCCACCAGAGAGGCGATGGCCGCGCTCTCCCACCATCGTCTCAAAGCCGTTAGGAAGCGTTGAGATCAAATCCCAAATTTGCGCTGCCTTGCATGCCTCAATCATTTCATTCTCAGTTGCATCTTCCTTTGCATAGCGAAGATTTTCAGCGATTGTTTCGTGAAAGAGATGCGCATCTTGCATGACGACACCAATGGAGTCGCGCAATGATTGAACGGTGAATTCTCGAATGTCTTCGCCATCGACTGTGATTGCACCGCGTGTGACGTCATAGAGTCTTGGAAGCAGCGCACTCATTGTCGTCTTACCCGCACCCGATGGGCCCACGATTGCAGTCAGAGTTCCTGCAGGAGCGGTGAAAGAGATCCCGCGTAGTACTTCACCACTTTCAACAGTCTCAGGCTTTGCTGCTGATTCAAGTGATGCCAGTGAGATTTCATCAGCGCGTGGGTAGCTAAAGGCAACATCTGTGAACTCAATCTGTAAATTCTTCTTACTCAGTACCTTCGCATCTGGCTTATCTACAATCATTGGCTGAAGATCTAGTACTTCAAAGACGCGTTCAAATGAGACGAGTGCTGTCATGACATCAATTCGAACATTAGAGAGTGCGGTGAGCGGTCCATAGAGACGAATGAGCAGTGCAGTGATTGCAAGCAGCGTTCCCACGGTGATGGATCCATTAATTGCAAGGTGTCCCCCGATGCCATAGGCAAAGGCTGTTGCAACCGCTGCAACACTCGTAATTCCAACAAAGAAGACGCGGTTGAGCATCGCAGTCTGAACCCCAATATCTGCGACTTTACGTGCGCGAGTGCGAAAAGAGTGCTCTTCCTGTGCAGGTTGTCCATAAAGGTTGACCAAAAGTGCACCTGAGACATTGAAGCGCTCAGTCATAGTGCTCGACATCGTCGCATTGAGGTTAAAAGTATCCCGAGTAAGGGCTTGAATGCGCTTTCCAACCCACTTCGTTGGTAGGAGAAAGACTGGGAGCAACAACAACGAAACCACCGTAATCTGCCAGGAGAGAATCAACATCGTGGTCACAACAAGAACCAGTGAGACCACATTGCTCACAACGCCAGAGAGCGTTCCAGTAAATGCCTGTTGTGCACCCATGACATCTGAGTTAATTCGAGAGATCAGCGCACCTGTCTGTGTGCGCGTGAAGAAAGCGATGGATTGCCGTTGGATGTGGGCGAAGACTTGGGAGCGCAAGTCATAGATCAGACCCTCACCGATACGTGCTGAATACCAGCGTCCGAAGATATTAAACCCAGCATCGACCACAGCCAGGAGCCCCACAAGAAAAGCTAACTTTGTAACAAGACCAGCATCCTTTGGCAAAACACCTTTATCAATGAGTTCACGCAAGAGCAATGGCGTTGAAACGACCAAGAGCGCTTCAATAACAACAGTGATGAGAAATATTGTTATCTGTGATTTATACGGTTTTCCATAGGTGATGATTCTTTTGATGGTTCCGGGTTTAAGTTTCTGAGATTTAACAGATGGATCTGCAGTCATTGACCGAAAGGTCATCCAGACTGCATGTTGAGACATCAGAGATCAGATCTAAAAAATCAGACTGTAAAGCCGAGGGCGCGAAGTTGTTCGCGGCCATCGTCAGAAATCTTGTCTGGACCCCAAGGTGGCATCCATACCCAGTTGATCTTCACATCATCAGTAAATGGTGCAAGAGCTTGACGGGTTTGATCTTCAATAACATCTTGAAGTGGGCATGCAGCAGATGTCAGAGTCATATTTAGAACTGCGATGTTGTTGTCATCGACCATCATGTCGTAGATCAGGCCAAGGTCAACAACGTTGATACCGAGTTCTGGGTCGACAACATCCTTCATCGCCTCATTGATATCTTCGATCTTTGCAACCATGTCCCTATCCTACTTTCTTTTTAGACTTGTTTTGCCAATGCTTGAACGCTTGCATCTTTAAATGCCATCCATCCCAGCAGCGCACATTTAATACGAGCCGGATATTGCGATACCCCAGCTAGGGCAACAGCATCCTCAAGGATTGCTTCATCGCCCTTTTCAGTTCCCTTGCTCTGCATCAAGTGCATGAAGGAGTCTGCAATGACCTGAGCCTGATCAAGGCTCTTGCCTATAAGAAGGTCTGTAAGTATGGAGACACTTGCTTGCGAGATTGAGCAGCCCACTCCATCCCAGGAAACGTTCCTAATCACATGTGCATCAAGGGTGACGTTCAGCGTGATTTCATCTCCACAGCTGGGATTGATGTGGTGAACTTGAGCGTCAAAGGAAGTGTTGAGCTTCTTATTCTGAGGATTCTTATAGTGATCCAGAATCACTTCTTGATAAAGGTTATCGAGCTGCATTAGCGACCAAAGTACTTCTGTGCACCCTGCACACCAGTAATCAATGCATCAAGATCGTCAGTAGTGTTATAGAGATAGACAGAGGCACGTGTAGTTGCAGGAACTCCAAGCTTGCGAGTTAGTGGCCATGCACAGTGATGACCTGTGCGCACCGCAATTCCTTGGCTATCAAGATACTGACCTAAATCATGTGGATGAATATCTCCGAGAGTAAATGAAACTACGCCTCCACGGAGCTCTGTTGTCTTCGGTCCAATGATGCGCAGATCAGTGATTGCAGATAGTCCCTCAAGCAAATACTTGGTAAGAACTATCTCGTGCTGATGGATGTTATCCATGCCAATTTTTGTCAAATAGGTAAGTGCTGCACCTAAGCCAACTGCTTGCGCCATATTGGGAACACCAGCTTCAAACTTCTTTGGTGCTGGCGCCCATGTTGCAGTTTCCATCGTGACATTTTCAATCATGGAGCCACCCGTAAGAAAAGGTGGAAGATCGGCAAGAAGTTCTGCGCGTCCCCAGAAAACTCCAATACCTGTAGGACCTACCGCCTTATGTCCTGAGAATGCTAGGAAATCAATATCGTGCGCCTTCACATCTGTCTTCATGTGAGGAACAGATTGGCATGCATCTAGAACCACAACCGCACCCACTTCATGAGCGCGCTTAGTTATCTCTTCAAGTGGATTGATTGTGCCAAGTACATTTGATTGATGAGTGAGAGCTACAACTTTTGTCTTCTCATCGATCATTGAATTAAGCTGAGAGAGATCTAGGCGACCATCATCTGTGACAGTGAACCATTTCAGCGTTGCTCCTGTGCGAGCTGCAAGCTGCTGCCAAGGGATGAGATTGGCATGGTGTTCCATCTCTGTGACCACAATCGAATCCCCAGCTTTAAGGTGGAAACGATTACCAGGTGCCGCATTGCCCATCGCGTAAGAGATGAGATTGAGAGATTCAGTTGCATTCTTGGTGAAGACAATTTCATCTACCGATGCGTTAAGGAATTGAGCCACAATCTCGCGAGCACCTTCGTAGGCATCCGTTGCTTCCTCAGCTAATTGATGTGCACCACGATGCACTGCTGCATTGTGCAAACGATAGAAATCACTCTCTGCATCGATGACAACATTGGGCTTTTGGCTCGTTGCACCAGAATCAAGGTAGACAAGGCGCTTGCCATCGCGAATCTTCCGACTAAGAATCGGAAAATCCTGTGCGATTGCGTGTGCGTCTAAGGTCATAATTATGCTGTTACGTACTCCGCATAACCATTTGCTTCAAGCTTATCTGCAAGCTCTGGTCCGCCTTCTTCAACGATACGACCATTAGCAAATACGTGCACGAAATCTGGCTTGATATAACGCAAGATGCGTGTGTAGTGAGTAATCAAAAGGATTCCGTGGTTATTGGCAGCCTTTGCACGAACAACGCCTTCTGAGACGATACGTAGCGCATCAACATCAAGACCTGAATCTGTCTCGTCAAGGATTGCAAACTTAGGCTTGAGAAGTTCGAGCTGCATAATTTCGTGGCGCTTCTTCTCGCCTCCTGAGAAGCCTTCATTGACATTGCGCTGAGCAAATGATGGATCCATCTTCAGAGTTTCCATCGCACTCTTTACTTCGCCAACCCATTCACGAAGCTTTGGAGCTTCTCCACGAAGAGCAGTCGCAGCTGTACGAAGGAAGTTTGAGACAGAAACGCCTGGAACTTCAACTGGATACTGCATCGCAAGGAATAGCCCTGCCTTTGCGCGCTCATCCACTGTCATCTCAAGAACATCTGCACCATCGAGTGTGACTGTGCCCTCTGTAATTGTGTACTTAGGATGGCCGGCGATTGAATACGCAAGCGTTGACTTACCGGAACCGTTAGGTCCCATGATTGCGTGAGTTTCACCTGACTTGATAGTCAGATCTACGCCCTTAAGAATTTCAATCGATCCTTGCTCGGTCTCGACAGATACTTTCAATCCGCGAATCTCTAGAGTGCTCATATCTATCTCCGTTACATCTCTACCGTGACGGAGTCTCCGTCGACAGTTACTGAATAGGTCTTAATGGGTGCTACCGCTGGAGGCGTTAACGCCTCTCCAGTGCGAAGATCGAATTCGGCTCCGTGAAGCCAGCATTCAATCTTGAAATCTGTGATGTCACCTTCTGAAAGAGAAGCATCGGAATGGCTGCAGACATCGTTGACTGCAAATACTTGATCGCCCACACGAGCAACGCAGATGGATTCGCCGTTCTTCTCGATGCGCACAGGCTTTCCAGCCTGAAGGGATGAGAAAGTAAGGTCAGACATTTACTTACCTGCCTTTTCAAGTTCTGCATCAATACGAGCCATGATGCGCTCCTGAATCGCCTCAATGTGAATTTCAGAGACAATCTCATTGAAGAATCCGCGCACAACAAGTCGTCGAGCATCATCCATAGTGATTCCACGAGACATTAAGTAGAAGAGCTGTTCATCATCAAAGCGACCCGTGGTGGATGCGTGGCCTGCGCCAACAATCTCACCCGTTTCGATCTCAAGGTTAGGAACTGAATCAGCACGTGCTCCATCGGAGAGCAACAAGTTACGGTTGAGCTCGTAGGTATCTGTACCTTCAGCTGCGGCGCGGATAAAGACATCGCCGATCCAGACTGTATGTGCCTTATCTCCGGCTAGCGCACCCTTGTAATTCACACGGGACTTCGCATTAGGAACCTTGTGATCGACAAACATGCGGTGTTCAAAGAATTGACCAGCAGTTGCAAAGTACACGCCCGAAAGATCACATGATGCGCCT
This sequence comes from Candidatus Planktophila sp., assembly GCA_044353885.1. Taxonomy (GTDB): domain Bacteria; phylum Actinomycetota; class Actinomycetes; order Nanopelagicales; family Nanopelagicaceae; genus Planktophila. The sequence goes on along the minus strand of JBILBC010000051.1, from coordinate 987 downwards.
GGGGCAATAAAATCAACGGTTGGAAGAAGTCGAACTACATCTCCCCCGACTGTGACAACGATTGACTTAAAGGTTGCATCACGATCGATGATGGCATGGTGGCGCGCTGCATGAATGGTCTTTGCATCCCACTCCTGAAGTGCGATCAAAGTCAGATGAGCGCCTGGCTCAACAACAATCTCAAGATCTTCAGCAAGATGTGTATCTCCTGAATTCTCAATGACCACTACAGATTTGGAGTGATTTCCCGCCTTGATAAGAACTCGTGAGAATTCAGCAGCGTCAGTTCCAAATGAGGTGCGGTTAAGGAAGATTGGCTCAGCAATTTCCGCATTCGGTGCAATCGTAAGAACTGCACCCTTGCTGGTGAACTCGCGAATGCGATTGACGATGGCATCATCAGTTTCAGTGACAGCCTCAATCTCCTGGTGAGAGAAAGTCACTCCTGTTGGAAGTGATCCCTTCACGGCCAATGAATTGCGCTCAACAGCAGTAGCTGTCCCATCATGCATTCCACCCAAGCGTTTGAGTGGAGTAAAACGCCATGCCTCTTCACGCCCAGTTGGGGTGTGATTTTCTAGTACGTTCGATTGCAATGAAGACATTAGCCGACTGAACCTTCCATCTGTAGTTCGATGAGGCGGTTGAGTTCGAGTGCATACTCCATAGGAAGCTCGCGTGCGATTGGCTCGATAAATCCGCGAACGATCATTGCCATAGCTTCATCTTCATTGAGGCCACGAGACATCAAGTAGAAAAGCTGATCATCGGAGATTTTAGAAACTGTTGCTTCGTGTCCCATTGAGACATCATCTTCACGGATATCAACATACGGATATGTATCTGAACGAGAGATCGTGTCAACCAAAAGTGCATCGCACTTAACGGTGCTTGCAGAGTGGTGTGCTCCTTCTTGAACCTGAACAAGTCCACGGTATGAAGTACGACCTCCACCGCGCGCTACAGATTTAGAGATCACAGATGATG
>JBILBC010000010.1:0-26617 GCA_044353885.1 Candidatus Planktophila sp. | reverse complement strand
CCTGCAAAAGCAAGAGACAGAGTCTCACCCTTTGCATGTGGACCCATCAACATCACAGCTGGATACTTCATTGTGACCTTTGAACCGATGTTTCCATCGACCCATTCCATCGTTGCGCCTTCAGCACATATTGCGCGTTTTGTTACCAAGTTATAGACGTTATTCGACCAGTTCTGAATGGTTGTGTAACGAACACGAGCACCCTTCTTCACGATGATCTCAACTACAGCTGAGTGCAAAGAATCTGACTTATAGATAGGTGCTGTGCAGCCTTCTACATAGTGAATGTATGAATCTTCATCAGCAATAATCAGAGTACGTTCGAACTGACCCATATTCTCAGTGTTAATACGGAAGTAAGCCTGTAGTGGGATATCAACATGAACGCCCTTAGGAACATAGATAAATGAACCACCAGACCAGACAGAGGTATTCAACGCTGCAAACTTATTATCGCCAACTGGAATAACCGTTGCGAAATACTCTTTGAAGAGCTCAGGATGTTGCTTCAAAGCGCTATCTGTATCAAGGAAGATCACGCCCTGCTTCTCAAGATCTTCACGGATAGAGTGATAAACAACCTCTGATTCATACTGCGCTGCAACACCTGAAACTAGGCGCTGCTTCTCAGCCTCTGGAATACCAAGGCGGTCATATGTATTTTTGATGTCATCAGGCAGGTCATCCCATGTTGTTGCCTGCTTCTCTGTAGAGCGCACAAAGTACTTAATTGTGTCGAAGAAAATACCTGAGAGGTCTGAGCCCCATGATGGCATTGGCTTCTTATCAAAGAGTGCAAGGCCTTTGAGGCGCAGGTCTAACATCCACTGTGGCTCGCTCTTCTTAGATGAGATATCGCGAACAACTTCTTCGTTCAATCCACGACGTGCATTAGAGCCCGCATCATTGCTATCTGACCAACCATATTCGTAATTTCCGAGGCCTTCGAGCTCTGGGTGTGCTGTTGTCATGAGTGTGCCTTTCCAGCAGTTATCTTCTTTGATGGTTTAGTTTTTACAGTGTTGGGGATGTAGGTGGTGCAGACACCATCGCCGTGAGCGATAGTTGCCAAACGTTGAACGTGAGTTCCCAAAATGCGGGAGAAAGCTTCAGTCTCTGCCTCACAGAGCGCAGGAAATTCTGCAGCAACGTGGGCGATCGGACAGTGGTGTTGACAGAGTTGCTCACCTAGCGGGCGGCTCTCAATGCTGGCGGCATATCCTTGCTCAGTGAGAAATGTCGCTAACGCTTCAGATTTGTTGCTTCTCTTAGCAAGAGCCACACTCCCCTTACGCTCGATATCATCGGCGCGAGATTGTGCAAATGCTTTAACAAGATGTTCGCCAGATTGTGCTGACATAAACTTCAGAGCAGCTACAGCTAAGTCATCATAGGAATGTTCAAACTTCTCTCGACCTGAATCGGTCATGACAAATACCTTTGATGGGCGACCACGACCACGTGTCAGAGCTTGGTGAGGCTCGCGAGCCTCCAAAATTCCATCTGCAACTAAGAGATCGAGGTGGCGGCGAATGCCAGCTGGAGTAAGGCCAAGGCGCTCACCGAGAACGACGGCAGTCGATGGGCCATTTTCGAGAACCGAGCGAGCAACAGCGTCACGGGTGCTGAGATCATCGATTTTCACAACACTATTGTGTCGTAATTCGCTCCGCCTCGCCACTTAGAGCCATCCCCTGCGCGCCCTTCGAGGTCATAGGCTACGCAGCGTGAGTAGAACAAGAGGTGCAGCGAGCAAGCTCCTTCCTGCCTTGACTGGACTCCTTCTCTTTCTCCAATCCGCACTCGTCATTACCGGAGGAGCAGTTCGAGTAACTGGCTCAGGACTTGGCTGTCCAACATGGCCAGAGTGCACTCCCGGTTCCTACACACCAGTGTCCGGACAGGCCGAAGGCCAATTGCACGCATGGATTGAATTTGGAAACAGACTTCTCACCTTCGCACTTCTCTTTGCAGCCCTTGCAACAGTCATTGCAATATTTCGATCCGGCCGTCGCGACCTGAGATTTCTTGGCGCCACACAAGTACTAGGAATTCTGGGCCAAGGCGTATTAGGTGGCATCACGGTTCTGACCGATCTCAATCCTTTAGCTGTTGGTTCACACCTGCTTCTATCCATTCTTCTGATTGCTGCTGCAACATCACTGCACTCACGCAGACATCATCCGAGTGTGCGCACATCATCGACTGAGGTTCGAATCTCCAGAGTCTCTCTTGCTCATATCAATCTGGCATTTATTGCAATCACTATCGGAACTCTTGTCACAGGCAGCGGACCGCATGCGGGAGATGTTGATGCGCCACGATTAGATTTTGCAATTACAACTATTACGCGTATCCACAGCGCCTCAGTATGGTTATTGATGATTGTCTCCGTGTATTTCCTATTTTCAAGAAAGCTCAACTATGAGACCAAGCGTTGGCTCATTATCTTTATTGTTCTCGCAATTGGCCAAGGAGCAATCGGCTATATCCAATATTTCCTCGGTGTACCCGAGGAGCTTGTAGTAATGCACTTGCTTGGTTCTGTATTGGTTTGGATCGCAGCGTGGCGCGTCCGTCTATCTGTAGTACGTAAACCCGCATAAGGAGAAGAAAATGATGAAGATCGCTGGTTGGACTGAACTCGACGACCGCGCAGTAGCCTACGCACGCGCACTCGCCATGGATGCAGTACAAAAAGTCGGTAATGGACACCCAGGAACAGCGATGGCACTTGCCCCTGTTGCCTACAACCTCTTTCAGCGCCATCTCATTCATGATCCATCAGACCCACAGTGGTTAGGTCGCGATCGTTTTATCTTGTCATGCGGTCACTCCTCCATGACTCTCTACACCCAACTCTTCTTCAGTGGGTATGGACTTGAGATGCAAGATATTCAATCCTTTAGAACATGGGGCTCGCTCACACCAGGACACCCAGAATTTGGCCACACCGCAGGCGTTGAAATGACAACGGGTCCATTAGGCGCCGGTGTTGCAACATCTGTTGGCTTTGCAATGGCAGCGCGTTATGAACGCGGGCTTCTAGATCCTGATGCACCTGCTGGCACATCACTGTTTGACCACTCCATCTGGGTTATCTGTTCTGATGGAGATCTTCAAGAGGGAGTATCTGGGGAAGCCTCATCACTTGCTGGAACACAAGAACTTGGCAATCTCAACTTAATTTATGATGACAATCGAATCTCTATTGAAGGAGACACTCACGTTTCCTTTACTGAAGATGTGGCTGCTCGATATCGTGCCTATGGCTGGCATGTTCAAGAAGTTCCAGCACTCTCTGATGGAAATGTAGATCTGGAATCCCTTGATAAGGCGATGATTGAAGCTAAAGCAGAGACCACAAAGCCTTCACTCATTCGCATGCACTCCACAATCGCGTGGCCTGCGCCCAAACTCCGCGGAACTGCGAAATCGCATGGTTCAGCACTCGGTGACGAAGAGATTGCAGCAACTAAGAAGGAGCTAGGCCTTAATCCCGATGAAAAGTTTGCAATGCCAGATGATGTCTTTGCTCATGTGCGCGCGGTTAAGACTCGAGGGGCTGCCGTACGTAAAGAGTGGGATGGAAAATTTGCGCAGTGGCAGAAGGCTCATCCAGATCGCGCATCTTTGCTTAAGCGCCTTGTCGCTCGCGATCTTCCTGCAGGGTGGGAGGCGACACTTCCTACCTTTGAGGCAGGAAAAGATGTTGCAACTCGCACAGCATCAGGTCATGTCATCAATGCAATCGCTAAGTCACTTCCTGAATTTTGGGGTGGTTCTTCAGATTTAGCAGATTCCAACATGACAACTATTGAAGGTGGCAATTCATTCCTTCCTGCAACGAGTGCCATGAAGAACGCCGATCCCTATGGACGCATCATTCACTTCGGTATCCGCGAACATGCAATGGGCTCCATCATCAACGGAATCACGCTGCATGGTCTCTCACGTTCATTCGGCGGAACATTCGCAGTCTTTAGTGATTACATGCGCCCTTCTGTCCGCCTTGCAGCAATCATGGATATTCCATCCATCTTCGTCTGGACACACGATTCCATTGGTGTGGGTGAAGATGGTCCAACACATCAACCTATTGAGCACTTTGCAGCGCTGCGTGCGATTCCAAACTTTGCAGTCTTGCGACCTGCAGATGCTAATGAAGTAGCCGAATGCTGGAAGTCAGTCATCAAGCGCAATAAGCCTGCAGGCTTCCTACTCTCTCGCCAGAACCTTCGCACCGTCGATCGCACAACGCATGGCGCACTCTCAGGAGTCGAAAAGGGTGCATATATTTTGAAAGAGGCATCATCTGCTCCAAAGGTAACCATCATTGCTACTGGTTCTGAAGTTGGAATCGCACTCGATGCACAAATCGCACTGGAAGCAGAAGGCGTTGCAACTCGCGTTGTGAGCGCACCATGTCTTGAGTGGTTTAACGAACAACCCCTCTCCTATCGTGAATCTGTTCTTCCCACCTCATCACTGCGCGTGAGCATCGAGGCAGGTATCGCACTCGGTTGGCGCGAATATGTGGGCGACTCAGGAATCATTATTTCTCTCGATCATTGGGGTGCATCTGCATCTGCTCCAAAACTCTTCACGGAGTTCGGCCTGACTTCAGATCGCGTCGTTGCAGATGTAAAGAAGGCGCTTGCGTAATGAAGATTTCTGGTCCTTCCCTTGTGGCCATTGATCGCGAGAGCGAGATCTATCGCAAGCTGCGTGAGGCACATCCTCGTATTTCCAATAAGGATGCAAGCACATGGGGTTCAAAGGCAGCTGCTGAAGCAGCGATTCGCCTGAATTGGGTTGATCTTCCAGAATCATCGCAGCAACTACTCCCCCAGATAGATGAGATTGCAAAAAGATTTGCATCGCACTCACGCGTTGTCTTATGTGGAATGGGCGGCTCTTCACTTGGCCCTGAAGTCATTGCCCTGACCTATAAGAAAGATATCTTCATCTTTGATTCAACAGATCCCAACTATGCACGCCATGCCATAGGCACAGATCTTGCACACGCTCTTGTTGTAGTCAGCTCTAAATCGGGTTCGACCATAGAAACAGCTTCACAGCGCGCACTCTTCCAAGGACAGTTTGAATCAACTGGATTAAACCCAGCGAACCACATGCTCTTTGTAACAGATCCAGGATCTCCCTTGGATATCCAAGTGCGATCTGCAGGTTATGCGGTAATCAATGCCGATCCCAATGTGGGTGGACGATTTAGCGTTCTAAGTGCCTTCGGCTTGGTTCCATCAGCACTGATTGGCGCACCTGTTGACCAAATCTTGAAGGATGCAAGTGCCGAGAAGAATGACTTTCTCAATCATGACCAAACAATCCTTGATGTCGCATACCTGCTTGTGACACAAGCACAGCAATACATTGCATTCACCGATGCAGGATCACACGTTCCTGGACTCTCCGATTGGATTGAGCAGCTCATCGCAGAGTCAACTGGAAAAGATGGAGTCGGACGATTGCCGATTGCCACAGAAAATCCAGCTCGTGCTCGGGTTGGCGGCTCATTCACTGTGGCATTTGCGGGAAGCGGTACAGATTTAATTGTTGAAGGCCCACTCGGTGCTCACTTCATCTTCTGGGAATGGGTAACAGCTCTTATAGGCGCAGCGCTGAAACTCGATCCCTTCAATCAGCCGAATGTGACAGAGGCGAAAGAAAAAACTTCTTCAGCGCTTACTGAATGGAATAACGTAGTTCCCACACTCGCTCCAGCGTGTACGGATAAGTCAGTAGAAATTTTTGGAGATGGGCAATCTCTCAAAGATGCACTGGCAACCTTTATCGAAGATGTGAAAGATGGCGGCTATATCGCCATCATGGCCTACCTCGATCGTCGTGATGATGTAAAGGTTGCAGAACTTCGAGCAATCTTGGCTGAGAAATCAGATCGTCCAACGACATTTGGTTGGGGTCCACGCTTTCTGCACTCCACTGGACAATTTCATAAGGGTGGACAGAAGAACGGTTCCTTCTTACAAATCACTGGTGAGACATCAACTGACTACGAGATTCCAGGGCGTGACTACAGCTTACGCACGCTGCTCTTTGCCCAAGCAATTGGCGATAACCGAGCCCTCGCCACAAGAAAATACCCGCTCCTTCGTCTGCATCTGCAGAATCGAAAAGCGGGTATTGATGAAATCTTAGCCGCAGCTAGATCTCTCTAAAACTTCTTTAGTCGAGATCATCTCCACGTAGCTTACGAAGAGCATCCTCAAGAATCTTTTCGCCCTCTTTATCTGTGCGGCGCTCCTTCACATAGGCAAGGTGAGTCTTGTAAGGAATGTTTACAACTGCACTGGGTGGATTGCTCTTATCGCGTCCTGCTGGAAGTCCGCACTTTGGGCAGTCCCATTGGTCAGGAATGACAACGGTCTCTTCAACAGCAAATGATGGACGTACTTCATGTGCATTGGCACACCAGTATGAAACTGATGCGCGTTCAATCTGATCGCCCCGTTCTGCCTCGCCCATTGGGCCGGCGCCGACACGACTTCCGCGAATTGCACTTGCCATGGATTAACCCTTCAAAACGAGAGAGAGACCAACAACGCCTGCAAACCAGAGGCCGCCAACAACAATGGTGAGGCGATCAAGGTTTCGTTCTACAACTGATGAACCACCATAGTTTGATGAGATTCCGCCACCGAATAAATCAGAGAGTCCAGAACCTTTGCCCTTATGGAGAAGGACGAGAAGAATCATCACGATGCTGGTGATAATCAGAAAGATTGAAAGCGCTAAAGCCATGCGTAGAACTCCTCTAGAGGTAGGGGTACAGGATACCCGAATGAGCAAGAAAGCCTTGAATTACGCCTGAGCGTGGAACTTAACAATCTTTGCGAGCTCTTCAGGGTCAAGGCTTGCTCCCCCAATAAGTGCTCCATCAACATCTGGCTGCTTCATGATTTCAGCGATATTTGCTGACTTCACAGAACCGCCATAGAGAATGCGCATATTGGCAGCGATCTCAGATGAACCAATCTGCTCAAGTTCTTCTCGGATAGCAGCACATACCTCCTGTGCATCTTCAGGTGTTGCTGTCTTGCCTGTTCCGATTGCCCATACTGGTTCATAGGCAATAACAATCTTCTTCAGCTCTGGCTTATGGAAACCTTCAAGGCCTGCGCGCACTTGGCGGATGACATGCGAAACGTGAGTTCCTGATTCGCGAACAGCAAGTTCTTCACCCACGCAGAAGATTGGTGTGAGCTCATGGGCAAGTGCTGCTTTGATCTTACGATTAACGAGAGCGTCATCTTCATGATGGATCGCGCGGCGCTCAGAGTGGCCGATGACAACAAATGTGCAGCCAAGCTTTGCAAGCATGGAACCTGAAATATCACCTGTGAAAGCACCGGAGGCATCAGGTGAGAGATCTTGTGCGCCATATTGAAGACGGAGGCGATCACCATCGACCATAGTCTGGATGGAGCGAATATCGGTAAATGGTGGAATGACTGCAACATCTACTGCGTCATAATCTTTATCATCGAGTGAATACACGAGCTTTTGTGCAACTGCAATAGCCTCAAGGTGATTGAGGTTCATCTTCCAGTTACCGGCCATGAGTGGCTTACGCATGTATTACTCCTTTGTAGATGGTACTTGTTAAGAAATCTTAGAGATCGAGCGCTGTCAGTCCTGGCAGTTCCTTACCCTCAAGGTATTCAAGGGATGCTCCCCCACCTGTTGAGATGTAACCAAATGCTGAATCTGCAAAGCCTAGTGCGCGTACAGCTGCTGCTGAATCACCGCCACCAACGACAGAGATGCCCTTGACCTCGGTCAACGCTTGCGCAACAACCTTGGTGCCATGAGCAAAGTTAGGAAATTCAAAGACACCCATAGGGCCATTCCAAAATACTGTTTTGCATTTCTTGATCTCAGCTGCAAAAGCTGCAGCGGACTCTGGTCCAATATCAAGGCCCATCTGATCTGCAGGGATTGCATCTGCACTTACAAGTGTTGGTGTTGCATCGGCTGAAAATGTTGGAGCAACGACGATATCTGTAGGAAGGATGAGCTTCACACCAGAATCCTCCGCCTGCTTGATCAAGCCCTTGACCGTGTCAACCAAATCACGTTCAACGAGTGATGAACCAATTTCCTTGCCTTGAGCTGCAAGGAATGTAAAGAGCATGCCGCCGCCAATAGCCATAACATCGACTTTGCCGAGAAGATTTGAAATCACACCAATTTTGTCTGACACTTTTGAGCCACCAAGAACAACGCCATAGGGGCGAACGGGATCAATGGTGAGTTGCTTGAGAACTTCAACTTCAGCTGCAACAAGTGTGCCTGCTGCATGCGGAAGTAGTTTTGCTAAATCAAATACTGATGCATGCTTGCGGTGAACTGCGCCGAAGCCATCGCCCACGTAGATATCGGCAAGTTGCGCCAATTCTTGAGCAAATGCTGCGCGCTCTGCCTCATCCTTAGAAGTCTCAGCCGCACTAAAGCGGATGTTTTCTAGAAGAAGAACTTCACCAGCGCCGAGTGCCGCAGCTTTCGCTGTTACATCTGCGCCGGTAATTGCTCCAGCAAATTGCACAGGCTTTCCCAGTAGTTCAGAAAGGCGCACAGCAATAGGAGCTAGTGAGAGTTCAGGCTTTGCCTCGCCTTTAGGTCGACCTAGATGAGCTGCAATAACAATGCTGGCACCTTGTGCAAGGAGTGCATTGATAGTCGGAAGTGAAGCGCGAATACGGCCATCATCTGTGATCTTTCCTTCTTTCAAAGGAACATTGAGATCGCACCGCAAGAAAACGCGCTTACCCGCTACATCTAGGTCAGCCAATGAAGACATTAGAGAGATTTACCAACGTAACCAACAAGGTCAACGAGACGGTTTGAGTAACCCCATTCATTGTCATACCAACCAACAACCTTGACTGTTGTTCCAATTGCCTTGGTAAGACCTGCATCAAAGATACATGAAGAAGGATCGGTCACGATATCTGAAGAAACAATTGGATCTTCTGTGTAGGTAAGGAATCCCTTGAGTGAACCATTTGCTGCTTCCTTCATCGCTGCATTAATTTCAGCAGCAGTTGCTTCCTTAACCAGTTCAACTGTGAGGTCTGTTGCAGAACCTGTTGGAACTGGAACGCGCATTGCAAAACCATCAAGCTTGCCCTTGAGCTGTGGGAGAACGAGTGAAATCGCCTTTGCAGCACCTGTTGAGCTTGGAATGATGTTGGTAGCTGCTGCACGTCCACGACGCAGATCCTTATGTGGGAAGTCAAGGATTACCTGGTCATTTGTATATGCGTGGATTGTTGTCATGAGACCGCGGACGATGCCGAACTTCTCATCCAAAACCTTCGCCATTGGTGCAAGGCAGTTTGTTGTGCATGATGCATTAGAAATAACGTGGTGGTTCGCTGGGTCATACTTCTCATGGTTCACACCCATCACGATGGTGATGTCTTCATCAGTTGCAGGTGCTGAAATGATGACCTTCTTCGCTCCTGCTGTGATGTGCTTCTGGGCATCTGATGCCTTAGTGAAGTGACCTGTTGATTCAATGACGATATCTGCCTTAACTGATGCCCAAGGAAGGTTTGCTGGATCGCGATCTGCAAATACCTTGATGGTCTTTCCGCCGACAGTAATGGTGTCTTCTGTGTGTGAGACTTCAAGTCCGAGGCGTCCCAAGATTGAGTCGTATTTGAGCAAGTGAGCAAGAGTTGCATTATCTGTAAGGTCGTTGATACCTACGATATTGATATTTGGGTTGGTGAGCGCTGCGCGAAAGAAGTTGCGGCCAATACGTCCAAAACCATTAATTCCGACATTAATCATTGTAAAACCTCTTCTAGAAAGTGAATTGCCCCGCATATAGGTGGCTATCTGTAACACCACAACATTGGGGGCTTGGTGCGAAGTCTATCAGCCTGCAGATGGCTACCGGTCAGTTGCTACGCATGCGAAGGGCCACTCTTCACCGTTTATTCACCCAATAAATCAGGTGATAGCCCTGCTTCCGTATCTGGAATGCCGAGCTCTTGTGCGCGCTTATCTGCCATTGCAAGTAGGCGACGAATACGACCTGCGATTGCATCCTTAGTCATCGGTGGAGTTGCAAGAGAGCCAAGTTCCTCAAGACTTGCCTGACCATGAGAGATGCGAAGCTCGCCTGCCTCTTTTAAATGATCAGGAATTTCAGGTCCAAGAATCTCCATTGCGCGTTGAACGCGGGCAGCTGCTGCAACAGCAGCACGTGCTGAGCGGCGCAAGTTTGCATCATCAAAGTTTGCAAGGCGATTAGCTGTGGCGCGAACTTCACGGCGCATACGACGCTCTTCCCACGCGAGAACACTTTCATGTGCTCCAAGTCGTGTGAGCAGAACACCAATGGCATCGCCATCACGAATCACAACACGATCAACGCCGCGTACTTCACGAGCTTTGGCAACAATGTTTAAACGACGCGCGGCACCCACAAGAGCAAGTGCTGCTTCAGGTCCTGGGCATGTAATTTCAAGCGATGATGAGCGACCTGGCTCAGTGAGAGAACCATGTGCAATAAATGCTCCGCGCCAAGCAGCTTCAGCATCGCAGACATTTGCTGCAACAACTTGAGGAGGCAGGCCTCGAACAGGACGCCCATTGGCATCGATCAAACCTGTCTGGCGAGCAAGAGCATCTCCTGATTCCACAACGCGCACCACATAGCGTGAACCTTTACGCAGCCCACTGGAAGATAGAACTGCGAGATCACTATCGTGGCCATAAATATCGGCAATATCTTTCTTTAAGCGACGAGCGCTCTGAGAGGTATCGAGCTCAACTTCAATGACTACCTTGCCCGCTGCGATATGAAGACCGCCGGCAAAGCGCAAGAGGGATGAGACTTCGGCCTTACGGCAGCACGGCTTAGTAACCGAGAGACGACTGAGTTCGTCTTTCACCGCTGCAGTCATTGCCATGGGGGTTATCCAACCAGTATTTGTGAGTCTATGTGTGCGAAAAGCTGACCCAATTTTTTCACATCGTGATGCAAAGGAGCTCCATCACTGCGTAAATCTGCAATCACCAACTCTGAACCTAGGGTTGAAAGATGCTCTCGTAATTGGCTTTGCCCATCAGATGATTGATCGATGACAACGCAATCGAAATGCAGGCCGGGGGCATAGGTAGAAAGAATCTGTAGGTGCTCAAGTGGTGAATATCCTGCATACTCCCCCGCCGATTTATCAGAAGTATCGAGATTGAGAAGAAGTATCTTCTTCGCCTTCGAGGAAATGATCGCATCGCGTTGTGCTGGAACAAGTAGGTGAGGAATCACACTGGAGAACCACGAACCTGGCCCCATCGTGATCCATTGCGCCTCTGCAATCGCAGCAAGTGCTTCAGGGTATGCCTTGGGATTTTCGGGGATGATGCGTAGTGATTTCAGGCGCCCCTTTGTCGTTGCCACTTCTGCTTGTCCTTGAACAATCTTGGTCCCAATGGAATTCTCAAAGGTTGCTTCAATATCAAGAGGGTTTGTCGCCATGGGTAATACGCGACCAATAACTTTAAGAAGTGCCCCCACGCGATCAAGTCCTGCCACTGTGTCCTCATCGCGATCCCATAACGCCGCAAGAAGAAGGTTTCCTACTGCATGGCCATTGAGATCACCATCGCTTGTGAAGCGATATTGCATGATTTCGGCCCAACTACGACCCCACTCATCATCACTACAGAGAGCGGCAAGTGCCATACGTAAATCACCGGGAGGCAAGATGGGAAATTCTTCTCGCAGTCTTCCACTTGAACCACCATTATCAGCAACAGTAACTATCGCTGTGATGTTGGAAGTAAAACTACGCAGAGCAGTAAGGGTTGCAGCCAAACCATGGCCACCACCGAGTGCTACAACTTTTCTATCAGAGCTCATTCCCGTCCTACATCGCGATGGGTTGCATGTGCTGTGATTTCAAGATCTTTCGATGAAGTGCTCAGCTGACGAGCAATCTCCTCAGCAATAGCCACAGATCGGTGCTTGCCGCCAGTGCAGCCGATTGCAATCGTCACATATTTCTTGCCTTCACGGAAATATCCAGGAATCATCTTCTGAACAACTGAGACATAACTCTTCACAAAGTCTTCAACACCTTCGCTGCTTAAGACTTTATCTGAGACAGGCTGATCTAAGCCATTGAGTGGTCGCAGCTCTGGAATCCAATGTGGATTAGGAATAAAGCGGCAATCTAGAACGAGATCAGCATCCACCGGAATGCCATATTTATATCCGAAGGAGAGAACGTTCACGCGAAGGGAGGGAAGCATGCCTGCTGCAAATATCTCTGAAGTTCGCTTTTCTAGTTGGTGCACATTCAAATTGGAGGTATCAATCACAACATCTGCCTGAGCGCGGATCTCTTCCAGCTTTGCACGTTCGCGTTCAATTCCATCAACGATTCGATCCTTACCCTGCAGTGGATGTGGGCGGCGCGTGGATTCAAAGCGTTGCACAAGTGATTGATCTGTGGCATCCAAAAAGAGCAAGCGATATGGAGTTGTAGCACCTTTAAGTTGTGAAAGCGCGCTATTGAGTTCATCGAAGAACTTTCCACCGCGAACATCTACTACAACTGCTAACGCTGCATGAGTATCTAAGCTCTGTGCAGCAAGTTGTGGAAGAAGTGCAGGAGGCAGATTGTCGACCACATACCAACCCAAATCTTCAAGGGCGTGGGCTACTGTCGAACGCCCAGCACCGGACATTCCTGTGAGAATCAGTAGCTCTTGTGTTGCCATGGTCAATATTCTGCCTTAGCTGTCAAGTATCTCGCCGGTAGCCATATCAACGCCTGATTGTGAAAGGTTTTTAAGATGGCCAAAGATGATTGCTGCAATCGTTGCTCCAATTCCAGGAGTTGAAGCCAGTTCCTCTGCACTGGCTTTGCGCATTGCCGTGACCGAGCCAAATCGATCGAGTAACGCTGCTCTACGTGTTTCACCCAGCTGTGGAATCTCATCCAGAAGGGATTCCAACATCACCTTGGAGCGACGCGATCTATGGAATGTAATAGCAAAACGGTGGGCTTCATCGCGTATGCGTTGTAGTAAATACATACCTTCTGATGTGCGAGGCAAGATCAAAGGGTCCGTATCCCCCGGCATCCAGACCTCTTCCAATCTCTTTGCTAATCCGCAGAGAGCAACATCAGTAATTCCGAGTTCGTCCAGTGCGCGTTGGGCCGCAGCAACTTGTGGCGCACCACCATCGACCACAATCAGCTGAGGAGGATATGCAAACTTACTGAGCTTGCCTCCTGTCTCAGCCACCTCGCTTTGATTGACCGTACGATCTGCCAAGAGGCGCTTCATGCGACGAGTGATGACTTGATGCATGGCTCGTGTGTCATCTTGAGCAGTATCTGTGTCAATAATAAATCTGCGATATTCGCTCTTCTTCGCAAGGCCATCTTCGAAGACAACCATGGATGCCACTACCGATGTGCCAGAAATATTGGAGATGTCATAACATTCAATCCGCAGTGGAGTCCGTGAAAGTTGCAGCTCTTCTTCCAGCTCTAGTAGCGCTTTGCCAGAGACTGCAGCATCTGTGGCTCTCTTACTCAAATATTGAACGAGCGCGTAATGCGCATTGCGCTCAACTGTCTGCAGAAGCTCAACCTTCTCACCACGCTGCGGAACCTTAATCGCCACTTTGGCACCACGTAAGGAGCTCAGCCACTCCTCCAGCGCTACTCGATCAACTGGCTCATGATTGACATAAACCTCTGAAGGAATATCTGCAGGTGCACTCTGACTATAGATAGAGAAGAAGAGCGAGCCAATTTGATCATCGCCTTCCAGAGCACGCTCTTGATCCACAATCCACGAGCGAGATCCCTTAATCGATCCTCGTCTTACGATGAAGATTGAGCCAGCTGCATGTAAGCCTTCTTCATGTATGGAGATGAAATCACCATCGAGTTCATCAGAAAGATTGCCTTGCGTAGAGCGCTGGGCTTTCTCAAAGGATTCAATCTGATCGCGAAGTCTGGCAGCTCGTTCAAACTCTTCACGTTCGGAGGCGCCCTCCATCTCAGCACGTAAGGTGGGAAGAAGATTCTCCATACCCTTTTCCATAAAGGCATCGAGCTTCACGGCAATCTCACGATGCTCATCGGGGGTTACCCAACCAACACAAGGTGCTGCACATTTTCCGATATCGCCCAATAGGCATTGGCGTTTTGTGCGCTGTGCTCGTTGGAAGTTACCCGCACTACAGGAGCGCACAGGAAAGACCTTTAAGAGAACTTCATAGGTATTACGTAGGGCCCATGCATTTGTATAGGGGCCAAAATACTTGAGTCCTGGTCTCTTCTCTTTACGAGTGATAAAGATGCGTGGAAATTCATCTGCCATAGATATCGCTAGGTACGGGTAAGACTTATCATCCTTAAACTGAACGTTATATGTTGGGTGGTACTGCTTGATCCATGAGAATTCCAGAGCGAGAGCTTCAAGCTCTGTGCCAACGATTGTCCAGTCAACACGAACTGCTTCATGCACCATGCGATAGGTCTTCTGTGCGAGGTTTGATCCAAAGTATGTTGTCAGTCGATTTTTAAGATTCTTCGCCTTACCCACATAAATCACTTTGTCACTTGCGTTATAGAAGCGATAGACACCAGGCTCTTCAGGAATCTCTTTAGGGCGATATGAGGATGGCTCTGCCATAGCTACTTCTTTTGTGCAGTTTTACGTGAGGCAGTCTTTGTGGCAGTTGCTTCGGTAGCAGTTGCTGCACGATTGGTCGCAAGAATCTCAGCTAAGTATTGGCCTGTGTAACTTGCCTTCACCTTTGCTACCTCTTCAGGAGTTCCTTCTGCAACAACTAGTCCCCCACGGAATCCACCTTCAGGGCCCATATCGATAACCCAGTCAGATGACTTAATGACATCGAGGTTGTGCTCAATCACAATCACAGTATTTCCAGATTCCACTAGGCGCTTTAGGACACCTAAGAGTTTATTCACATCTTCAAAGTGAAGACCAGTTGTTGGCTCATCAAGAACATAGATAGTGCGACCTGTTGATCGACGCTGAAGTTCGGTAGCAAGCTTCACGCGTTGGGCTTCTCCCCCAGATAACGTCGGTGCAGATTGCCCCAAGCGCACATACCCAAGGCCCACATCGCAGAGAGTCTTGAGATAGCGAGCAATCGTGGGAACTGATTCAAAGAATGTGTGCGCGATTTCGATAGGCATATCAAGAACCTGCGCAATTGTCTTGCCCTTGTAATGCACTTCAAGAGTTTCACGGTTATAGCGAGCACCGTGGCAGACCTCGCAGGGAACATAGAC
The DNA here is from genome assembly GCA_044353885.1 of Candidatus Planktophila sp. Classification (GTDB taxonomy): domain Bacteria; phylum Actinomycetota; class Actinomycetes; order Nanopelagicales; family Nanopelagicaceae; genus Planktophila. Next base: position 11,273 of record JBILBC010000010.1, on the reverse strand, counting down.
ATCAGGCAGAAAGTTCATCTCGATTGTGATCGTTCCATCACCCGAACAGTTTTCGCAGCGCCCGCCTTTAACGTTAAAGGAGAAGCGCCCTTGCTGATACCCACGTACTTTCGCCTCTGTTGTCTCGGCAAAGAGAGCGCGGACCTTATCGAAGACACCTGTATAGGTTGCAGGGTTAGAACGCGGTGTGCGACCAATTGGTGATTGATCTACGTGCACGACTTTATCGAGTTGATCGATACCGGTAACAGTGCGGTGGCGACCAGGAACAAGGCGCGCTCCATTGAGCTTATTAGCAAGAGTCGTATAGAGAATGTCATTCACTAGCGTTGATTTACCAGAGCCTGAAACTCCCGTCACAGAGACAAAGAGACCCAGCGGAATAGATACCTCAATATCTTTGAGGTTATTCTCTTTGGCACCCTTTATAACAAGTTGGCGCTTTACATCCACCGGTCTGCGCGTCTTTGGAATCTCAATTGATTTACGGCCAGATAGGTAGGCGCCCGTAATGGATTCCTTTGATGCAATCAGTTCTTCATAGGAACCTGAGACAACAACTTTTCCACCATGCTCGCCAGCACCTGGCCCGATATCAACAACCCAATCTGCAGTACGAATAGTCTCTTCATCGTGCTCAACAACAATCAGTGTGTTTCCAAGATCGCGCAGACGAGTCAGGGTCTCAATCAAGCGACGGTTATCGCGCTGGTGCAGGCCAATGGATGGTTCATCTAGAACATAGAGAACACCGACTAGCCCTGAACCAATCTGCGTTGCAAGGCGAATACGTTGTGCTTCACCGCCAGAGAGCGTTGCTGCAGGGCGATCAAGTGAAAGGTAATCAAGTCCGACATCGAGAAGGAAGCCAAGGCGTGCATGCACCTCTTTCATCACGCGCTCTGCAATCTGTGCCTCACGCTTATTGAGAGTTACCTGCTTAAGAAATATGGCGCAATCATCGATAGAGAGCGCGCACACTTCAGCAATGCTCTTGCCTCCCAGTGTTACCGCCAATACTTCAGGCTTTAAGCGCGCTCCCTTACATGCAGGACATGGAGTCTCGCGCATATAGGCCTCGTATTTATCGCGGCTGTAATCACTATCGGTCTCACTATGGCGGCGATGAATAAAGGGAACTACACCTTCAAAGCCTGTTGAGTAATTACGCACGCGTCCATAACGATTCTTATATTTAACGTGGACTTCATAATCAAAGCCATTGATGATCGCCTCTTTGGCTTTAACCGAGAGCTTCTTCCATGGGTTATCCATAGAGAATTTCAGTTCTGTTGCAAGTGCTTCAAGTAGGCGCAGGAAGTATTCAGAAGATTGCCCCCCAGCCCACGGAGCGATAGCGCCTTCATTAATAGAGATGGAGTCATCGGGGATGATCAGATCTTCATCGACCTCAAGTTTTGTACCAATACCGGAGCATTCAACGCATGCACCAAAGGGTGAGTTAAATGAGAATGAGCGCGGTTCTAGCTCTTCAAAGGAGAGATTGCAATCATGGCAGGCAAGGTGCTCGCTATAGGTGTGCTCCTTCTCAGCGCCCTTTCCGTCGACAAAGTCCAGAAGAACAAGACCATTACCTAAACGCAGAGCAGTCTCAATTGAATCCGTCAGACGAGACTTGCTCTCAGCCTTTGCAGTCAGGCGATCAATGACCACCTCAATAGTGTGCTTCTCTTGCTTTTTGAGCTTGGGTGGTTCAGTCAGCTGAATAGTTTCGCCATCAACGCGAGCACGTGAATACCCCTGCGTCACAAGTTCTGCAAAGAGATCGACGAACTCACCTTTACGTTCGCGAATAACGGGGGCAAGAACCTGAAACTTCGTTGTCACAGGCATTGTAAGAATCTGATCCACAATCTGCTGAGGACTCTGTCGAGAGACAGCCTTGCCGCACTCAGGGCAATGTGGTCGACCTGCGCGAGCAAAGAGGAGACGGAAATAGTCATAGACCTCAGTAATAGTTCCCACCGTCGAACGTGGGTTTCTATTGGTGGATTTCTGATCAATGGAGACTGCAGGAGAAAGCCCTTCAATGAAATCAACATCGGGCTTATCCATCTGACCTAAGAATTGGCGGGCATAGGCAGAAAGGGATTCCACATAGCGGCGCTGGCCTTCAGCAAAGATGGTGTCGAATGCAAGGCTTGATTTACCTGAACCGGATAAACCTGTGAAGACAATCAGCGCATCCCGAGGAAGTTCGATGGAGACATCTTTAAGGTTATGTTCGCGCGCTCCGCGGACTACTAACTTATCGATGCTCATGTACCGGCCTCATCCATTCCGCGAAGTTCGCGCTTTAAATCCTTCAACTCATCTCGCAGACGTCCAGCGAGTTCGAAAGCGAGTTCATCAGCTGCACTGCGCATCTGTTCGGTGAGGGAGCCTATCAACGCAATCAGTTCTTGGCGCGGCATAGAATCCGTAGATTTGGAAGCAAAGGGCAGAGCTGAGCCAGATTTCTTGCCCTTGAGTGATGCCATGATGTCATCAGTGTCATCACTCTCTTGAGCAATGAGATCTGTGATATCTGAAATCTTCTTGCGCAGTGGCTGAGGGTCAACGCCACGTTCGAGGTTATAGGCAACCTGCTTAGCGCGACGTCGATTGGTCTCATCAATCGCCTTCGCCATCGATGCGGTCATATTGTCTGCATACATATGAACTTCACCTGAAACATTTCGCGCCGCGCGACCGATGGTCTGAATGAGCGATGTTGCAGATCTCAGGAAGCCTTCCTTATCCGCATCTAAGATTGCAACGAGTGATACTTCAGGTAGGTCTAGACCTTCACGGAGCAAGTTGATGCCAATCAAAACATCGTATTCACCACTACGCAGCTCTCGCAGAAGCTCAACACGACGAAGGGTGTCTACTTCAGAGTGCAGGTATCGAACTCGCACACCCTTCTCTTGCAGATAATCGGTCAAATCCTCAGACATCTTCTTTGTCAGCGTTGTAACAAGCACTCGCTCATTACGTTCTGCGCGAATGTTGATCTCATGCAAGAGATCATCAATCTGTCCCTTAATAGGCTTTACAACAATTTGTGGATCAACCAACCCTGTTGGTCGGATGACCTGCTCAACAACATCACCATCGACCTTTGCCATCTCATACTTTCCAGGCGTAGCTGAGAGATAAATAGTCTGTCCGGTGCGATCTAAGAACTCTGGCCACTTCAATGGGCGGTTATCAAGTGCACTAGGTAGGCGGAATCCATGTTCAACCAGTGTGCGCTTACGCGCCGAGTCACCTTCAAACATTGCACCAATCTGCGGAACAGTCACGTGGCTCTCATCAATGACCACAAGGAAATCTTCAGGGAAGTAGTCGAGTAAGCAGTTAGGAGCAGATCCAGGTTCGCGACCATCGAGATGGCGTGAATAGTTCTCAATACCCGAACAGAACCCCAGCTGCTGCATCATCTCGAGATCAAATGTTGTGCGCATACGTAGGCGTTGCTCTTCCAATAACTTGCCTTGCTTCTTAAAGAGGTTCAGTTGGATTTGAAGCTCATCTTCAATCTCACCCATAGCTCGCTTCATCGTTTCAGGACCTGCCGCATAGTGGGTTGCAGGGAAGATGTAGATCTCTTCCTCATCACGGACAATCTCACCAGTCAGTGGATTAAGCGTCATGATCTTCTCAATCTCATCGCCAAACATCTCAATGCGCACGGCTAACTCTTCATACATGGGAATGATTTCAACGGTATCCCCACGCACGCGGAATGTGCCACGTTCAAAGGCCATATCGTTACGTTTGTACTGCACATCAACAAACTTACGCAGCAGAACGTTACGCTCGATCTCATCCCCCACTTTGAGGCGAATCATGCGATCGATGTACTCCTGAGGAGTTCCAAGGCCATAAATACAAGAAACTGTTGCCACAACAATCACATCGCGCCGAGTCAGTAGTGAGTTGGTCGCTGAGTGGCGCAGGCGCTCCACCTCATCGTTGACGCTGGAATCTTTCTCAATAAATGTATCTGTCTGAGGAACATAAGCCTCAGGTTGGTAGTAGTCGTAGTAAGAGACGAAGTATTCGACAGCATTATTGGGAAGTAGCTCGCGAAATTCATTGGCGAGCTGAGCAGCAAGTGTCTTATTGGGAGCAAGGACCAAGGTGGGGCGCTGCAGACGCTCAATCAACCAAGCAGTCGTTGCAGACTTTCCCGTACCCGTTGCACCCAGAAGAACGACATCTTGCTCACCTGCATTGATGCGACGAGTGATCTCTTCGATGGCCGCAGGCTGATCTCCTGCAGGAACATAATCACTGATGACTTGAAAGGGTGCGACCTTTCGCTGAAGATCGGTTACTGGGCGCACCTGGTTAGCCTAGCGATTGCGGTAGAAGAACGCTCTCCCAGAGATTTTCCACCTGACGCAGCAGGGAATCTTCATCACCATCGTTGCGAATAACGGCATCGGCAACGGCTGTGCGGGCCTCTTCACTTGCCTGAGAAGCCATTCTCTTTTCAATCTGTGAGATATAGAGCCCCTTCTTCAGAAGACGCGCCTTGCGCAGTTCAATATCGGATTCAACAGTGATGACGTAATCAAATTTCTCAGAGGCCCCTGTCTCAACTAGGAGGGGAATCTCATAAATCAAAATGTCATCAATGTCTAAATCTGCAACCGCTTGCGTAAAGAGCGCCTGCACTCGTGGATGGATTATCCCTTCCAAATCTTTCCGGGCACCCTCATCACTAAAGACAATCTCTGCAAGCTTTTTACGGTCAATATCTCCATTGCGAATGACCTCATCGCCAAAGCGAAGCAAGACATCAGCAAAACCATCTGTGCCACGTTCAATCGCCATGCGAGCCAACTGGTCTGCATCAATAACTAGCGCGCCAAGTTCGGCAAAATTCTGCGCAACCGTTGACTTACCGGAACCAATTCCGCCTGTAAGGCCGACTACCAACATGTATCAACTCTACCTTTGCGGTAATTAAAAAGGGACCCATGCGGGGTGTGCGAGTTAAGTATCAGCTCGCGACCCGAATGAGTCCCTCTTTAGTAATTACTTATTCAGCTACAACAGCAGCTTCTTCAGCGACCTTTGCTTCAGCCTTCTGCTTCTTGTGAGCCATGAAGCGCTCCTGAGCAACAGCGTATTGACGCTCCCACTCTTCGCGCTGTGTGTCGTATCCCGGCTTCCATTCCTGAGTATCAGGATCGAAACCTTCTGGATAGATGAAGTTTCCTTCAGCATCGTAACGAGCAGACATTCCGTACTGTGTTGGATCAAATGCTTCGATCTCGACTTCATGTCCTTCATTAGCTTGCTTCAATGAGAGTGAGATGCGACGACGCTCAAGATCGATATCGATGATCTTGACGAAGAGTTCGTCATCTACTGCAACAACCTGCTCTGGAATCTCAACGTGGCGTTCTGCCAACTCTGAGATGTGAACGAGGCCTTCAATTCCTTCGTGAACACGGATAAATGCACCGAATGGAACAAGCTTTGTTACGACGCCTGGCACAACAGTGTTAATTGTGTGAGTGCGAGCAAATGCCTGCCATGGATCTTCCTGTGTTGCCTTGAGTGAGAGTGAAACACGCTCGCGCTCGAAATCAACTTCGAGAACTTCAACGGTTACTTCATCGCCAACTTCAACAACTTCACCTGGGTGATCGATGTGCTTCCATGAAAGCTCTGAAACGTGAACGAGACCATCAACGCCACCAAGGTCAACGAATGCACCGAAGTTAACGATTGATGAGATAACGCCTGAGCGAACCTGGCCCTTTTGAAGCTGGTTTAGGAATTCAGTGCGTGACTGTGACTGTGTCTGCTCAAGGAATGCGCGACGTGAAAGCACAACATTGTTGCGATTCTTATCGAGCTCGATGATGCGAGCCTCAACCTGCTTACCGATGTAAGGGGTGAGGTCACGAACGCGACGCATTTCAACGAGAGATGCTGGCAAGAAGCCACGCAATCCGATGTCGACGATAAGTCCGCCCTTAACAACTTCAATAACTGTTCCGATGACAACTTCATCGCGTTCCTTCTTGCCTTCGATTTCGCCCCATGCACGCTCATACTGAGCACGCTTCTTAGAGAGAATCAAGCGGCCTTCTTTATCTTCCTTCTGAAGAACCAGTGCTTCAACTTTATCTCCAACCTTAACGATGTCATTTGGATCTGCATCGTGGCGGATAGAGAGTTCGCGTGATGGAATTACGCCTTCAGTCTTGTAACCAACGTCAAGGAGTACTTCTTCGCGATCAATTTGAACGACTGTGCCAATGACGAGGTCTCCGTCACTGAAATTTCTGATTGTTCCTTCAATTGCGGCTAGAAAATCTTCCGCTGATCCAATGTCATTTATTGCAATTTGTGTAGTCAAGATGCTCCGTAGGGATAGAAAGTAGTAGGGATAGGACTATTAAATTTTTCCCGTTTCTTGTGAATCGGGAGGCTAAGAGTATGGGTGGGGGTGATTTACAGGCAAATCCCCGCATAGATATGAAGGACTGCACATAGGATTGCCAGACGATGAAGCGATATGCCGAATTATTCCGAATCCCGAATGTCTGGGTCTTAACGATTGCCTGTTTTCCAGCCCGAATCGCCTACGGAATGGTCGGTCTCTCTATCTTTTTCAAAGTGGAGCAGGCAACGGATTCTATTTCCTTTGCCGGTTTAGCTATTGGACTCAATGCAGCAGCTGGTGCTTTAACTGCCGGAATTCGCGGTTCGATTATGGATAAGTACGGTCAGACTTGGCCGCTTCGCATCATGGTCCCGGGGTATGCAGGAATGGCATTTGCACTTAATGCGATGGATTCCAAAGCAATGATGCTCACTCTTGCTTTTGTGATGGGGCTAAGCGCTCCTCCAATTAACTTATCTGTTCGACCTCTCTGGAAAATAATTGTTCCTGATGGTTACCTTCGCACCGCTTATGCGATGGATACCGCGATCATGAGTACAGCCGGAGTAATCGGTCCTGTAATCGCAACATCTCTCGCGCTCTCATCTCGCCCTTCACTTCCGCTCAATATCTGTGGCGCCCTCATGCTCCTTGGTGGAGGCGCGTTGGCTCTGACGAAAGTTTCTCGTAGCTGGATTCCGGAGAAAAAATCAGCTGACTATCTTCCCTTGTGGAAACATAAACCGCTTCGCTTGTTGATGATTGAGGGCTGCTTCCTTGGATTTGGTTGGGGCGTATTTGATGTTGCAGTTCCTGCATTCACCACAATCGAGAAAGTGCCTTACCTAACTGCCTGGATCTTTACCGCTATGGGTCTTGCAAATATTCTCGGTGGCTTACTAGCTGGTCTTGTTTCTAAGCGAACATCTTCACTTCGAGCAATGCGCCGTACCTACGGAATATGGTTCTTCGCATCTATCCCAATGGCTTTGTCGTATCCAGGATGGTCCATGATTATTGCCGCTGCGCTTCTCGGTTTACTTGGTGGAGCAATCATGGTCTTCTATTGGGAAGTCATGGAGGCGATACGTCCGCAAGGTTCACCGACTGCAATGATGGGTTGGCTCTGGACCGTAGAGGGAACGTTGATGTCTATCGGTTCTATGGCAGGTGGCTTCATCTCAGAACACCTATCACCAACAATTGCTCTCAGTATTACAACCGTATGTATAGGAATCGGCTACATCATCCTGCGTATTGGAAATACTCGCCTTCTTGCAGCCGATCGAATTCCAACTGAAGAGGAAGATCTCGAAGCGATGAAAGATAACTCCCCCACAACTACTTAGTGGGCGGCTTCGTTCCAGCTCTTTCCAACACCGACTGAAACATCCAGCGGTGCACGTAATGGATAAGCCTTACCCATCTGCACGCGAACGAGTTCAGAGACTGCATCAATCTCCGCGGTTTTAACTTCCAAGATCAGTTCATCGTGAACTTGCAATAACAAGCGTGACTCATACTTTCCAGCAACGAGAGCTCCTTGAACATTGAGCATCGCCTGCTTAATGATGTCGGCTGCAGATCCTTGAATTGGAGCATTAAGCGCCATGCGCTCTGCGACTTCTCGGCGCTGGCGGTTATCGTGCATGAGATCCGGTAGATATCGTCTGCGCCCCATGACTGTCTCTGTATAACCAACTTTGCGAGCATCATCGACGACAGTCTTGAGGTAGTCGCGAATTCCACCGAAGCGTTCGAAGTATCTATCCATCAAATCTTGCGCTGCAGGCGGTGATAGATCCAGCTGCGCAGCAAGTCCATAAGAGCTCAGGCCATAGGCAAGTCCATATGACATCGCCTTAATCTGACGGCGCATCTCAGGATCAACATCAGATGCCTTCACGCCAAAGACTTCTGCAGCAACAGTTGCGTGAAGATCTTCTCCTGACTCAAATGCATTGAGTAGGTGCTCATCATTAGAAAGGTGAGCCATGATACGCATTTCAATCTGACTGTAATCGGCTGTAAGAAGAGCGTCATAACCGCTGCCTGCAATAAAGCAACCACGGATCTTGCGACCTTCCTCGGTGCGCACAGGAATATTCTGCAAGTTGGGTCCAACTGATGAAAGACGCCCGGTTGCTGCAACGGTCTGTGCAAAATGAGTATGAATCCTCTTATCTTTCTGAATCTCAACCAGTAAACCTTCAATAGTTGTTGCAAGCTTCTTTGTCTCACGAATGCGCAGTAGCGCTGCAAGCAAAGGATGCGAAGTCTTTTCAAAGAGCCAAGTGAGAGCATCAGCATCGGTTGTAAAGCCAGTCTTAATCTTCTTCGTCTTTGGTAGCCCCAGCTCATCAAAGAGAACCACTTGCAGTTGCTTAGGTGAGCCCACATTAAATTCATGTCCTGCAGCATCATGAGCAACCTTGGTCTCTCGCGCCACTTCGCCATCGAAGAATGTGGCCAGTGTTTCAAGGCCCTTCTTATCAACTGCAATGCCACGGCTCTCCATCAGCGCCAATAACTCAGCTATCGGAAGTTCAAGTTCTTGATAGAGCTTTGTAAGGCTGCGATCACTCAGTTCCTTAGTCAGAGATTCCCGCAGACCAAAGAGTGCGCATGCAGTGGTGAGCAAAGTCTGCTCGGGTGAGGATTCATCAATCTGACTTCCATCTCCCCAACGTTCCAAGAGATCCTTCACCTCTTGCGAGCGAACTCCAGGGTTTACCAAATATGCGGCAAGGGATGTATCAAATGCAATGCCAGAGAGCCCATTATCGCGAGCCACAGACTTTGCATCGTGGGCAATCTTTTCAACAGCAGCATTTGTTGCCCACTCCCCCATCTCTGATGAGTGAACGAGAAATGCTGTCTTCTTATCAAGAGCTACGGCATAGCGATGCAGTCGATCATCTACGAGTTCATAGGCAATGGAAATCGCTCCACTATGGGCCGCAATCTTGCTTGACACCTCATCTGATGTAAGAACAGATGAATCAATATCTGAACCAAAGAGTGAGAACTCAGGCCCTGCTGTTTGTGTCGCCTTCTTCTCAGGAGTCTCTGCGCCACCTGCGGAAATAACTTTTAAGCGATCTTTGAGTGTACGAAATTCAAGTTGTTCAAAGAGCGCGGTCAAATCTGATTCAGTCACTCCACTCCAGGCAAGAGCGTCAATGGTGAAATCCAGGGGCACATCATGCAGCAGCTGAGTAAGTTCGCGGTTACGCTTCACATTATCGAGATTGGCACGAAGAGATTCGCCAACCTTTCCGGCGACCTTCTCTGATTGTGAAAGTAGCTGCACCAGTGAGCCATATTCAACAACCCACTTAGCGGCAGTCTTTTCTCCCACTCCTGGAATAGATGGCAAGTTATCGCTTGGATCTCCTCGAAGGGCAGCAAAATCCGGATACTGCTCAGGTGACATTCCATATTTTTCTTGGACAGCATCTGGTGTCATGCGAGCCATCTCAGAGACGCCACGCTTGGGATAGAGAACAGTTGTCTGCTTCGTAACTAACTGAAAGCTATCGCGATCGCCCGTACAGATGAGAACTTCTGCGCCTTCCTTCTCGGCGCGCTTTGTAATGGTTGCAATGATGTCATCTGCCTCAAAGCCTTCAATCTCAAATTGGTTAATTCCAAATCCCTTAACCAGCTCATGCAGATATGACATCTGCGAGCGAAATTCATCAGGAGTCTTCGCTCGGTTGGCCTTATATTCTGGAAAGATTTCAGAACGAAAAGTCTTTCGCGAGACATCAAATGCCACAGCAACATGGGTCGGCTTCTCATCTTTTAAGAGGGAGATCAGCATCGTGGCAAAGCCATAAATGGCATTGGTGTGCTGGCCTTGCGCCGTTGTGAAGTTCTCAGCAGGAAGTGCGAAGAAAGCTCGATATGCCATGGAATGGCCATCGATAAGCAGTAGTCTCTTCGTAGCCATGGCGCTCATCATAGATATAAACTCTGCAACTATGACTGAACCTGATTACTTAGCAATCATCAAAGAACGCGGACAGGGCGCTCTCGATATCAAGATGGGTATCGAAATGCTCGAAGTCTCACCGCAACGTTTGGTGGCGCGTATGCCTGTTGAGGGAAATACTCAACCTATCGGCATCCTCCACGGCGGAGCCAATGTTGTTCTCGCTGAGTCACTCGGCTCTATCGGTACTCAATTACATGCTGGCCCTGACCGCAAAGTTGTTGGCGTAGATATCAACGCAACTCACCATAAATCAACATCGAGCGGATATGTGACCGCTGTTGCTACTCCTGTCTCACTGGGTCGCACGCTCTGCGTCTATGAGATTGTGATAACAAACGAGGCAGGTCAGCGAACTTGTACAGCTCGCATAACCTGCCTCATTTTAAATAAGGAGTAATCAATACTTAATGGGCACCTGTTCCAAGGTATGCCTCACGGACAGCTGGATCATTAAGTAGGTCAGAAGCCGCTGCTTCCTTTGTAACATTTCCAGTTTCGAGAATATAGGCACGGTGTGCGCGCTGTAGCGCTTGCTGTGCATTCTGCTCTACCAAGAGAATTGTTACGCCCTGCTTATTGATCTCAGTGACGATGCGGAAGATATTTGCAATCATCTGTGGTGCAAGACCCATGGAAGGCTCATCAAGGAGTAAGACTTTAGGACGTGCCATGAGTGCGCGACCCATTGCAAGCATCTGCTGTTCTCCACCAGAGAGAGTTCCACCGGCTTGCGATGTGCGCTCTTTCAATCGTGGGAATAGGGTGTAGATGCGATCAAGATCTTCATCCATCTCTGCCTTACGATTTTTACGGTTGAACTTACCCATCTCAAGATTCTCAAGAACTGTCATACCAGGG
>JBILBC010000023.1:0-15270 GCA_044353885.1 Candidatus Planktophila sp. | reverse complement strand
ACCGTCGAAAGTAATCGAACCACTGGTGACATTGCGAAGGCCAGAGATTGTCTTAAGAATTGTTGTCTTACCCGCACCGTTTGCGCCAATAAGAGTGACAATTTCACCTTGGTTTACAACAACTGATACGCCTTTGATGGCTTCAATCTTGCCGTAGTGAACACGAAGATCTTTAATTTCAAGACGCATCTGCTGGCACTCCTAGGTAAGCCTCGATAACACGAGGGTCATTTTGAACTACTGATGGAAGATCATCTGCAATCTTTGAACCAAAGTCGAGAACTGCAACACGGTCAGAGATTCCCATGATGAGCGACATATCGTGCTCAATGAGAAGAACTGTGTATCCCCTATCGCGAATCTTCTTAATCAGGTTTGCAAGCGCGACCTTCTCCGCAGGGTTAAATCCTGCAGCTGGTTCATCAAGCAGTAATAGCTCTGGCTCTGTTCCTAGAGCGCGAGCAATCTCAAGTCGTCGCTGATCTCCATAGGGAAGATTCTTCGCGAGTTGATCGGCGCGGTGATCAATGCCCATGAGAGTTAAGAGCTCGTATGCGCGCTCTTTGCTCTCCTTCTCTTCACGACGATTGAGAGGCGAACCAATCAAAGCGCGCAAGAGTCCGGTCTTCTTATGAACATCGGTTGCTGTGAGAACATTCTCAAGAGCAGTCATATCTCCAAAGAGACGAACGTTCTGGAAGGTGCGAGCAAGTCCTGCCTTCGTCACTTGATGGCGCTTAAGACCTGAAAGATCCTGGCCCTTAAATGTGATTTGACCAGATGTAATCGGATAGACACCGGTCACCACGTTAAAGACTGTTGTCTTTCCGGCACCGTTTGGACCAATCAGTGCGCAGATTTCGCCCTTGTTAACATGGAAGTTAACTTCATTCAGGGCTGTAACACCACCGAATTTAATGGTCGCATTCTTAAGTTCGAGAAGTTTCTCAGACATTACATTGACCTCTTCTCTGAAATCTTTTCGCGTTTCTTTCGTGGAAGTAATCCATCTGGACGCAGGTTCATCATCAAGATGAGAACGAGTCCGAAGATCACCTGGCGTGCATCAGAGATGAAGCGAATACGCTCTGGAAGGTAGGCAAGTACCGAAGCGCCAAGAACGACTCCCCAGATATTTCCAATTCCTCCGAAGACTACGCAGGCAAGGATCAAGATTGAAACTTCAAACTTAAACATATCTGGTGAGATCACCATGACCTTTGATGCATAGAGAACTCCAGCTGCTCCACCGACTGCAGCACCGATCACAAATGACCAGAGCTTGTAGATCAAGGTGTTAACGCCCATGAGAGCTGCAACGTCTTCATCCTGGCGAATTGCTTCCCACGCACGACCTGGTCGGCGCACCGTGAAACGGCGAATCATCCAGATAACGAGCAAGATCATGGCAAAGACGAGCCAGAAGAAGTGCTGTGGATACATGAGGTTGAATTCAAAACCAAAGATTGTTGGAGGGTTTGGAATACCTGCAATTCCGTTAGGTCCACCTGTCACAGAGAGGTTGAGCGCAACGATGCGAACGATTTCACCAAAACCTAGAGTGATAATCGCCAAATAATCTCCACGAAGACGAAGCGCTGGAAGACCAAGAATCACACCTGAAATCATCGCGAAGAGAATTCCGAATGGAAGAATCTCCCATGTGTTCCACCCAAAGAGAGTGGAGAGAATTGCTTGTGAATACGCTCCGATTGCAAAGAAGGCAACATATCCAAGGTCGAGTAGCCCCGACTTTCCCACCACGATATTGAGGCCAAGGGCCATGAGTACAAACATTCCAACTGGATAGACCAGCACGTTCTGGAATGAAGTAATCGGTGTATTGAGGAAGCTTGTAGGACCCCATGATGCAGCAAATGGAATCAGGCCGACGATGGTAATCATCGCAAGAACAAAAACTGTACGCACTGGACGGTTCCAGCTTGCCCAGACTTCGGCACCTTTATCGCGAAGATTGAAGTTTCGGAGTGTATTCATCATGTCCTCGTCTGCTGTACTGCCTCACCAAAGAGGCCATTCGGTTTAAAGAGAAGGATAAGAACTAGGACAACAAAGACTGTTACTGCCTTCCACTGTGAACCGAGAATTGCTGAAGCAAACTGCTCCATCATTCCGAGTGCAAGACCGCCGTAGAAAGCTCCTCGAAGGTTTCCGATTCCACCAAGTACCGCTGCAGTAAAGGCTGCGATACCCATATTGAAGCCCACGTTAAAGACTGTATTTTCATAGACTGTTGTATAGAGGAAAGCAGCTGCACCGGTGGTGAGTCCACCGATAAGAAATGTCATAGAGATAACTCGGTTGATGTTGATTCCCATCAACTTCGCATTATCTTCTGACATTGAAACTGCACGGATTGCTTTACCAAGACGTGATCGGTTAACGAATTGATCAAGAATTACGAAGATAATGATTGGCGCAACGATTGCAAGCATTGTGTCGATACGAAAGTTTGCACCTGCAACTTCGCCAAAAGACCACTTCTCGAGCAAGCGAGGAGCAGATGATGGACGAGACTTTGTGTACATGCGCATACCTTCAAGAAGAAAGATAGATACGCCAATTGCTGAGATAAGTGAGGCAAGTCGATTAGCACCACGTGCTCGGAGTCGTCGATAGGCGACGAGTTCAACAAGAACGGCTAAGACAGCGCAAGCAATCATCGAACCGACGAGTGCAATCACAAGTGTGTAGACCAACTCAAAACCTTGCAGCGGTTCAGCATTGATTGGATGGCCAAGGAGAGTAATTTCTACCCAGAGAACAGCAAATGTTCCGAGCATAAATACTTCTGAGTTAGCAAAGTTAATGAGTCGCAATACTCCGTACACCATGGTGTATCCGAGTGCGACAAGTGAATAAATAAGACCGAGGGCAAGTCCTTGAAGAACTAGGGACCAGAACTGGGTCGTTATGACTGAAAAGTTCATATCTACCGATCTATGAAGGTGCTAAGAGTGTTATGAGGAGTGGCCACCTCCGCAGTGTATTGCGAAGATGGCCACTCCCTACTACATATTGAAAGTGTTACTAGATGCAGTGCTTATTAAGCAATTGCGTCGTAGACGATCTTTCCGTTCTTTACGAGGTAACCACCCACGTCAGCTCCACCGATGATGTCTCCATAACGGTTGAACTTGATTGATGATCCGCCTGCACCCTTGAAGGTCTGGCTGTTAACGCATAGCTGAATCGCTGGGCGAGTTAGCTTGCCCTGTTCGATACAAGTGATGAACACCTGTGCTGCGTTGTATGCAGTTGCTGAGTAGAGACCAGGAACCTTTACGCCTGTGATCTTCTGGAATGAAGCAAGTTCTGCTGCAGTTAGAAGTGAGTCGAAAGGAACATCTGCTGCTGTGAGGCGAACGCCGTCAGCTGCCTTACCTGCTAGATCTGGGAAGTCTGATGTGTTAACACCATCTCCAGCTGCAAGAACGCCTGTGTATCCACCATCGCGAAGAGCCTTGAAGAACTTCGCTGCTTCTACTGTGTAACCACCGTAGATAACAACGTTAGCGCCTGAAGCCTTGACCTTTGATGCAACTGAAGTCCAGTCAGCAGTTCCGCGTGGAACTGAATCTGTACCTGCAACACCGATCTTCTTAGCTGGAGCCATTGCGTACTTGATGAGACCTGCACCGTATGTGGTCTGGTCATCAACGAGGTAGATCTTTGGTGATGAGACACCCTTAGTTGCATAGCGAACTAAAGCTGGTGCCTGGAAACCATCGTGAGCTACAACGCGGTGGAAGATTGGGAATCCACGGTCTGGAGCCTTTGGATCTGTAAGTGATACAGCTGATGCTGAAGGTGCAACCATTGTGAGGCCTGCAGCCTTGTATGCAGGGAATGAGTTACGTGCTTCACCAGAACATGATGTTCCGATAACGCCGATAACTGCCTTGTTAGCAGCAACACCAGGAGCGATGTTTGCAGCAACTGTTCCGTCGCACTGTGAGTCAGCCTTGATAAGTGTGATCTTTACTGCTGGGTTCTTTGCGTTGTAAAGCGCAATTGCCCACTCTGCGCCAGGGAATTGATCCTGACCGAGCTGTGCATCAGGACCTGTTAGTGGACCCTGGAATGCAAGTGTTACATTCTTCTTTGGTGCTGCTGATGCTGGAGCTGTTGCAACTACGCCAAGGGCGAGAGTTGTAGCAGCAGCAATAGCAAGACCGCTAATGAGCTTCTTGTTCATTTATTGCCTTCCTGTTTTTTCATGCTTGTGTCCCGGGACAGGGAGGTGAGAAGAGTAATGCTCAACCCCTAGTTGAGACAAGACGTAATTGCCCGAAATCCCCGTGCGGGAGGTTACTTTTTCATCACGATATTGGGTGATATTCCTGTGGCATCAGGTATGCCAGGACGAGCTACTTATCCAGGGCGGCCTCAGGGGAAATGACTGCATTTGCGACCTCTTTCATCGTCAGGCGGCGGTCCATAGCAGCCCTTTGAATCCATGAAAATGCTTCAGGCTCTGAGAGATTGAGCGCCTTCATCAAGATGCCCTTGGCTCGATCAATCATTTTGCGAGTCTCAAGGCGTTCATGCAAATCTGCAACTTCTTCGGCAAGTGATTTCATCTGCGTATGGCGGCTTATTGCAATTTCAATTGCAGGTACTAAATCTCCGATAGTAAATGGCTTGACGACATATGCCATGACACCTGCATCACGTGCTCGGTCGATGAGTTCTTTCTGACTAAAGGCGGTCAGCATCAGAACTGGAGCAATGGAGATGATTTTTTCAGCTGCAGAGATTCCATCCAGCACAGGCATCTTCACATCAAGGATTGCTAAATCTGGTTGATGCTCAGTTGCAAGTGCAATTGCTTCTTCACCATTGGTGGCCTGTGCAACAACGTCATATCCGGCTTCTTGCAACATCTCAACAAGGTCCATACGGATCAGCGCTTCATCCTCAGCAACCAAAATGCGCACAGGTGCGCTCTGCGTGGATTCTTTGCTCATGTGCCTCGAGTCGGATTCGAACCGACACTATGCAGTGTTTGAGACTGCCCTCTCTACCGTTGGAGTACCGAGGCGTACTCCCCTATCGTATTAGAAGAGAGCAGTTAGGCGAAACGAGAGAGGCTGTGGATTAACGGTATGCAGCAACGACGCCATTAACGGCATCGCCAACCTTGTGAACGCGCATCGCATTGGTTGAGCCAGGAATTCCAGGAGGTGAGCCAGCAACAATCATCACGAGTTCACCAATCTCTGCGCGCTTGCCTTCAATAAGCATCTTGTCGGCCTGCAACACCATTTCATCTGTGTGCTTGACCATCGGTGTTATCGACGGCGTGACTCCCCATGAGAGAGCTAAGCGGTTATAGGTGCCCTCTTCAGGAGTGATTGCAAGGATAGGAATAGGTGAACGCAAGCGAGAAATACGTCGAGCTGAATCACCAGATTGTGTGAAGGTAACAAGGAACTTCGCTCCGACAATAAGGCCTACTTCAGCTGCAGCCTTAGTGATTGCTCCACCTTTAGTGCGTGGATTAGTCATCAGGGGACGAATGCGATCAAGGCCAAGCTCTTCTGTGCGCTCAATGATGCGAGCCATTGTCTCTACCGCCTGAATAGCAAACTCTCCTACTGATGTCTCACCAGAGAGCATGAGTGCATCGGCGCCATCAAGAACAGCATTGGCGCAATCCGTTGCTTCAGCGCGGGTAGGTGATGAATTGGTGATCATGGAATCAAGCATCTGTGTTGCAACAATGACGGGCTTTGCTGCATCGCGAGAGAGTTCAATACAGCGCTTTTGCACCATCGGAACATCTTCAATCGGCAACTCAACTCCGAGATCACCGCGAGCGACCATGATGCCATCGAAGGCAGCGACGATCTCAACTAGGTTTTCAACAGCTTGAGGTTTTTCAATCTTTGCAATGACGGGAACGCGAATTCCCACCTCATCCATAATGACGTGAACATCTTTCACATCTGCGGCATTTCGCACGAATGAGAGGGCGATGAAATCAGCGCCTGCACGCAACCCCCAACGAAGATCATCTTCATCTTTCTTAGACATCGCAGGAACTGAGACAGCAACACCTGGAAGGTTAATTCCCTTGTTGTTGCTCACCGCACCTGGCTGGATGCACTTGGTGATGACATCGTTGCCTTTTACTTCAATGACTTCAACGGTAACTTTTCCATCATCGATAAGAATGCGATCTCCAGCTTTGCAATCTCCTGGAAGACCCATATATGTGGTGCCAACGCGCTCTTTGGTGCCAGAGATTTCATCGGTTGTAATAGTGAAGATATCTCCACGCACGAGATCGTGAGGACCATTCTCAAAGCGACCAAGACGAATCTTTGGCCCTTGAAGATCTACAAGAATTGCAACAGCTTTACCCGCAGCCTTTGCAGCAGCTCTGACGCCATCGAGGCGAGCTTGGTGCTCTTCATACCCACCATGCGAGAGATTCAGGCGCGCCATATTCATACCCGCTGCAATGAGCTCCTTGACCTTCTCTGGAGATTCAACAGCTGGACCCATAGTGCAAACAATTTTGGCGCGACGCATAGAACTACCTTATCTCTGGTTGATGTGTACTTGCGAGTTTGGAATCGATGTATCTCACACCATGAGCGAACGAGTTGTTGGCTCGATCGGTGAATGTAGTTGGGTCTCCCCTGATAAATATCTATCCACAGCAGCTGCTGCAGAGCGACCTTCGGCAATTGCCCAGACAATCAGAGATTGTCCACGGCCGACATCGCCTGCAACGAAGATTCCCTCTTCAGTGCTCTGGAAGTTCTCGTCACGTTTGATGTTGCCGCGATCATCGAGTTCTACCTCGAGTTGGCTAATAAGTGCAGATTTTTCAGCACCTGTAAAGCCCATTGCAAGGAAGACGAAATCAGCTGGAAGTTCTTTCTCAGTTCCAGGAACTGGTTCGAACTTTCCATTATTAAATTGAGTTTCAACAATCTTCAGAGCTTTAAGATTTCCTTTTCCATCGCCTACAAATTCTTGTGTGCTGACCGAGAACATGCGGTTATCAAGTTCTTCGTGTGCACTAGAGACGCGATAAATCATTGGATATGTTGGCCATGGTTGTGATGATGGACGCTCATCCGTTGGACGAGGCATGATTTCAAGTTGAGTGACACTTGCAGCCCCTTGGCGCACAGATGTACCAAGGCAATCTGCTCCAGTATCTCCACCACCAAGGATGATGACGTGCTTGCCTGCAACGTTGATAGGTGGAACTTCTATCTCACCGAGAGCTTGCTTATTACCCCACGGCAAGAACTCCATCGCTTGATAGACGCCAATATTCTCGCGGCCAGGAATTGGTAGCTCGCGCCATTGTGTTGCACCCATTGCAAGAACTACCGCATCGTACTTAGCGCGAAGATCAGAACCTGTGAGTTCAACGCCCACATTCACACCTGGACGAAAACGAGTTCCCTCTTGCTCCATCTGAGCAAGGCGACGATCAACGATGTGTTTCTCCATCTTAAATTCAGGAATTCCGTAGCGAAGAAGTCCGCCAATCTTTTCAGCGCGCTCATAGACAGCAACTGTGTGTCCAGCACGTGTTAACTGCTGCGCAGCTGCAAGTCCTGCAGGCCCTGATCCAATAACAGCAACTGTCTTACCGGATAAACGATCTGGAGCAAGTGGCTTCACATTGTTAGCATCAAATGCCTCTTCAATAGTGCGAAGTTCAATCTGCTTAATAGTGACCGCATCGCGGTTGATTCCTACAACACATGCAGTCTCACATGGAGCAGGACATAGTCGGCCAGTAAATTCAGGGAAGTTATTTGTTGCATGAAGGCGGTCAATCGCTTCATTCGTATCGCCTCGATACATGAGGTCATTCCATTCAGGAATGAGATTGCCCAGTGGGCATCCGCTATGACAGAAGGGAATACCGCAATCCATGCAACGACCAGCTTGCTTCTGCAAGTGTTCCATTGATTGAGGTTCATAGACTTCGCGCCAATCTTGAATGCGCACATCAACAGGACGTCGCTTAGGAGTCTCTCGCGGTGTCGTCATAAAGCCCTTTGGATCAGCCATTTGCTGCCACCTCCATGATGTATTCATCCATTGGTAGGCCTTCTTTAGTTGCTCGCTCAATAGCGGCAAGAACCTTTGCGTAATCACGAGGCATGATCAGTGAGAATCGAGAAATCTCATTATCCCAATCTGCAAGCAGTACTGCTGCAATCTCTGAACCAGTCTCAACATGGAATGAAGAGATAATCGCTTTGAGATTCTCACGCTGATCTGCTGGAACTGCCAAAATATCCACCATCTCAGTGTTCACAACAGCAGAGTTGAGATCAAGAACAAATGCTCGTCCGCCAGACATACCCGCTGCAATGTTGCGACCTGTTGATCCGAGAATGACAACGGTTCCACCAGTCATATATTCAAGAGCGTGATCGCCCACACCTTCAACGACTGCAATTGCACCAGAGTTGCGAACACAGAAGCGCTCTCCTGCAAGTCCGCGAATAAAGATATCTCCTGATGTTGCGCCGTAACCGATAACGTTTCCAGCGATCACATTCAGCTCTGACTTAAATGTTGCCTTCTCATCAGGGCGAAGAACTACACGCCCGCCTGAGATTCCCTTACCGACATAATCATTAGAGTCCCCGTAGAGGCGGATAGTTACACCCTGTGGCAAGAATGCACCGAGTGATTGCCCAGCAGATCCATGAAGAGTCACATCAATAGTTCCAGCAGGAAGTCCTTCTGCGCCATAGCGACGAGTTACTTCTGCTCCCAACATCGTTCCGACTGTGCGGTTGACGTTGCGAACAGGAAGATCGATACGAACAGCTTCCTTCTTATCGAGCGCTGCCTTAGAAAGTTCGATCAGCGTGTTATCAAGAGCGGCAGTAAGACCGTGATCCTGCTGTGTGGTGTTATGCAAAGGTGAATCTACATCTGGGCGCACAAGCAAAGGTGAGAGATCTAGTCCGCTTGCCTTCCAGTGATTGACAGCATCGCGAGTATCGAGATATTCAACATGGCCAATTGCCTCAAGGAGTCCAAGGGAAGCCAGGATTTCACGAACCTCTTCTGCAATATATTCAAAGAATGTTTCAACAAACTCTGGTTTTCCAGTGAAGTTCTTACGTAGCTCTGGATTCTGCGTTGCAACACCCACGGGACATGTATCCAAGTGACAGACGCGCATCATGATGCAGCCTGAGACAACTAGCGGCGCAGTTGCAAAACCATATTCCTCAGCACCAAGAAGTGCTGCAATAACAACATCGCGACCCGTCTTGAGCTGGCCATCTGCCTGAACCACAATGCGATCGCGCAAGTTGTTCAACAACAATGTCTGTTGAGTCTCTGCAAGACCCAGCTCCCATGGTGCTCCAGCATGCTTAAGTGAAGTCAATGGTGATGCACCTGTTCCACCATCGTGGCCAGAGATCAGAACGACATCAGCATGTGCCTTAGAGACACCGGCAGCAACTGTTCCAACGCCCACTTCTGCAACAAGTTTGACGTGAACACGAGCATCCTTATTTGCATTCTTGAGATCGTGAATGAGCTGCGCAAGATCCTCAATCGAGTAAATATCGTGGTGAGGAGGTGGTGAAATAAGACCCACACCTGGTGTTGAGAAACGAGCCTTTGCAATCCATGGATAGACCTTGTATCCAGGAAGTTGCCCGCCTTCTCCTGGCTTAGCTCCTTGTGCAATCTTGATCTGAATATCAGTTGCATTAATAAGGTAATTGCTCGTGACTCCAAAGCGACCTGATGCAACCTGCTTGATCGCACTCTTCTTTGAATCACCATTTGCCATCGGGAGATAACGAGATTCATCTTCTCCACCTTCACCGGTGTTGGACTTTGCGCCCAATCGGTTCATGGCAATTGCAAGAGTCTCGTGCACTTCTTGTGAGACAGAACCATATGACATCGCACCTGTTGAGAAGCGCTTCACAATCTCAGAAATTGGCTCGACTTCATCGATAGAGATAGCAGCGCGTTCGCCTTCCTTAAATTGGAAGAGACCGCGAAGAGTCATCAGGGTCTTGCTCTGATCGTTGACCAAGTCGGTGTAGCGCTTAAAGATGTCATAACGCTTAGTGCGCGTTGAATGCTGCAGCGCAAAGACTGTTTCAGGGTTGAAAAGGTGGGGTTCTCCATCGCGGCGCCATTGGTATTCGCCGCCAACAGCTAGACGCTTTGCGCCAGGAATTTCGCCACCAACAGGGTATGCAAAGTGATGGCGCTTGATTGTCTCTTCAGCAATGACATCAAGGTCAACGCCGCCAAGACGCGATGTTGTTCCCACAAAGAATTCGTCGACAACATCTTGAGCAATACCGATCGCTTCAAAGACTTGAGCGCCTGTATAGGAAGCAATGGTTGAAATGCCCATCTTTGACATCACCTTAAGAACTCCCTTACCGAGAGCCTTAATGACGTTGCGGACAGCTTTCTCAGGAGCAATTCCTGTAATGACGCCTTGGTTAACGAGATCTTCCGCAGTTTCCATAACGAGGTAAGGATTCACTGCTGCTGCGCCATAACCAATAAGGAGTGCAACATGGTGAACTTCGCGAACATCGCCTGCCTCAACAACAAGGCCGACCTTCGTACGAGTCTTCTCACGTATGAGGTGCTGGTGAACAGCTGCTGTAAGCAAAAGGGAAGGAATTGGGCAATCTTCTGCATCACCATCACGGTCAGAGAGAACAATGATGTGTGCACCATTCGTAATTGCATCAGAGACTTCGCGCTTAATCTCTTCAAGGCGAGCACGTAGTGTGTTTCCATCACCTGTGACAGGGAAGAGTCCACGGACAACATGTGCCTCAAGTTCTGGATAATCATCATCGGCATTGACGTGAATAATCTTTGCAAGCTCATCGTTGTCAATAACTGGGAATGCAAGTGAAATCTGCTTACAGGATTCAGGACCAGGATCAAGCAAGTTGTGCTCTGGACCAAGAGATCCACCGAGGCTTGTAACAAGCTCTTCACGAATTGCATCCAGTGGTGGGTTTGTTACTTGTGCAAAGAGTTGTGAGAAGTAGTCAAAGAGCAGACGTGGTTTACCTGAGAGAGCTGCAATAGGAGTATCGGTTCCCATAGAACCGAGCGCTTCTCCCCCGCCTTTTGCCATAGGAGTCACAATGATTTTGATTTCTTCTTCTGTGTAACCAAAAGCCTTCTGGCGACGCATCACAGATTTGTGTGGATAGACAATGTGCTCACGAGAAGGAAGATCAGAGAGTTTGATCATTCCATCTTTAAGCCAAGTCCCATAAGGCGCAGCATCGGCAAGAGAATCCTTGATCTCATCATCTTCAATAATGCGTCCTGCTTCGATATCAACAAGGAACATCTTTCCTGGTTGCAGTCTTCCTTTTCGAACAATCTTTTCAGCAGGCACATCAAGCACACCGACTTCAGAAGCAAGAATGACAATGCCATCATCTGTCACCCAAAAACGTGAAGGACGAAGTCCATTGCGATCAAGAACGGCGCCTACTTGATGGCCATCAGTAAATGTCACACAGGCAGGACCATCCCATGGCTCCATAAGAGATGCGTGGAATGCATAAAAGTCACGACGCTTCTGTGACATCGTTGCATGGTTCTCCCATGCTTCAGGAATCATCATCAACACTGCATGTGGCAGCGAACGTCCACCGAGATAGAGAAGTTCAAGAACTTCATCAAAGGATGCAGAGTCAGAACCAGACATTTCAACAATCGGGAAGAGGCGCTTTAGGTCTCCTCCGATAACATCACTTTCAAGAAGTGATTCACGAGCACGCATCCAGTTACGGTTTCCCTTAACCGTATTAATCTCACCGTTGTGAGCGATAAATCGATACGGGTGAGCAAGTGGCCATGACGGGAATGTGTTCGTTGAGAATCGTGAGTGCACGAGTGCAAGTGGTGAGACAACGCGCTCATCACTCAAATCAGGGAAGAATTCTTCTAACTGACCTGTTGTGAGCATTCCCTTATAGACAATTGTCTGGGAAGAAAGAGATGCGAAGTAGAGATCAAGTGAATGCTCAGCACGCTTACGCAGTGCAAAGGCAAGACGATCAAGTGCAATTCCAGATTCTTTCTTTACTCCTGCTACGAAGAGTTGCTTGAACTGTGGCATGACGGAGAGCGCAGTCTTACCAAGAGATTTTGAGTTCACTGGAAGATCGCGCCATCCAAGAACTGTGAGCCCTTCCTCTGTTGCAATCTTTGCAATCTCTGCGCTGGCGCTCACGCCTTGGGCAATAAATGCAATACCCGTTGCATAGGAGCCCTCTGCGGGTAATTCAAACCCTGCTTCGGCTTGATAAAAAGCGTGGGGAACGCGAATAAGGATTCCTGCACCATCGCCTGAATCAGGTTCAGCACCTGATGCTCCACGGTGTTCAAGATTGCGAAGTGCAGTAAGTGCTTTCTCTACAATTTCATGTGTTGCAATTTTATTAAGGGTGGCAACCATCGCAACGCCGCAAGCATCATGTTCGTTTGCAGGATCATAGAGACCCTGCGCTGCGGGATAGTTCGATGAGAGTGCCATTACCCGTTGTCCTTTTTCTTAATTCTTGATTTTGCAAT
Source organism: Candidatus Planktophila sp. (assembly GCA_044353885.1). GTDB lineage: Bacteria > Actinomycetota > Actinomycetes > Nanopelagicales > Nanopelagicaceae > Planktophila. Next base: position 2,661 of record JBILBC010000023.1, on the reverse strand, counting down.
TAAGGGGACAACCTTGGCCCGGTGAAGCTGGTGAAACGATAAGTCAGTGTCGAAAGGGTAGCAAGGGGGTGGGTTAGATGCCACTCACATGTAAGAGCTGACCGATTCCCGCGGTGATTGCCATACCGAGGCAGCCACCTGCAATGACACGCAAGGTTGGGATTAGGAGCTTTGAGCCTGCAGTTTTGGCGCTAATCATTCCTGTGAAAACCAATCCCACAACGGTGAAGGCGACGATGGTCCACGCCGCTTTCGCATCAGTGGTGGCAAAGGCTCCAACGAAAGGAATGAGGCCACCTGCTGTAAAGGCACATGCTGATGCAATCGCTGCTTGCACAGGGCGCGCCTTGGTATGTGGATGCTGACCGAGCTCATCGCGTAGATGCGCTTCAAGTGGATCCTTAGCGTGCATAGTTGTTGCAACTTGAGTTGCTAATTCGCGAGTTAATCCACGATGAACATAAATCTCGATTAGCTCTTCAAGTTCACCATCGGGATCGATTGCAAGGTGTTCCATTTCAAGAAGTCGATCAGATTCTTCAATATCATTTTGTGAACGCACCGAGACATATTCACCTACTGCCATCGACATTGCACCTGCTGCAATTCCTGCAGCACCTGCTGTAATCAAGAATCCATGTTCTCCGGTCTTTGCAGCAGCAACACCAATCATCAAACTTGCTGTGGAGACAAGGCCATCGTTTGCACCAAGGACGGCAGCGCGCAACCAACCAGCACGATGAGTGCGGTGATGCAGATTGCGACGGTAGACATCTTCAAGAGCCATATTTATAGCCTACCTCTTTGAGCGAGAAAATCGGCTGAAGGCGAGCATGCCTGCTGCAACAAGTATGAGCGAGACATATTGATTCAGACGCAAGGCGCCAAATGTATGGGCCTGATCGATACGCAGTCCTTCTATAAAGAAGCGACCTGCGCTATAGCCTGCAACATAGAGAGCGAATATCGCTCCCCCGGATAACTTTGGTGTCAAATAAATCAAAATCACAGCTATGACGATGCACCATAGTGATTCATAGAGAAATGTGGGATGAAAAGTTTCAAACTCCTCATATCCAATAGGTCGCAGCCCTGCAGGAATTGATAGCGCCCACGAGGTATCGAGTGGTCTTCCAAAGAGTTCACCATTAAACCAATTACCCCATCGCCCTATCGCTTGAGCAAGAGCAAGCCCTGGAGCTAGTGCGCCAGCAAAAGCTGAGAAAGGTGGAAGCGGTCTCTTCTTACTCATTCTCTGATAAGAAATGTAAGCACCAAGGGTACCTAAGGCGATCGCGCCCCAAATTCCTAAGCCACCATTCCAAATCTTAAAGATGTCAAAGAAATTAGCACCGTTACCGAAGTATTGCTGCGGTGAAGTAAGCACGTGATAGATCCGCCCACCAATAACACCTATTGGCACGGCAAAGATTGCAACATCTGCGACAACACCTTCGACTCCTTCATGTACTCGCGTGAAGCGTCGATTGCCCAGCCAAATCGCTAGAGCAACTCCAGCAATGATGCAGAGTGCGTAGAAATGAATAGTCAGCGGTCCAATTTCAACTGCCGACGTTGCCGGAGTTGGAATTGAAAGGCGCATCTTTATCCGCGCTCTACTGCTGCTTTAAATTTATCCGCGTTGAAGTACTCATTCTGGCGATTAATCTCTTTGCCGTTGATGAAAACAGTTGGAGTTGAGTTCACATTTGCCTTAGCACCTGCAGCTGCTGCATTAGATACCCAGCCCTCGTAATTCATGTTATTCACACATGAAGTAAAGGACTCAGAGGTGATGCCTGCTGCCTGTCCAAGAATTCCTAAGACATCGTTTGACCACACACCTGTATTTTCCGCAGGCTGATTGGCATAGAGAGCGCGGTGATATCCAAGGAACTTTCCTTCATCTGCAGAACATGCTGCTGCATTGGCAGCATTTACTGACTCAGGTCCCAAGAATGAGAGCGTGTGATAGACAACTGTCGCCTTCTTAGCTGTAATCAAAGATTCGATGTAATCGCCTTGGAGCTGCTCGAACTGAGCGCAGACTGGACATTGGAAATCTTCATAAATTTCAATCACAGGAACACCTGTGAGCTCTTCATTGAAGACAATTCCATATCCACGATCTGCTGAGACGCTTGCTGGAACCTTTGCAGATGTATCTGTCTGCTTAGAGAGAAGGGTTGGTACCAACATGATGAGAAGAACACCTACGACCACTGCAATCACAATATTGCGCGTGAAGTTATCTTTTCCTGGTTGTTGTTTAGCCATTATTGCCTTCTCCTCGTTCGGTTGCAGATTTCGGTTTTTTATCGAGCCCAAATTTAGTATGTGGGAAGAGAGTTAGATATATCGCTAGCAATGTCAAGCCTGTGTCACGCAGAAGCGGAGTTAGATAATCTGCCTCACCTGGGGCCACCTGTCCCCCGCCGCCGAAACAGCCGCAGTCAATCGAGAGTCCGCGTGCCCAAGCCTGTGAAATTCCAATGATGAAAGCGAACATTAGCAATCCACTGACAAATGCAGCGATGCGAGTTGCAGCACCTAACACAAGCAGGATTCCAACTGCTAATTCAAAGAAGGGAAGGAAGACACCCATGAAATTTGCTAGCGGAATCGGTAGAAGTTCATAGGCGCGAACTGCCATTTGAGATA
>JBILBC010000095.1:0-4248 GCA_044353885.1 Candidatus Planktophila sp. | reverse complement strand
GCAAAACGGGTGGGAGTAGCTCGGGCGCTCTTATCAGCAGCGCCCAACATTCTGCTCGATGAACCAACTGAACACCTTGATCGAGAGCTGGCGGAACGTCTTGAAGTGCGCATTGCTGATGAGTGTCGAGATAAATCATTGATTGTCATTACACACACAGGATGGGCTAAATCCACTCGAACGGTCGTAATCGAGAGAGAATAGGGTTATGGCTGCCCTCGACTCGAAACTTGTCGGCGTCTTGGGCGATCGCACCACAAAGGTCCTCAACGATTTATTTGGCTATTTAACTGTTGGAGATCTCCTCCATCACTACCCTCGTCGCTACCTGGTGCGTGGTGAACTCTCGAATATTTCAGAGCTCAATGAGGGTGATGAAGTCACGATTCTTGCTGAGGTATCTAGCGCAACGAGCAGGCGCCTGCATGCTCGCAAAGGAAATATTCTTGAAGTCATTGTGACTGATGGTTCTGCAAAACTCTCTCTCACATTCTTTAATCAGGCCTGGCGAGAGAAGGACCTCAAAGTTGGTAAGCAAGGGCTCTTTGCAGGCAAAGTAGGAGTCTTTAACGGCAAGCGACAACTTGCACACCCTGATTACGAAATGATTGCAGATGGCAATGATGTCGATGCTGCTGTTGAAGGTTTTGCTGGCAAGTATCTGCCGATGTATCCAGCCAGTGCGAAGTTACCTTCGTGGAAGATTGCGCAATGTATTGAACTTGCTGTTGGAGCACTTGATGAGGTTCCTGATTACCTGCCTGAATCTGTGCGAGAAAAGTATGGCTATCCCACACTGCACCAAGCGCTGGTGCAGCTACATAACCCAGCAGATCTCGATAGCGCTGAGAAAGCACGGCAGCGCCTTACCTTTGATGAAGCATTTATGCTCCAGTTGCTCCTGCTCTCTCGCAGAAAAGAGTTGAAGAATCTTGATGCAGTTGCACGGCCTGCGCATCCTGGTGGATTACTCGATGCCTTTGATGCGTTGCTCCCCTTTGAACTCACAGCAGGTCAGAGAAGCGTTGCTGCAGAGATTGCAGATGATTTATCGCAGCCTCACCCCATGCACCGATTACTGCAAGGTGAAGTGGGTTCCGGAAAGACTGTTGTTGCACTGCGTGCGATGTTAACTGTCATTGATAACGGGGGACAGGCGGCGCTGCTTGCACCGACAGAAGTTCTTGCCGCGCAGCATCTTCGAACTATGCAAAAGCTCCTGGGTTCTCTTGCTCAAGGTGGAATGCTGGGGGGAACAGAAGGAGCAACGCAGGTCACTTTGATCACAGGTTCACAGAACGCTGCAGCTCGCAAGGAAGCTCTCGCACTTGCAGCCTCTGGTGCTGCAGGCATTGTGATTGGAACACACGCACTTCTTGGCGAGAGCGTCTCCTTTAAAGATCTAGGTTTGATTGTTGTCGATGAACAACACCGATTTGGTGTGGAGCAACGCGATGCGCTTAAGAGCAAAGCCACGAACCCACCACATCTACTCGTGATGACAGCAACTCCAATTCCACGAACCGTTGCAATGACTGTCTTTGGAGATCTCGATGTCTCAACACTTCGCGAACTGCCATTGGGTCGCCAGCCCATCACCACTCATGTCATTCCCGTCTTGGAAAAACCAGGATTTCTTGAACGTGCATGGGAGAGAATTAAAGAAGAAGTCTCGCAAGGCCATCAGGCATATATCGTCACCCCTCGTATTGCAGCTGGAACATCAGAAGATAGCGATATGGATTTCCTCATGGGGGAGAGCTCTACGGAGATTGCATCGGTGGAAGAACTCGGTCCACTGTTATCAGGTGGTGCTTTGCAGGGCGTGAAGGTGGCACCGCTGCATGGGCGCCAAAGTGCTGAGCTCAAAGATTCAACAATGCAGGCCTTTACCAATAAAGAAATTGATGTCTTGGTATCAACTACTGTGATTGAGGTCGGTGTTGATGTTCCTAATGCCACAGTGATGGTGATTATGGATGCTGATCGATTTGGTGTTTCTCAGCTGCATCAGCTTCGTGGTCGCGTAGGGCGAGGAACATCACCTGGATTGTGTCTGCTTGTGACCAATGCAGAGCCTGAAAGTTCTGCGCGTGCGCGATTAGATGCCGTTGCTGGAACTGTTGATGGTTTTGAACTCTCACGTATTGATCTTGAGCAACGCCGAGAAGGAGATGTATTGGGAGCTAGCCAATCGGGATCTCGTTCTCATCTGCGATTGCTTCGAGTTCTGCGCGATGAATCCATGATTGAGCAAGCACGTGAAGATGCATCTACAATTCTCGAATCTGGAATCTCCGGGTATCCACTTCTGGCTGCAGAGCTTGCTCAGATTCAATCTGATGCTGCAGCCGAATATATAGATAAGGCGTAACGATGCGAATCATTGCCGGTCTTGCAAAAGGTCGCACTATCGATGCTGTTTCATCATCTACTCGCCCCACCTCAGACCGTGCTCGAGAGGCGCTCTTCTCAACTCTTGCATCCGAGTTCGGTGACTTTGATGGACTTCATATCCTCGATCTCTATGCCGGTACTGCAGCGATTGCGCTGGAAGCACTTTCTCGTGGCGCAGCCCTTGTGCATGCCGTGGAGAAAGATGATGCGGCAGCAAAGGCCATTACAAGTAATTACGAAAATCTAAAGAGTGCGCAATGTCCTGGCACCTTTCATCTCTATGCGATGAGTGTTCACAGATTCTTGCAAGATAAGGCGGCACAGCCTTATCACTTCATCTATATCGATCCACCCTATGAAGTAGATGACCTTGATGTTGTTGAAACGTTGATTCAATTACGCGATGGCAATTTCATACATCCACAAGCACTTATTGCAATCGAGCGAAATTCGCGAGTGAAAGAGATTTCATGGCCTGAAGGCCTTGAAGCGCTACGCGAAAAGAATTACGGCCAAGCGACAATCTTTTATGGTGTTCCACGCGCAATAGATGGCGAAAATGGATAACCGCTGGAATCATTGCTAGCGTTTGCACCATGAAACGCGCTGTGTGCCCTGGATCCTTTGATCCCATCACATTTGGCCACTTGGACATTATTGAGCGCGCCAGCAACCAATTTGATGAGGTCATTGTGGCTGTCTTCGTCAATCGTAATAAGTCAGGGCTCTTCTCTGTTGAAGAACGTATGGCAATGATTTCTGAAAATGTGAAGAAGTTCCCTAATGTCTCGGTGGATACCGGAAGTGGACTCCTTGTTGAATATTGCAAGAAGAATGGCGTGCAGGCAATTGTGAAGGGCTTGCGCGCAGTTACTGACTTTGATTATGAACTCCAGATGGCTCAGGTGCATATCCAGGCATCAGGAGTTGAAACTATGTTCATGGCGACATCACCTACACACTCATTCCTATCTTCATCCATTGTGAAGGAACTCGCACACTACGGTGGCGATGTCTCTTCCATGGTTCCAGCAAATGTCAATGCAGCACTGAAAGCACGAGCAGAGGTACAGAAATGACAATGGACTCAATCGAAAAGCTCAACACAGCAATTGCCATCGTTGAAGAAGCTCGCGGTGTTCCGCTTTCAGCTTCCTGCGTTGTCCACCGTGGTGAGATGCTAGAAATTCTTGAAGGAGCTCGCGATGTACTGCCTGCAGATTTGTCAGGGGCAGAAGACATCATCGCCAAGCGCGATCAGATCATTGAAGAGGGTCGCACAAGTGCCGAGTCAATGATTGCTACAGCACGTGAAGATGTTTCACGTATGGTTGAGCAGACTTCGATTGTTCAGGCAGCTCGCGATGAGGCCCAACGTATTTTGGATGAAGCTCGCGATGTCGCAGAAGATGAGCGCCGTGAAGTTGAGGCCTATATCGATGGTCGACTTGCAACGCTAGAAGTGATTCTGAATAAGACGATGGAGGCAGTCGCACGCGGGCGCGAGCGACTCGAAGGCGCTGACGATAAAGATGTACTTTCGCAGCTCAACTCTGATGACTAAATCCGCCAACCCTTTCCTTCTTAATACTCACGAACTCCCGCGCCGCACAGGGGAGATGAAGGAGTATCAGCTCGATATTGAGTCAAATGCTCGCATTGGCGTTCCTCTAATTGCTGTTCCTGAAGGCGATGTCATTGAAGTCGATGTTCGCCTGGAATCTGTCACAGAAGGCGTCCTCTTAAGTGCAGATATCTATGCAGTTGCTATGGGTGAATGCATCCGCTGCCTAGATCCGGTTGAGCAAGTAGTCGAACGCAAAATTCAAGAGCTCTATCGCTATGAACCCA
>JBILBC010000094.1:0-4270 GCA_044353885.1 Candidatus Planktophila sp. | reverse complement strand
ATGGGCATATTCTCTCATTACATGCCAGATGTACCTAAAGCGCTGAAATCAACTCCACTGCATCGGCAACTGAGGTCACAATTTCTGCAGCTCTCTCACCAATCAAACGATGACAGCCATCAGATGTTGGTGCATTGATAGGACCCGGTATCGCCATCACAGGTCGCATTAACTCGGCGGCATCTCTGGCGGTGCGAAGGGATCCACTGCGAAAAGCAGCTTCAACAACAATAGTTGCATCCGATAACGCAGCAATTAGTCGATTACGAGTCAGGAATCGATGTGGAAGTGCAGTGACTCCAGGCATCACCTCAGAGACAATCGCTCCGCTTTCGCATATCTCTTCAAAGAGACGAACGTTTCCTGATGGATAGGGCTGATCAATACCGGATGCAATCACTGCAATGGTGCGACCTTCAGCAAGGAGTGCTCCACGATGTGCTGCAGAATCAATTCCATATGCTCCCCCGCTGACAATGTCCCATCCGCGATCGATAAAACCGGAGGCAAATTCAGTAGCAACTCCTATGCCATAGGGGGTTGGTTTGCGCGTACCCACGATTGCAAAGGAGTTATTGGTAAGAATCTGTGCATCTCCTTTAACCACCAGACCAATTGGTGGACACGGCAATTGATTGACCTTTATCGGCCATCGAATATCTTCAGGAGTTAAGAAGATTCCACCTGCATCATCAATTGCAGCAAAGGCCTTCTCAGCGTTAAAGCTGCGCACCTTCTCAACGGCGCGTGCATATTTCTCCTTGTTATAAAGACCTAGAAAGAGATGCTCATAGACAGTTGCAATGCCAAATTCAGAGATCTGCGAACTCCAATAAGGGCTGCCACATTCAATGGCATCAAAGAGAGCTAAGCGTTGCAGAAGCGGTGTGGTGGCTCGAATCATCATGGGCGGCAGGGTAGATCCCACCAGTGAGAAAAAATTGAGAAAAGTAGTGCGCTGTGGAAACTACTGGAGAAGTGCTGCGATATTTGAAAATGATGTGCGGTGCTCTATACACGGGCCATGCTCTGCCAAGGCTTTGGAATGCACGGCTGTGATATAGCCCTTATGTTTGGCAAAGCCGTACTGCGGATAGATGCCATCGAGTTCAATCATGATTCGATCACGCGTTACCTTGGCAATAATCGATGCAGCGCTGATGGCGGTAACAACTTGATCACCTTTCCAGACTGCAACGTTAGGAATCGCAAGTCCTTCAATGGCATAGCCATCGGTGAGGACATATGCCGGCGTCACATCAAGACCTTTGACAGCTCTGCGCATCCCATCAAGGTTTGCAGCATGTACTCCACGTTCATCAATTTCAGATGGCGGCACAATAATGATGCTCACGCTCTCAGCGATATTCATAATGACATCAAAGAGAATCTCTCTTTTGCTTTCAGAGACTTCCTTTGAATCGCGCACCTGGGCAAGCTCTGGCGCTGTGGGATCTTTTAAAATAACTGCAGCAATTACTAGTGGGCCAGCACATGGTCCGCGACCTGCTTCATCAACGCCTGCAATGGGAGAAATACCAGCGTTACGAAGAAGTTCTTCGATCGCTTTCATCATTACTTCTTACTTGATGGGGTTTTGGCTTGGAACAAAACTAACATTTTTAAAGGGCCAGATGATTGCATAGACGCGACCTGTGACCTTATCTACTGGCACAAAACCATTGTTGACATCATCTTGGTGATAGCGAGAATCGGCAGAGGATCCGCGGTGATCTCCCATAACCCAAATCTTTCCTTCAGGAACGGTGATGTTGAAATCTAATTCACTAGCCTTATTTCCAGCAAAGAGATATGGCTCGTAGGTCTCTTTGCCGTTGATAGTGAGCTTTCCATTGCTGCAACAGACAACTTGATCACCTGCAACGCCAATGACGCGCTTGACCAGGTATTGCTTTGCAGGATTGGGAAGTATGCCGACTGCAACAAGGCCATCTTTGATCTTTGCAATCACCTTATTGTCTGTAGCTTCAAATGGTTCAGGTAACCAGTTGGCAGGATCTCTAAAGACAACGACATCGCCACGATTGATCGAACCTGAGATAAAGGGAACCTTATTGACTGCTACACGATCTTGGATTTGCAACGTGTTCTCCATAGACCCTGATGGGATATAGAAGAACTGCACAAGGAAAGTCTTGATAAGAAGTGAGACGGCGAGCGCAACGATTACAAGAATCGGGAACTCACGAAGGACTGAGCCCTTGCGTGGCATGAGAAGAGGTGGAGTTACTCTGCAGGCTTTTCTTCAGTTGCTGGTGTTTCTGCAACTGGAGCTTCTTCTGCAACTGCCTCAGCAACTGGTGCCTCTGCAACAACTTCTGCAACCGGTGCTTCAACTACAGCTTCAACAACTGGAGCTTCTGCAACAACTTCCTCAACTACAGGTGCTTCAGTCACAGGAGTTGAAAGGATTCCATCACCATAGCCAACAACGCCATCGCGCTTTTCGCGAATCTTTGCAGCCTTACCGCGAAGATCGCGGAGGTAGTAAAGCTTTGCACGACGAACATCGCCCTTTGTGACGAGTTCAATCTTTTCAATAACTGGTGTGTGAACTGGGAATGTGCGCTCTACGCCAACGCCGTATGAAACCTTACGGATTGTGAAAGTTTCGCGGACTCCATCACCCTGGCGACCGATAACGATGCCCTGGAATACCTGAAGACGTGACTTGCTACCTTCGATAACGCGGACATGGATCTTGAGCTCATCGCCTGCGCGGAACTGTGGGATGTCCTTACGAAGTGAGACTGCATCTACTACGTCGAGAATATTCATGGTGATTCCTGTTCATTACTTATGTGAGCACGGGTATCGCCGTGCAGACTGCGTATCTTGCCATAGAAGGGGCCTTGAGCGTAAATCGGCCAATCCCCACCGAAATCTACGCGTGAAGGTTGAGGAAGGACTCAAGTTCTGCGAAGAGGGTAGGACCTGCAGCCACCGTCGTCATATAGGGCGCTTGGCCATAGAGACCAAAGCGAGCCCCTGACTCAGTGGCAACCAAACTCGCTGCTGCCCAATCCCACTCCTTTAATCCATCTTCAAAGTAGGCATCGAGTGCTCCCATAGCAACAGAGCAGATATCGACAGCGGCTGCGCCATTGCGACGAATATCGCGAATGAGAGGAAGCATCCGTCCCACATTTTCAATCTGGCGCATGCGGTGTGCGACATCGTATTGAAAACCTGTGCCGATAAATGCGCGGTTAAATTCAACCGGTTCATTGACCTTGATCTTGCTGCCATTAAAGAACGCCCCGCCTCCGCGAGATGCCCACCATGTTGAGTTAATCGTTGGCGCAGTCACTACCCCAACAACAGAGCCATCACTATCTCTGGCTGCAATTGAGACATTCCAACCGGGCAGGCCATAGAAGTAATTGACTGTTCCATCTAGTGGATCGATGACCCAGGTAATTCCTGACTTACTCTCAATATCAGCGCCTTCTTCCCCGATCATTCCATCATCAGGGCGCACCGCAAGAATTGATTGAACGATAAAGGTTTCAGCCTTCTTATCCATCTGCGTCACAATGTCGATTGCAGTGGATTTCTCTTCGATTTCAAAGGCAGGAGGGCGGTCCATGAGCAGGGCTGCCGCCTCGGCTCCAACTGTGCGCGCTAAATCAAGTAACTCCTCATGCATAAGTGAAGTCTAGAGGGTCAATCTCTCCGGAATTTACCTCCCTATCGGATATTCTCACCCTCATGACCGAGCTTCGTTTAGATGGCAAGACTGAAGATGGCAACCATCTCTCACTTGTCGACGGCGATGGGAATAATTATTCAGTGCGCATTAGCGACACTCTTCGTGCAACAGTAAATCAACCACGTTTAACATCCGTTCCAGCAGTTGATGCAAGTGAATCAATTTCAGTCAAAGAGATTCAACGCAGATTGCGTGCAGGTGAGAGCTTCGAACAGATCGCTCGCGATGGTCAGATAACGGTAGAAAAAGTTGAGCGCTTCTCAGGCCCCATCATGCAAGAGCGCGAATACATTCTCTCTAACGCTCGCCAGCTCATCATGCGTAAAGATGCTCATCGCACAGACCTCACCTTCGGTGATGTCGTTCTTGCAAAGCTTGCACCACGCGGTGTTGATACAGATCAGATTTCATGGAACACATGGCGCCAACTCAATGGCATCTGGCATATCGAACTTCACTATCCCAACCGCGATGGCAGCGGCGTTGCCACATGGAACTTTGATCTAGCCCGTCGCGCACTCGATGCATCCGATGACA
>JBILBC010000069.1:0-6545 GCA_044353885.1 Candidatus Planktophila sp. | reverse complement strand
GAAGTAGAGAACAAAGAGTGAGCCATCAAAGAGAGCAAGGGCTGTTATCGGATTGGTCAGCACGATTGAGTAGCGTGAATGTAAGAGCGCAATCAGCATTCCACGAACTCCACGCTCCTCAGGTGTTCGCCCCTGTGGAAGTGTGCGAAGTGCCAGAGTGATTGGAGCTCCAAGTACTAATCCAATAGGTGCAACCATTCCAATGACCATGTGAGCAATCATGTGATATTCAAATGAGAAGAGTGCATACACGCCGAGTCCGCCACTGGTTGCAAAATCAAGGACTGCAACTCCCAAAGCAAATGAAATAGTGCGACCCACAGGCCATGAGTCGCCGCGCTTTTTCAGTATGACAACACCCTTTATATAGAGAGCAACGATTATGATTAATACTCCAATAATGAGTGCATCAGGGTTATAGAGAGTCAGTATTCGCATGAAGTTAGGGGCTTCAGGTGTTGGATAGCCAACAATAGAAAGTGCTGCAGTAAATGGTTGCTCCTCACCAACAGGTGGACGAGTTCCTGATAACCAACTACCCAGTGCAACAACTGCTCCCATAATCAGCGCTTCCACCAGGATCACTCGTGAGAGAAGGTTCCAACCTGTCTTATCGCTCTTAGCAAGTGATTTTCTATTGCGGTATCCAATAGCTAGAAGAATGAGTGTGAGTAATGACTTTGCAATAACAATACGTGCATAGGAAGAGGACCATGCTGATGCAAAGTTAAGTCGTGTCCACGCATTAATGAGCCCACTTCCCACCACTGCAATTGCAGCCCAGAGAGCTAACTGACTAAAGCGTGGCAGCGCTACCTTGCGATCTACATCCTTTAGTAGAACAAGTGCAAAAACTCCACCGACCCACAAGGAGAGCGCAACAACGTGAACCACAAGTGATCCAATTGCTAAAGAGTGCGATCCACTTGCTGCTGAGTGACTTTGGAAGACAGGTGCAACAAGTGCGAGCAATGAGATTCCAAGCAGAATCGTTGCAGGCAACACTCTGCGTATAAAACCAAGCCAGATAAAAACGACACCTGCGAGAAGTGTTTGAAATGCTAGGAATCGACCGAGATCAATCTGGCGCACAAATGAACTCAACGTCGTTGGCTCTAGCGCTGAACCAAGAGAAGTTCCTAAAATATTGGCGAGCGTGAGAATGATCTGAAAGCCACTGGTAAGAAACCAGACTCCGGCAAGGACTCGGCCAATATTGCGAAGTCGAAGTGCGCTCTCTTGTAACTCGCCTTCACGCTCAAGTAGAAAGAAGGAGAGAGAAAGTAAGACTCCCACAAGGCTGATTGCTGCAAAGAATGAGATTGATTTGTTCAGTGTGCCAAGAGCACTTACTAAAGGATCAACAGCAGTCAGATTACCTGACAGAAGGTTCATCGGTCGCGATAGAGCTTTCGCGCATAAAGAGAAAGTGCAATCGTCACAATAATTGCTGCTGCAAGAAGGCCAAGAACAAAGATTGTCGTTCCAAGGTTATTTCCTGATGGAGTGGGTGCATTTGTTGGCTGAGGAGCAGTTGTTGCAATCACAGTGGGCTCCGCGAAATTAAAGGTAAATTTTCCGATGAGTGGAACATCGTTTTCAGCGAGCAATGAATAGTTGACTGTATAAATCCCAGTCTTGACCAATTGCTTCAAGCCGATGACAGCGTTGACACCATCGATGGTGAGAGCACCATCATCAACGCGCACGCCCGTTGGATCAGTTACAGAGATTTCATTTCCCGCATCCATGAGCGCAAGTTCAGTTGTGACGGTAATTGCACTTGGAGCACTCTGAAGAGTTGCACCTGACATGGGAGATGTGGCAACGAGAGAGTTTGCGAAGGCAGCTACTGGCGTAAAGAGAATTGCACTTACAACCATTGCAATAACGCTGACCTTCTTCATTGTCTTCATACTCCTCTTAAATATTGGCAATTGTGCTCAGAACCCCTGCGGATTCGCGCCTATCGTCTCACTTCTTTAGACTTAGGCATAGATACCCGAGAAGAGAAAGGTCACACATTGCCTACCTATCAATATGCATGCATCGCGTGTGACCATGCTTTTGAGGCTTTCCAGACATTCTCAGAATCTCCACTTACCGAATGCCCTGAATGCAAGGGTGAAGTTCGTAAGGTCTATTCGACAGTCGGAGTTGTCTTTAAAGGATCAGGTTTTTATAAAACTGATTCTGTTGCAAAGCCCGCCGCTACTTCTGAATAAAGCTAGCCGTGGTGTGGGGGTTTATCCCCTTTAATTTCTTCTTCTCGCTTCTTATCTTCCTTTTGGTCTTCACGAGGGTCGCGTTCATCATCAGGTGTTACAGGAAACACATCGCTCATGCGGGAACACCTGTTCTCTTGATTCGAGACCAACAAAGTAATCCTACATACTTATCTTCATGTTCGAACGCCTAGGTCACTTTTCATACCGCCGCCGTAAGGTCGCCGTCATCATCTTTGTCATTGGAATCCTCGCAGCAGGTGGAATTGGGTCAACAGTCTTTAGCCGACTTGATTCAGGTGGGTACTCAAACCCAAAGAGCGACTCATACAAGGTTTATAACTACATCAATGACACTCTCAAGATTGCAGACCCAACGATTGTCGTCGTTGTTGATGCAGGTGATACCGATATCTCTGACCCTGCGGTAACTCAGCGCGCTCTTGCTCTTGAAGCAAAGATGGCAAAAGAAAATGGTGTGAGCAAAACACTTTCTTACTGGAGCTCAGGTGGTGAGCAAGCATTTAAATCTAAGGACGGCAAAGCCGGATACATACTTGTCTATAGCTCAGCTGAAGCATTCTCTCCAGCCAGCGAAGAGATGGGTGCATACTTCCAAGATAACTACGACGGCAAAGTAGATGGATTCACTCTTTATTCAGGCGGAGTTGGTGTTGTTGGTAATGCAATCAATAAGAAGATTTCAAAGGATCTAGCGATCGCAGAAGCAATCTCCATCCCGGCCACATTCATCCTTTTGGTCTTTGTCTTTGGTGCGATGGTTGCCTCTGCAATGCCACTCATCGTTGGTGTCTCAGCAATTCTCGGTGCCTTCTTTATTCTCTATCTCTTCACTCTCTTCACTGATGTCAGTATCTATGCACTCAACCTCACAACAGGCATGGGCCTTGGACTCGGTATTGATTACGCGCTTTTGATGGTCAATCGTTTCCGCGAGGAGCTTCATCGCGGTAAGGGTGTTGAGGAATCAATCATCACAACGTTAAAGACCGCTGGTAAAACTGTTTTCTACTCAGGTCTGACCGTATTTGTGACACTACTTTCACTCACCTTCTTCCCGCTTCCGTTCCTTAAATCATTTGGTTATGCCGGAGTTTCAGTTGTTGCACTCGCAGTTGCCGGAGCGCTCTTTGGACTTCCACCAATTTTGGCGTTAGCTGGTAGCAAGATTGATAAAGGTGTTGTTCGCAAATCTGCGATCACTCCAAAGGATGAAGGTCGTTGGGCTCAGACCGCTCGACTTGTGATGCGTCGCCCCGTAGCAGTTGTTGTATTGGCGCTCATTGTCCTTGGAATATTTGCTGCACCACTAAAGAACGTTGCATTCTCTCAAGGAGACTCACGTATTTTGCCTGCAAGTAATCCTGCTGCAATTGCGACAGCCGTTCAGGCAGATCGCTTCTCTGGACAAACTACTAACCCAGTTGAAATTATTATCTTGGATGGCGTTGGCAAAGATGCAGAGATTGCTACCTACTCGGCCAATCTTGCAAAGGTTGAAGGCATTGTCGCTGTAACACCACCACAAGCTTTCGGTGAAGATATCCGCATCGTTGCTTATGAATCTATGCTCCCACGCACACCAGAGGCTCAAAAGATGATTCACGATATTCGTGACATCGCATCTCCTGAAGGAACTTTGGTAGGAGGCGTTGCAGCTGACTACACAGATTCACAAGATGGAATCTCCTCCACTCTTCCGTGGGCTCTTGGGTGGATTGCACTCAGCGTCTTTATCTTGATTTTTATCTTCACTGGATCCATCATCTTGCCTATTAAAGCCGTCTTGCTCAATGTGCTATCTCTTGCAGCAACAATGGGAGTGCTCACATGGGTATTTATCGATGGCAATCTGCAATGGCTTGTGGGTTCATTTACGGTAACAGGAACACTTGATACATCCATCGTTATTTTAATTGCCGTTGTTGTCTTTGGATTATCTATGGACTACGAACTCTTCTTGCTCTCACGCATTCGTGAAGAACACTTGGCAGGTAAGAGCAATATCGAAGCAGTTGCAACTGGACTTCAGCGGTCAGCGAGAATCATTACTGCAGCCGCACTTCTGCTCGCCGTTGTCTTTGCATCATTCATCACTAGCGGTGTCACATCAATTAAAACAATGGGATTCGGTGTTGCACTCGCAGTCATCCTCGATGCAACAATCGTTCGTGGTCTCTTGGTTCCTGCCCTGATGCGCCTCTTCGGTGAGCGCAACTGGTGGGCTCCGAAGAGTTTGCAGCGATTTACGATTACTCACTAGTTACCTTTAAACTCAGGGCATGGATCTCATCGCTTCCCTGCAATGCGCCGATCAGCCAGGCATCGTTCATGCCATGACTACGGCTGTACTCAATTGCGGTGGCAACATCATTGAGAACCAGCAATTCACCGACACCACCACCAATACCTTCGTGATGCGCACCCGCTTTGAGACCACACAGGGATTAGACGCTGCACGGAAGAGCCTGAATGATGGCTTGAGTAAATTCTCACCTGCACTACATATTCGCCCAACAGCTCAGAAGCCTCGCGCACTTGTCTTAGTCACTAAAGAGAGCCACTGCCTGCGCGATTTGGTGTATCTGCTCGAGCTCGGCGAACTTCCTATTGAAATCCCTCTTGTTATCTCAAATCGTGAAGAACTCAAATCACTCGTTGAATCCCACGGAATTCCATTTCTCTACCTACCGGTGACAAAAGAGAATAAGGGTGAACAAGAGAAAGTAATACTGGCAAAGATTGCAGAGCTTAAAATTGATTTCGTTGTTCTAGCTCGCTTTATGCAGATTCTCTCTCCAACATTTACCGCTGCGATGCCTGGAAAGATTATTAATATCCATCACTCATTCTTGCCCGGATTTAAAGGCGCTAAGCCATATCACCAAGCACATGAGCGTGGTGTAAAGATCATTGGCGCAACTGCTCACTTTGTGACCGCTGACTTAGATGAAGGTCCCATCATCGAACAAGATGTTGCACATGTGAATCACTCAGCAACACCAGAGGAAATGATTGCTCTCGGTCGCGATATCGAACGACGTGTTCTAGCCCGCGCGGTAAAGCTCTATGCAGAAGATCGAATCTTTATCGTCGGTCATCGCACCGTTGTCTTTGCTTAATCTTCGCAACCAACGCTAGGTGCATATAAAGCAGGGCTCTTTTCTGGAACCTTAGTCAGGTTATTGATAAGAAATGGCTCAAGTGTGTAAGTAATCTGCTTCTCACGCGTGATTCGAATCTTTAAAATCCCAGTACTTCTATTCTCAATCATTGATGAGTAGAAGATGAAATTACCTAATGAATAGGCCACAAGCTTGTTATTTTCAAAGGTGATCGGCTGCAAGGTATGTGTGTGGCTTCCCAGAATGATGTCGGCACCCAGCTCACCCCATCTTTTCGCACTGGAGAGTTCATAATTTCGTGGACAGAATGAGCCCTCTTCTCCCCAGTGAGTCAGGATAATCAAGACATCGCTGACCTTCTTCATCGCTGTAATTGCTTGCTCTGTGGAACGTGCGTCATAACCATTTGTTGTTCCAGCTTTATCTAATTTGGCAATTGAGTCAGGGCCGCCATTGACCTTGCCAAGGCCTAAGACGCCGATCTTCAAGCCATTTACTTTATAAATCTGACCTTGATATGCAATACCGCTATTGACCCCACCGCCCACATAGGAGATTCCAGCTTCTGTCAGGTTCTGCAAAGTGTCAAGGAAGCCTTGTGCGCCATAGTCATAGCTGTGGTTATTCGCTACCGATGCAACATTAAATCCGACAGATTTAAGTGATTTGAGGAATTCCAGATCGGTCTTGAAGTTGTATTCCTTAACTTCTTTTTTCGTCTCATTTGTGACTGCAGTTTCAAGATTAAATATATTGAGATTGCCATCTGCGAAATATCTCTTCAGGGCTGGGATTGCGGTGCGATCAATGGCTGCCTCACCATGAATATCGCCGACAACATTGATAATGACATCGCTATTTTTATTGCCCTTCGATGGGCTTGATATAGGTTGTGTTGCAAGAATTGCGAAGGCTGTGATTACGCACACAACAATTGCAATGCGTAATTTCATATTGTCATTCTAGGTGAGTGTCCCCGGCGGGAGTTGAACCTGCGACCTACCGCTTAGGAGGCGGTTGCTCTATCCACTGAGCTACGGGGACGTGGGTACTTCAACAGCGAAGTTACTTGGCAAAGGTTATCGGTAGAGATAGCCTTCCCTTAACGCGCTTATTTCAAGCGTGTGTAACTGAGAATGAAAGGCCACCCATGAAAGCGCTCGTTATCGGCGCA
>JBILBC010000008.1:0-27941 GCA_044353885.1 Candidatus Planktophila sp. | reverse complement strand
AATATCGCATCACGTAGACCATTTATTACTTCGATGGTCCTTGCAGATCGCAGTCTGTCACGCGCTCAAGCAGCCGTAACAAAGGTAAATGACCCACGATTCTCTGCGGAGGAGGTGGATGCCTCTGATGTGAACGATATTCGCGCTCTCATTCAAAAAGCTGCTCCCGATATTGTCGTGAACGCGGTAGATCCGCGTTTTGTAATGCCTATCTTTTTGGCATGCGAAGAAGAAAAAGTTAATTACATGGATATGGCGATGTCACTATCAAAGCCACATCCAACAGATCCAATGAATAAACCTGGAGTTAAGTTAGGTGATGAGCAATTTGCTCGCACAGATGCTTGGAACAAGAACGGTAACTACGCCGTTGTTGGCATGGGTATCGAACCGGGTATGAGTGATGTCTTTGCTCGTTATGCCGAAGATGAACTCTTCTCACGTATTGATTACTTAGCTGTCATGGATGGTTCAAATCTCACCGTTGATGGTTTTGACTTCGCGCCATCGTTTTCTATCTGGACAACGATTGAAGAATGTCTCAATCCACCATTAATCTGGGAAGCAGATCGCGGTTGGTATACAACAGAACCATTTAGCGAACTTGAGGTATTTGATTTCCCAGAAGGTATTGGGCCAGTTGAATGCGTCAACGTTGAACATGAAGAAGCAGTCTTGATACCAATGAAAGTGAAGGCGAAAGAAGTTCGCTTTAAATATGGGCTTGGCGCTCAATTTATTGAGACTCTCAAAACTATTCACACATTAGGAATGGATAAGAAGGAGAAGGTAAAGGTAGGTAGCGTTGAGATTTCTCCACGTGACCTGCTTGCATCTATCCTGCCGGATCCTGCAACGCTAGGTAGCAAAATGCATGGAAAAACATGCGCGGGAACCTTAGTTAAAGGTCTAGGTAAGGATGGAAAGCCAAAGTCTGTCTATATCTATAACGTTGTTGATAATGAATGGTCGATGAAGAACTATGGCAATCAAGCAGTTGTATGGCAGACCGCTATCAACCCACTGATTGCAATGGAGCTCATTGCAAATGGTGCATGGAAGCCAACAGGAATATCTGGCCCTGAATGGTTCCCAGCACAACCCTTCCTTGATTTAATCACCGAGTACGGATCTTCATGGCACATCCGTGAAGAAAATCCAAAGGGGATCGCTATCTAAATGGCACACGAGTTCGATGTCGTCGTAATCGGATCAGGATTTGGTGGTTCGGTTGCGGCGCTTCGACTGCGTGAAAAGGGTTACACAGTTGCAGTACTTGAAGCAGGTCGACGCTTTGAAGATAAAGATTTTCCAAAGACTTCATGGCGTCTGCGAAAGTTTCTTTTCGCTCCCGCTCTAGGTCTCTATGGAATTCAAAGAATTCACGCACTCCCCGACGTTTTAATTCTTTGCGGTGCAGGTGTTGGCGGTGGATCTCTTGTCTATGCAAATACCTTGTATCAGCCGGGAGATAAGTACTTTGATGATCCACAGTGGAAATCAATTACTGATTGGAAATCAGAACTCACCCCCTTCTATGAGTTAGCTCGCCGTATGTTGGGTGTTGAAATCAACCCATACTTCTCACCCAGTGATCAAGCGATGAAAGATGTCGCAGAACAGATGGGGGTTGGCCACACCTTCACACTTGCCCCACTTGGTATTCACTTTGGTAAAGGTGAAGGAGTTGAAAGTCCAGACCCATACTTTGGCGGAGTTGGACCAGCTCGCACAGGGTGCACTAACTGCGGAAGCTGCATGACGGGCTGTCGCCATAACGCCAAGAACACTCTGCCAAAGAACTACCTCGGCCTTGCTGAAAAGGCAGGCGCACAAGTATTTCCTCTCACCACAGCTACAAAATTAGAGCAGCGTGGAGATGGAAGCTGGAAGATCACAACAAAGAAGACTGATGATGTATTTGGCTCCAGAGGAAAAACTTTCATCGCTCGCGATGTAGTCATGGCTGCTGGAACCTATAACACTCAAAAGTTGATGCATACTTTTAAGGCGACAACACTTCCTAAGATCTCTGATTTTCTGGGCAACTTATCTCGCACTAATAGCGAAGCTCTCACCGGTGCAATTATGCCGACAACAAAGATTGATTTCAGTCGTGGTGCAGCCATCACTTCTTCTTTCTACCCATCACCTGATACCCACGTTGAACCTGTGCGCTATGGCAAGAGAAGCAATTCAATGGGACTACTTCAAACTCTTCTCACAGATGGATGGACTTCGAAAGAGCGTCGCAGACATTGGGTCAAGCAATTTGTCGCACAACCATCTCTCTTTGCCAAAATACTCAACGTTCACAAATGGAGTGAGCGCACAGTAATTACACTCGTTATGCAGAATGTAGATTCAAGTATAAAAGTCTTTATGAAGCGCGGAATATTCGGCAATAAGCTGACATCAACCAATGATTCTGAACATCCCAATGCCACATACATTCCAGCAGCAAATGAGACTATTAAGAAAGTGGCAGAAAATTATGGTGGCATCGCCGCGGGAACAGTGGGCGACCTGATTGGCGCTCCATTCACAGCTCACTTCGTAGGTGGTTGCGTCATCGGTACTGATGAAAAAAGTGGTGTTATCGATCCCTACCATCGTGTTTATAACTATCCAACGCTGCATGTTGTCGATGGGTCAACAATCACTGCAAATCTCGGTGTAAATCCGTCACTCACAATTACCGCACAAGCAGAACGCGCATTTGCCATGTGGCCAAATAAGGGAGAGGCAGACTCACGACCAGCACAGGGCGCCACTTACAGAAGAATAAGTGCAATTGCCCCTATCGCTGCCGTAGTTCCCCGTGGTGCAATTGGCGAACTACGAATCGTTGAGGTGAAGTAATGGCGCAATGGGCTCTTGTCACAGGTGCAACTGCTGGAATCGGTGAAAGTTTCACTCGCTTACTTGCATCCAAAGGCTATAACGTCGCACTCGTTGCGCGCGATGAAGCACGTCTTCATGAACGCGCTGCAGGACTTCGTGAAAAGTATGGCGTGCAGACATTTGTATTGCCTGCAGATCTTTCAACTAATGAAGGTTGTCGATCAGTCGAGGATTACATCAGCACCTATGAGATTGAAGTGCTGATTAACAATGCAGGTTTTGGAATCAATAAGGCATTTAGCACAAGTCAGATGGATGCGGAACAACAGATGTTTGATGTATTAGTGCGAACACCTATGCGACTTATGCACACCATTATTCCTGGAATGAAAGAGCGCAAATCTGGAATCATTATCAATAACTCTTCCGTTGCAAGCTTTATTGCAGGTGGCACATATAGCGCCGCCAAGTCATATCTGACAGTGCTCTCTGAATCCATGAATACCGAACTTGCAAGCAGTGGTGTGAAAGTCTCAGCGCTCTGCCCAGGATTTACTCGCACAGAATTTCACGAGCGCGGGCGAATGAAGATGGGCGGGCTACCAAAGTTTATGTGGCTTAACTCAGATTATTTGGTTGCTCAATCGTGGAAAGATGCTCTGGAAAATAAGCCTGTGAGCATTCCTGGCTGGCAATACAAATTACTTGTAGGAGTTATCTCAACTATTCCAAGAAAATTTGTACGCCAGATAGGAATGAATGTTCGTAAGAAGCAGCGCTAGTTAGCGGCCACGGCGGCTATTGCCACCACGGTATCCACCAGACTTACCTGCACCTGTTCCACTGCGACGTGAACCGCCACCTGAACGTGAACCGCCAGGGCTCTTTCGCTCCATTACTGGTGGAACATATGGCACACCTGATGGCTCTTGAGCACCAGTGATCACCATGAGTTTTTCATCAAGTGGACGCACATCGTGGAACTTTGGAGTCACACCTGCGCGACCGAGAAGACCAGATACTGCGCGCTGATTCTTTGATGATGACAAGGTAACAACAGTTCCTGATTCGCCAGCGCGAGCTGTACGACCTGAACGGTGCAAGTAATCCTTGTGATCTTGTGGAAGATCAACGTGAACAACAAGTGAGATTCCATCAACGTGGATTCCGCGTGCTGCAACATCTGTTGCAACGAGAGCTGAATTATCTTGCTCCTTAAAGAGTGCAAGTGTGCGAGTACGAACTGCCTGTGACTTTCCACCGTGCAGTGCGCCTACTGGAACACCAGCGTTAGCAAGCTTGTCAGCTAGACGATCTGCACCGCGCTGAGTCTTTACGAAGAGAATTGTCTTTCCATTACGAGCTGCAATCTGCGATGTGATGTCATCTTTATCGCCAGGGTGCATCTGAAGAACGTGGTGCTCCATTGTTGAAACTGATGCACGGTCATTTTGCAATGAGTGAGTCTTTGGGTTCTTCAAGTACTGACGAACGAGTGAATCAACACCGCGATCGAGAGTTGCTGAGAAGAGAAGACGCTGTCCATCAAGATTAGCCTGATCAAGAATTTCCTTCACAACAGGAAGGAATCCCATATCTGCCATCTGATCTGCTTCATCAAGAACAGTGATCTGTAGTTGATCAAGCTGGACTTCATTCTTATTGAGAAGATCGATGAGGCGACCAGGTGTTGCCACCAAGATTGCTGTTGCCTTACGCATTGCAGTGATCTGCTTTGCATATGGCATTCCGCCTGCGATAACGACTGATTCATGTCCTACTGCGCGTGCTAGTGGACGAAGAACTTCATCAATCTGCTGTGCGAGCTCGCGGGTAGGAGTCAAGATAAGTGCCAGTGGCTTGTGAGGGCGCGCTGTCTTATCTGAAATATTTGTAAGAAGTGCAAGGCTGAAAGCAAGAGTCTTTCCTGAACCAGTCTGTCCACGACCCAAGATGTCATGACCTGCAAGTGCATCAGGCAAGGTAGCAATCTGGATTGGGAATGGATGTGTGATTCCTTGTGCGTTCAACGCATTTGCGAGCGCCGGTGCAATACCTAGATCGCGAAATGATGTTGTTACTTCAGTAAGTGGCGTTGCTTCTACGAGGTTCGCATCTGCAAGGTTGACTGAAATGTAATTATCGTCAGCGCCGAAATCGACAGCTGCCTTGTTATGAGTCTTTGATGCGCGGAAATCATCGCGTGCATACGCTGGTGATTCATTACGTGAATCATTGCGACGATCGCGTGGTGGCTTTGCAGATGTGCGAGGAGAATCTCCGCGACGCTGCGCAGCTGACTGCGGTGCACTTGGATTATATTTTTCGCGCTTTTGTGGAACAAAGTTTGGACGGCCGTCATCAGAGTGAGCAACCTTCGCCTTGACTGCTTCGCGACGAGTTGTTGGACGAACATCAGACTTTGCTGGACGTTCTAAACGCTCTGGACGGAAAGGGCGCTCTGCACGTTCTGTGCGATCTGCAATGAACTTTGCAGCGCGTGATTGTGGCTTAGTCGCTGGACGTTCTCCGGCTGGCTTGAAAGTCTTTGCTGGACGATCTCCAGTTGGCTTAAATGCTCTCTTTGGCTTTTCAAATGAGCGCTCTTCGCGAGATTGCTTTGGATTGCCCTTAGGAGCACCCTCAACGTTCTTTGACTTTGATGCTGTGCGCTCTTGGAAACGTTGCGCACGAAGCTTGGAACGATCTGCAAGACGAACTTCCTTCTTAGAAGAACTATCGCGATCTGAATAACGAGTTGTTGGCTTGGTAGAAGCCTTTGCAGCAGCAGATGCAGCGTCCTTTACAGGCGCGCTTCGCTTTGCAGTTCCACGAGCAGCTGGCTTTGCAACGACTGCCTTGCGGGCAGCCTTCTCGGCAGTTGTGTGGCGGGGTTTACCTTTGGCAGCGCGACGAGCTTTTCCGGGCGCAGCAGTACGGGTTTGTAGAGACATAGAAAATTCAACACCAATCGAGACGACAAGCGCGTCTCGGTTAGATGGTCTCAAACTGGTTAAAACCAGCGCCATCAGGGTCTTGATAAGACTCGCAAGTAAGTGGCCATGTGGCGCACTTTGGGGGGAAGTACATCGATGCGGGATGCTTCGATGGGTTAATCATACAGGACGCTAGACAGTGCTAATTCACATGAAATTCCATAGCCGTACCGCCGAGTTACGCTCAAAATTCAATATCGGCTAGATACCATAGCCACATATCTAATGGAGGATTTCATGTTTCGCAAGGTATCTATCACTCTCCTTTCTGCAGTTGTCATCGCTAGCGGAATGTCGGCACTTCCAGCATCGGCTGCGACAAAGATCAGCAATGGCGTTGCCTGCAAGAAGGTCAATGCGACAACGACAGTTGCTGGCTATAAGTACAAGTGTGCAAAGAACCCATTGGTAAAGAATGCAAAGCTCACATGGCTCTCAGCTGAGTGCCTTACAGCCGTCGGTCAGTTCCAGGCAGCAGTAAAGGCTCAAGCAGATCTTGCAAATGTCTCTGAACAAACTGCCGCACTTGATGCTGAATACACCGCAGCAGCTGCTGCCCTTGCCAGCACCACAGCCGCCTATGACAAAGCGCGTACTCAGGTAATTCAATTCCAAGCAACGATGAATGCATCAACTGTTGCTGCAGATAAGCAGAAGCTTGCTGGAGCAATCTCCAAACTTGCCAATGCAGTGCTCGTACTGAGTGCATCTAAGACAAAACTTTCAGCACAGGTAAAGGACTTGGAGGCTAAGAAGGCGCTCCTTCTTGGCGCACCTGGCCAGCTCAAGACCAATGCAGCAGATGCAAAGGCTTCAGCAAATCTCCTCTGCGCAAAGGGCTTCTAATTTAGAAGAGTTTTTTCCAGCCCCGAAAGTAAGGCTTCCCCTATTTATAGGTGGGAGCCTTACTTATTTAATGTGAGGGGTGTACCGAGTACTTCGATGGGCCCCGCTCTGGCTCTTGCTATCTCATATCGCCTGCAAAACTATATTTACTGATCGCTCCATACTTCTTGATCTCTTTCTCTATAACGCAATCTGGATCTGCGCCATCGCAGCTATTACACAATCACCACTGAGCAATGACCCGATTGCTCTGGCTGCAGCATCACTGGCAATTGGATTCTGGGGCTTTGGCACACTGCTTAATAGCTATAACAATTTCTATCCACTGCCTGAAAGTGCTGGACTGCTTGCCCAGCTCAGTTACACGCTCTTTTATCCACTTGCCCTGATTGCTATTCCGCGATCTCTGATGCGCGGGAGAAAACTCAACCCGATTGAATTACTTGATGCAGCCATCTTTGGTTTGGGTATTTCATCCATCGCAACTGCACTCTTTCTGACTCGCGTATTCCCACAATCACTGATTAATGTGCAGGATCAATTCTTCTCACTCCTCTTTCCCATCTGCGACCTACTGCTTCTGATTATTGCCTCGATTGCACTTGTTACACACAGACTTCAAATAAGAGCCACTCTCCTCTTTTTCGGCATCGCTACCTTCTCAGCATCTGATCTTCTCTATCTCTGGCTCACCGTCAATGGCACCTACACGTTCGGTCAACTCACCGATGATGGATGGCTTATTGGAATAGTTTTGATTGCATCATCATTCTGGTTGCCTCAGAGCAAGAGTGAATTCGATGTGGGAATTCATCCTGCATTTCTTGCACTCTCAATTTTCATTAGCCCCACACTGCTCGCACTCATCGCTCTGCGCCCTGGAATATTTCCTATCTATATCGTCGCCCCTGCTGTTGCAACGCTCTTCATGGCCTTCTTTCGCATGACGATTGTTATTCGCCAAGCAAAGAATTTAGGTGAAGAGAAAGTACTTGCCCGCACCGATGACATCACAGGTCTTCCTAATCGCCGTAGGTTGATTGCAGAACTGGCATCCTTTTCTAAGACAGAAGGTGCGCTACTACTTCTTGATCTCGATGCATTTAAACCCGTCAATGACACATATGGCCATGAAATAGGAAATGTAGTGCTGCAACAAGTGGCGCAGCGCTTTACGCGATCCCTACCCACAGGTTCCGTCCTTGCACGTCTTGGTGGAGATGAATTCGGTGTGCTGATTAATGGCAAGTATGAAGAGACGTTAGAGGCTGCCTATGCGCTGCAAGCAACGTGTAGTTATCCGTTTCTGATTGAAGGCAACTCCATCAAAATTGGTGTGAGCATCGGCCATGTTCATAACGATGGCAAAGGTGAGTTACTTGAGCGCGCAGATGCTGCGATGTATGAAGCCAAGCGAAGCGGAGTTGGGGTGGTGCAGGCTCAGCCCGTTGTGTGAAACTTCAATTTGATTCCAACAAAGCTTCCAAGGACTGCAAATGCAAAGAAGACCCAACCAGAGAGTGCAAATGCTTGTGTTCCAGATAGAAGCACACCGATGGTGCATCCAAGTGAAGTCATAGAACCCCAACCGAGCAAGATTCCACCGATCAGCGCAGTGCCTGTATTTGTAGGAGTAAGGCGAGAGAATTTAAATCGTCCACCGGCAAGGGCAGCTGCAAAGGAGCTACCAATAATTCCAACTACGAGCCAGCCATTATTGGTAATTGTTTCGGTAACAACTGCAACACATCCGGCCATGCGATCGAGGCCAACCAGGGTCTCTGATCCAATTTTATTTGAGTCCATAAATGTGCGAGCTGTTGTGCTCAGCTGTCGCGTCACACCGAGTGGTTCAACGCGCAGATAGGCGATAGATCCCAGAACTCCAACGATGGCACCAGTTGCAATTGGGCTCCATCGATCTGTAATTAGGCTCTTGAGTGTTCCTGAAAGTGAAAGTGGTGCAACGCTCACCTTGCGAATCGGATCTGAGTTGGTGCCTTTACGAATTGCAATAAAGGCAAGGAGAAGAAGTGCAGATAGCGTGATGAGTAGTGCACCTGAGTAACCAACATAATGTGGCAACCAGATAGTGGGTGCATCAGAGATAGCGTTGAGATAGAGCCAGTTCCAAGTTAGGAATGCGAGTACAAATCCAATCAGAGTTCCAAACAGTGCAGGAATTGCGCGCAGATAACCTTGGCCTAAACGATAGAGATGGCCACTGATGCAGGCACCAGATAGCGACATTCCGATTCCAAATGCAAATGCTGCAACAACTAAGACCCAGCTCACCGGTCCGATATGTGCAACGGGTGGAAGTCGATCAGTGCTCGTATCAGGAAGAAATTGACCAAAGATAAGTGCGTAACCGATAGATCCAGTTGCAATCGCTACAAGCACAGAGAGAAATGGGGTGGTGTTCTTATCTTCAATGCCATCACGGAAGATGCAGAAGAAACAGAAACGGCCACGCTCAAGCAGAAGCCCAAGGCTTATGCCGATCAGAAGTGAGATAGGCGCTGTTGAATTTGATGTATTGGAAGAGAGAATAAATGCAAGGAGAAGAAGTGCTGCAATCACTGCAAAGGAGATTGCAGTGCGAACCTTCTCGTGAGGTGTCCACGCAGAAGCAGCAACCTCGGTGTTTCCGAGGTTGCTGCTCTGAGTTGGAAGGGTAGAAATTACGCTGCTCCCCAGATTGTGCCGGCAGGGTTACTAATTGGAGCACCGATTGTATTTCCATATTCAGTCCATGATCCGTCGTAGTTCTTTACCTTCTGGAATCCGAGGATTTCACTGAGCACAAACCATGTCAGTGATGAACGCTCACCGATACGGCAGTACGTGATGATTTGATCTGTTCCGGTGATGCCCTTATCTGCATAGAGCTTCTTCAGCTCTGCAACTGTCTTAAAGGTTCCATCTGCGTTGACATTCTGTCCCCATGAAATATTGACAGCTCCTGGGATGTGACCTGCGCGCACTGCAAGCTCCTGGAATCCTGCTGGTGCGAAGATCTTTCCGCTGAACTCATCAGCAGAACGGATATCAATCAGTGCTGCAACCTTTGTCTTCTTAGCTGCTGGGATTACATCCTTGATGATGTTTGCGCGAAGGTTCTTATCAGCTGGGTTTGCATTGAAGTTTCCAGCCTTAAATGTTGGAACGGCTGTTGTGAGTGCACGGCCATCCTTCTCCCACTTCACACGACCACCATCGAGAATGCGAACATCCTTCTGACCGTAGATGTTAAAGATCCATGCGCCCCATGCAGCAAACCAGTTGTTCTTATCTCCATAGAGGACAACTGTTGTGTCTTCATTAATGCCAGCCTTCTGAGCAAGTGCTGTGAAGTTAGCTTGGTTAATGATGTCGCGGTTTACTGTGTCAACGAGATCTGTGTGCCATACGAACTTAATTGAATTCTTGATATGTCCACGCTCATAAATACCAGGCTCAGTGCTTACTTCAATAATGCGAACCTTTGGGTTATCGATGTTCTGCTCTAGCCAATCTGGCTGTGCAACTGCGCGAGCAAGATTCTTCGGACGAGCTTCGGCAGGAATTACTCCAACCGTTGAAAGGAGACCAGCAACTGCTGCTCCTGCGATTAACTTTCTTGAAAATGACATTTTTATCCTTTGTTAGTTTTTTGGGTGTGGAAAAATTGTGTTACAGGGATGAGGAAAGAAGAAAGATCAGCAGCTGGTGCTTGTGATGCGGCAGTAGTCAATAACGCGACGTTTAATAAAGTACATCGTGACTACCTCTCGCTAGGAACTTCATTAAGAGAAAGATAGAGAGTTAGTTCTGCATTGTAAAATTGCGAATCACTTGCAGATAGTAAAAATGAGTATTTAGCAATTACTTCTTTATAGGTTGTTCAGGTTTATCAGCCTTAATCTCTTTGAGTCGCTCAATAGACTCAAAGCGTTCTACTGCGTGATCAACAATGCGTTCTGGGTATCCATGTGAATATCCGTCAAGGAATAGCCACGGCTCATGAATTTCAGAGGCAGATAGATGTGCAAGCTCTGGAACATATCTGCGGATGTAATCGCCATTTTCATCAAAGCGGCGCCCTTGTTCAATGGGATTAAAGACTCGGTAATACGGTGATGCATCTGTGCCAGTTCCTGCTGTCCACTGCCAACCATGGGCATTGGAAGCTGGGTCGTAATCTGTGAGGTGTTCTGCAAAGAATCGCTCCCCCAACTGCCATTCAAGGTGAAGGTCTTTTACTAAGAAGGAAGCAACAACCATACGGGTGCGGTTATGCATCCACCCCTCAACGATGAGTTGGCGCATTGCAGCATCAACAAATGGATAGCCAGTCTTGCCTTCACACCATGCTTGAAATTGTTTACCAGGCTTGTCATAACGCATCTCTTTAAATCTCGGTGCGTAGTACTCGGTATCGGTATTTGGATTATTGAAGAGCACATCTGCATAGAACTCACGCCATGCAATCTCTTTACGGAAGGTGTCATGTGCCTTGCTCTCACCAAGACCTAAAAGCAGCGTGCGCGGATGGATCTCACCAAACTTTAAATAACTACTCATCTTTGATGTGCCATCAATTCCTGCAAAGTTACGGTTCTCGTCATAGCTATCGAGACCGTTCTTAGTAAATTCCTTAAACCGTTTGAGAGCTGTGGCTTCACCAGCTTCAATAATTGTTGTTCCTGCTGGCACTGCAAAGTCAGGAAATGCTCTGTATTTATCTATTGGCTTTGGCGCTTTAATCTCTTTCGGCGTCTTTGCAGGAGCACGCCAGCCATGAGCACACCAACCTTTATAGAACGGTGTGTAAACCTTGTATGGAGTTGCATCACTTGGCTTTACTACGCGACCCGGTGCAACTGCGTAGGGAGATCCTGTGCGAACAAGTGGAATACCTGCAGCTTCTACTCGTGCATCGCGCTCTGCGCCATAGCGCTCATACTCAGTTGAGATATGCACTTCTTTGACATCATAAAGAGCAATCAACTCTTTCAATACTTCAACTTGATCGCCTTCAATAATGTGCAGACGATTACCAAGTGATTCATCGAGTGCTCGCAGAGAATTGCTCATATAGGCAAGTAACTTGCTACCTGCCTCAGAAATCTGTTGCTTATCAAGAATAAAGACAGGAACTATTTCATCAGCGCCTTCCATGGCAGCGATGAGTGCTGGATGATCGCCAATACGTAAATCTCGGCGGAACCAGACGATATTTCTCATGGGGTGATTTAAGCACTATGCAAGAGTTCAAGCGATATGAGTTTGCAGTGTTTCTCGCAATGTCAGCTAGTAATCTGCCAAATTCCTTGTGTTGCAGTACTCGAGTTGACTGTGAGATAACGCCCTGATTGTTCCTCTCCAAAGAGTGTCTTCTTCAGAGTCAGGCCCAATGGCTCTAGATCAATTTTCAATGCAACAGCACTTCTTGAAATCAATATCAATAGGGACTCTTCTTTAGATTCGCGCGCAAAGAGAAGATAGTCATCACCTATATCGATCCATCTCAGGCCACCATTGATCAGTGCTGGGCTTGTGCGGCGAAGTTGAATCAGAGCCTTCACCTCACCAAGGAAGTTTTTATCCCAGCTATTTTGATTATCCCAATCAATAGTTCTGCGACCTGCTTCTCCATTAGAACCCTCAAGTCCAATTTCATCTCCTGCATAAATAGATGGAACTCCAGGAATTGTCAGTGCAAGAGCAATGCCGCTTAAATGTCTATCTCGATCTCCATTAACAACAGTTCTCATTCGTGCAGTGTCATGAGAATCTAAAAGGAGCATGCACGAGATATATGAGTCCCAAGGAATTGCTGCACTGAATTCGCGCATGCTAGAAACTAATTGAGCGCCAGTGAACTTTGGCATTTGAAATGGCAGCCCTTGGAATCCTCCACCAATCTCAGAGTTTGTCTGCAACCAGTTCCACACAGGGCGCATAAAGCCTTGATAGTTCATAGCGCCATGCCAACCAGTGCCATCTAAATCAGATGCAATGAAGTCGCCATTTTCAGCAACTAACCAAAATTCTTCGCCTGCCTCATCCATCGCCTGACGAATGCCGCGCATGACGAGATCGTGGAGATCATCTGCGCCCTGACGGCCTGTCATATTCCCAACATCAATGCGCCATCCAGATAAGCCCTTTGCGGGTGCTAACCACTGTTTAACAATGGAGTCATCACCTGAATACATCCGCTCACGCAATTCGAGTGAATTGAAATTTAATTTGGGAAGGGATGGCACGCCCCACCAACCCACATAACCGTGAGGAACGGATGGATCCCAATAGAAGAAAGATCGCTCTGGTGACTGTTGATTCGCAAGTGCGGCAGCAAGCCATGGGTGGCCCGCACCGCAGTGATTGGATGTGAGATCTCCAAGGATGCGAATATTGCGAGAGCGAGCAGTAGAAACCAGAGAGTGAAGGGCTTTATCCCCGCCTAATATCGGATCTACTTCACTAAAGCTTGAGGCGTCATATCTATGGTTTGAGCGAGCCGGGAAGAATGGCGTGAAATAAATTGCATTAACACCTAACTCTTGGATGTAATCGATGTGATCTTCTACGCCGATTAAATCTCCGCCATAGAGCTCACTCGAGATTTCACTCCGGTTTTGCGCAGGCAGATCGTTCCAGTTGCGAGCTGTTGCCCATTCGGGCAACTCTCTCTTCACATCAGATTTAGCGAAGCGATCAGGAAAGATTTGATAAAAGACAGAGCTATGAACCCATTCGGGAGCGCGCGTGCCTGCGAATATTCTGAAATCTGTATTGCTATGAACATCGTGTGCAAAGAGTCCTCGGGCAGTGAGCCATTCATACTTTTCTGATGAGAGAAAGACAAATCTGTATTGAAGAGTTTTATTGACCAGGGTAATTGTCACTCCCCACCAGTCTTCATGTGCACCTTCCTGAAGAAGGGACAGTTCATAGGAACGTGGTTCGCCATCTTCATACAATCTGACAAATGCCTTTTGAAAGAGGTAACACTTAGGAACTCGCACTCGCAAAGAAATTGAATCTCCGATGCTGGGTGATCTAGGGCTTACATAGAGCTCACTTCCATCGTGATGGGGAATGCGATGGCTGCTAAGAGAGTTTGACTGTTGTTGACTTTGCACTCGCAGCTCCTTTCTCAGTTGCCAATCGTGCCCGCACTTCGATAGTTGAGCCAGGTGAGAAATGTAAAGGGTCGATATAGATGCGATATGGCCAGTTGTTATCACTTCCAGCAGCCACCCACTCAGCTGATGGATTAGCACGAGTCTCAAATGCCACAGATTGCAGCGAATTAGAATCAAGTGAAGCTAGTACTTCCACATATCCTGTGAGGAAATCCTTCTTAGTGACAATCTTCGTCACTCTATTTTTAGGCTGTGTAATCAATCCGCTTGAGCGATAGACAGTTGCGCTCAGCGCTGGCACGGTCATCGTTACATTCAATCCTTTTGCCTTGGCCTTGCCAGCTCCAAATACTGTTGCCCAGCCACTGTTACTGGATGTCTTAACTGTCTGAACCAACGGGCGATTTAAAGTATTGAGTGCAACGAGATATTCCTTCTTTTCAGATTTATCGTACTTAGAAAAGATAAAGAGGTTGTCCTTCGAGTAGCGAATCTGCATGGCACTATTTGCTAGCGCTGGATACTTCTGTCGCAGCGCTGAAAGAGATCGCAAGTACTGTGAAAGTGGGTTCTCCACACCACTAAAAGAATCTCCATTTCCAACAGGAGCTGAACCAATTCTCTTCTCTGTCTTCCACGCATCTACCTGAGTTGCAAACATATCTTGACGCGCTAACTGGTCACCTCCATTTCCGGTTCCAGTCATTCCGACTTCATCCCCGTAATACACAGTCGGGATTCCGCGCGATAAATACATAAGTGCGTGGGCTAATTGGGTGCGAGCCTGCAAATCCTTCTCAGCCTTTACTTGTGATGCGGAGATAAGAAATCCCACGCGGCCCATGTCATGGTTGCCTAAGAAAGTAACCAGATTGCTGGCACTTGAACTATTCGTTGTATAAAGATCATCGCTATCAAATAAGTTACTAAGCACCTCTGCACCTGAATATCCCGATGCAAATTGCACGGCAGTTCTTTGGAATGGGAAATCAAGGACAGTTTGTAGCCCTCGGTCTCGGATATAGCCAACCAGATTTATAGGATTAATATCCCAGACTTCACCAAAGGTAGTGAAGTTACTGATTCCCACTTGTGATGCCTGCGCATTAATTCCAGGAGACCAATTCTTAAAAAAATCATTATCGACATGGCGTGCGGTATCTACTCTAAAACCAACAAATCCATACTTCTTAATCCACTCACCATAGATATCGACGAAGCCCTTATAGACAACTTCTTTCTCGGTAGCCACATCATCTAAGCCATAGAAATCACCAAGTTGCGTGCAAGAGCCTTCACCCCAGCATCTGCTCATATCCCCCACATTGTGATAATTCGTGAGGTCATTGAGCCATGAAGGATTCTTTGCAGTCTCTTTTCCTGCTGGAATTGAAGCTGTCTTGTCCATGTATTGGATGACATCTCCTGTGTGATTGGTGACCACATCCAAAATGAGTTTTATTCCAAGCTTCTTAGCGCATGCAGATAGCGCACTTAAATCGGCATTAGTGCCTAGATGCGGATCAACGTTTAGAAAATCAACGCCCCAGTAGCCGTGATAGCCGGCGCCATTGGTAGTTGCTTTCTGTTGCCCTACTAATGGTGTCAACCACACCGCAGTAAATCCAAGATCCTTAATTCTTGCCAAACCTTTATCGCCCTTTTCACAACTTCCAGTGAGTCCTTTGAGGTCTCCACCGTGGAAGAAAGCAGTGCTCTTTGGATTAAAGCCACCTGTGGCATCTTGTGTTGTGCCGCCAGCCAAATCATTACTGGTATCTCCATTGAGATATCTATCTGGCATAACAAAATAAATTACATCTTTTGCTAAACCAACTTCAGGATATGTGCTCTGTTCGGCTGACTGAGATGCTTGAGGCAGAAGGATTGAAAAGGTGCCGATAAGTGCACCAATAAACACAAACTTGGATTTCATCCCTTTACAGAGCCTGCAGTCAAGCCGTTCACAATGTATTTCTGTAGCGATAAGAAAATGATCACAATAGGAATAGAGGCGATGATGGAACCTGCGGCAAATGGTCCCCAGTTTTGTGAGTACTGCCCGCCAATAAACTGCTGAAGACCCACCGCAATAGTTCTTGACTCCATATCAACCAAGAAGAGACGAGCGAGAATAAACTCATTAAAAGTTCCGATAAAGCTCAAGAGCGTTACAACAGCAAGCACTGGCGTTGCTAAAGGAATAAAGATCAGCCAGAAAGTCTGCACCTCTGATGCTCCATCAATCTTTGCCGCTTCATCGAGCTCCTTCGGAATCGAATCCACAAAGCCTTTGAGCAACCAGATATTCACACCCATAGCGCCACCCAAGTAAACGAGTATGAGTCCACCTTGTGTGCCCAAACCAATTCCTGGAGCAAACTTTTGCACTCTCTCCATGATCACATAGACAGCAGAGATAGCAAGGATTGCCGGGAACATCTGCACCAAGAGGAGGAGTTGAATTCCTGGTTTTCTTCCCTTGAAGTTAAGTCGGCTAAATGCAAAGGCAGATGCAGAACCAATCACCACAGAGATAAGTGCGACAGAGCCTGCGACCACCAAAGAGTTCTTCATCCAGGTTAAATATGGAATAGCAGGGCTTGTGAAAAGCAGCTTGTAGTTATTCCAAGAGATTTCTCGGGGAATGAAGGAGGTAATCTGCAAACTCCCCGTTGAATTAAATGAAGAAATGATGACGAGATAGAGAGGAAAGAGTGCAAAGAGCACCGTGGCCATCGATACTGCATGGCGCCAAAGATCTTGTCTCAACCACTTGTTCATACGAAACTCTCCAATACCTTGGACTTACGTATTCCATAGAGAGAGATTGATGCGACCAAAATAAAAATGATGAGTGAGATCGCACTTGCAAGTCCCAAATCTTGCGTGGATGAGCCAAATGCAATCTGATAGGTATAGCTAATCAAAATATCTGTCGCTCCTGCGATTTCACCGTCGAGTGAGTTTCGAGGGCCGCCTCCTGTAAGCAGATAAATCAAATTGAAGTTATTGAAGTTAAAGGCGAAGGATGCAATCAACAGTGGTGAGAGGATCTGGAGCAGTAATGGAAGTGTGATCTTTCGGAAGATCTGACGTGGATTAGCTCCATCAATGGCAGCAGCTTCCACTAATTCATTAGGTATAGCTTGCAGTGCGCCACTTGATACTAAATAGAAGTATGGGAAACCTAGCCATAAATTCACAAGAATGACTGCAGTACGTGCAAAGTTAGGATTTTGAAACCACGCAATATCTGTTCCTAGTAGAGCGTTAATAGCACCGAATTCAGAGTTAAACATTCCACCCCAAATCAAAATACTCATCACACTCGGCATCGCATAAGGAAGAACCAAGATGGAGCGGTAGAAGCGACGACCAAAGAGAGGCTTATTAAGGGCTAGTGCTAGAAGTAATCCCAGGGCGAATGTTGTGAGCACCGTTGCGCTAGCAAAGACAACTGTCCAAATAAACACCTTAATGAGTGGATCACGGAAACGAGCATCAGTAACTAACTTGGAGTAATTCTCAAACCAGATAGGTGCTCTCCATCCTGGTTCCAGTATCGCTGCAGAATCTGAACCATCTTGATAGTTACCGCGTCCATTATCTTTATAGATAGCACCAGTAATAATGTTCTTGAAAACATCTTCCTTCTCTACATAGCTCAAGGTTTGACGGGCAACAATGGCGACATCTAGGCCTTCAAGAGAGAGGAAATATTCATCCTTAAAGATAAAGCGCTTACCTGAATACTGTGAATCTGCAGCAGCTAATTGATCTGTAGGTAAAGGTTCAAAGCCTGGCGCTGTCTGTGCAACTAGATACTCATTGAGGGTTAGCTGACTTGCTGAAAGTGGTGTGCGATTATCAATGCTTGAAATAAAATAACTTTTGTTCTCAATATCAGAGACCAATATCGCCGGCTTGCCTTGAAAAGTACCGATCTTTATATCAAAGGAAGTTCCTGCTGGGTCTGGTTCAAATGCTCTATTTTGAATCTGCAAAATTGCCTCATCTTTAGAGACGATATTTCCGGTTTTGTAGTTAAAGCCAGACATTGTCACTGTATAAAGAATGGGCGAGAGCACAAAGGCGACAAGAAGGAGAATTCCAGGTAGGAAGAATTTTAATGGGATTGATTTCTTCGTCAGATATGTAAAGAGGGTCAGGAGAACTACAGCAAAGAGAAAAATACCAATGGCATACTCTTTTTGAGCAAAAGCGCTCTGTGCAAGCATGACCACGAGTGCAGAGATCAAGGCAAGGAAAATTACCTTGGCTACAAGCGCCAATTTTCCTCGCACTACAGAAATCACTTTCTATACCTCTTCCTAAAACTGATAATTAGAATGACTAATGCGGGTCCAATATGAACCCGCATTAGTCACATTCTAAATTCGGCTTATAAAAGTCGAATTCTTAGAGGTCAGACTTGCCAGCAGTGGTGTTAGTTCTCCAAATGTTGGCTAGCTTCTTAGATTCTGCAGCAACATCCTTGTTATCTACAAGAATTGCAGTCCAGAATGCTGGAGCTGAATCCCAGTAGTTAGCGCCTCCCTTGTTGTTGTTAAGGAAAGCTCCAATCTGAGGAATTCCTGCTGTTGATGCTGCAGCACCGAAGCCCTTTTGTCCTGCTGAGACTGCAGCATTTGACTGTGCACCCTTTTCTGCAGGTGGACGGCCTTCGAGTGCCTGGTATGCAACTTGACCTGAAGTTGATGCAAAGAAGTCAGTCATAAGTGACTTAGCTCCTGCAGAAACGCCATGCTTTGCAGCATATGTAGTCAACATCGCGCCAGATACTGATCCGAACATCTTGCCTGGCTTATCAGCTGATACGCCTGGAACTGGCATGAGGTTCATTTCAAATCCCTTTGCAACATAATCTTTCCACTCCCAGTTACCAATAACTGCGAATGGAACTGAACCTGCAAGGAAGTTGTCCTTACAGCCAGTATCTGTTGCTGGGAAGAAGCCATTGCTCTTCTTGCCATCGAGTAGGTATGTCTTCACATTTTTAGAGAACTTTGGATAATCGAATGTACGGTTATAGACGATCTCATCACGTGAGTTGAACTGGTATGCATCAGCACCGAGTGCTGAGAATACTGAGTGAGCACCCCATGACATTCCGCCGCCTGCAACACAAAGTCCAGCCTTCAGGTTCTTTGATGCCTTGTTAGCCTTGTAGAAAGAAACCATCTCACCAAAAGTCTTTGGTGCAGATGAAACCAACTTCTCGTTGTAGATCATCGCAACGTTGTTCACATCAATTGGAACACCGTAGAGAGACTTCTTGTATGTAAGGTCAAAGAGCTGTGTTGGATTAAAACGTGCCTTCACAGATGCTGTGAGAGTAATCGGAGCAAGCTTTCCGCTCTTAGCTCCTGTTGGGACCCAGTCGTTTGCACCAACAACGATATCTGGACCAGTTGCATCAGTTGCCTTATCAAAGGCTTCCTTCAGCGCATCAAAACTTGAGAAAGTTACAACCTTGACGGTGTAGCCAGGAACCCAGTCGCCCTTTGCAGCGATCACTTTGGTGAGGTTGGGACCACGGGACTCATCTGCCCACACAACAATTTCACTTGCTGCGCTTGCTGATGGCACAACAAATGAAGAAATTGCGAGAGCGAATCCTGCGAGTACCCCGGTTAATCCGAGACTCTTCTTATTCATGTATTCCTCCATGGATATTGATGGCGCCACGATGGTGTTGCGTCATCTAGTGGTGTTATTCCATGGCAGATAACGAAAATAAACAAGGTTTGGAGCCCCCAAACGGGGCGTTTTTAGCAAACCTTAATAAGATTGTGATATTCCGCAAAAACCTGCAAAAGATTTACTTATGAAGTTGCTCAACAGAAGCATCCCAGCCCTGTACATCTTCAGGCTTACGAGGAGCTTTTCCAACGTAGCGAGCAGATGGACGGATCAAACGGCCAGTGCGCTTTTGCTCAAGGATATGTGCTGACCAGCCTGCTGTGCGAGCAGCTGTAAACATCGAAGTAAAGAGCGGTGCTGGAACTTCCGCGAAGTCCAAAATAATTGCAGCCCAGAATTCAACGTTTGTCTCAAGAACACGATCTGGTTGACGCTCATGAAGTTCTTTAAGTGCAGCCTTCTCAAGTGCTTCAGCAACTGCGTAACGTGGTGCGTTAAGTTCTTTAGCTGTGCGACGAAGTGTGCGAGCGCGTGGATCTTCTGCGCGATAGACGCGGTGACCAAATCCCATAAGGCGTTCCTTGCGATCTAGAAGATCTTTGACGTAGGCCTCAGCGTTTCCAGTCTTTTCTACTTCTTCAATCATGTGCAATACACGTGATGGCGCACCACCATGAAGTGGACCTGACATCGCACCGATTGCACCAGAGAGTGCAGCACACACATCAGCACCAGTGGAAGCAATAACGCGACCGGTAAATGTTGAAGCGTTCATTCCGTGCTCTGCAGCAGATACAAAGTAGGCATCGATTGCGCGAACGTGTAATGGATCTGGCTCTCCACGCCAACGAATCATCATGCGCTCAACAACTGTATGCGCCTTATCAACTTCTGATTCAGGAATCATTGGATTGAATAGTCCACGAGCAGCTTGTGCAAGGTAGGAAAGAACCATGACTGAAGTACGAGCAAGGTTGCTGCGCGCTTCTTCATCTGAAATATCAAGAATTGGCTTAAAGCCCCACGCTGGTGCAAGCATTGCAATCGCAGATTGAATATCTACGCGCACATCACCTGAGTGAACGGGCAGTGGAAATGGCTCAGCGTTAGGTAGACCTGGATTAAATTCATCATCAACAAGAAGTCCCCATACGTTTCCGAAAGAAACGCGACCTACAAGATCATCGATATCAACACCTCGGTAACGAAGTGCGCTGCCTTCTTTATCTGGCTCTGCAATCTCTGATTCGAATGCGATTACGCCTTCAAGACCTGGCTTGAAATCATCTGACACGGTGAGCTCCCCTTAGAAAATCTTGTAATCCTGTGGGCAATTCTGCACCTCAGAAA
Source organism: Candidatus Planktophila sp. (assembly GCA_044353885.1). GTDB lineage: Bacteria > Actinomycetota > Actinomycetes > Nanopelagicales > Nanopelagicaceae > Planktophila. Next base: position 7,102 of record JBILBC010000008.1, on the reverse strand, counting down.
GGGGTGCTAACCACCACATGGTGCGGGGATGCACTCCTATCGAAAGTGAGGTTCGATACATCCATGAGCGAAAAAGACGGCCAACTCGAACGCGATGCCATCCGAGCAATGCGCCGCTCCTATGGAGAGGTCGGCCTTGAATCGCTACCCAACGATCCCTTCGCAGCCTTTCATTCATGGCTGAGTGAAGCTGCAGCCAACGCCTTTATCGTTGAAGCCAATGCAATGGTGCTCTCAACCCTTGGCACAGATGAGAACGGCGCAGATGCAATCACCACACGCACCGTTCTTCTTAAAGATGTCTCACAAGGTGGCTTCACCTTCTTCACCAATTACGGATCTCGCAAAGGTCAAGCAATCGAGTTACACGACCAAGTCACTCTCCTCTTTCCTTGGTATGCAATGGAGCGACAAGTTTCGATTAGCGGATTTGCAGAAAAGATTTCACGCCAAGAATCTGATGATTACTTTGCAACGCGTCCATGGTCATCACAAATTGGTGCATGGGCATCTGCGCAATCAGCACCCCTTGCATCGCGTGAAGAACTTGAACAACGTTTTAAGGGAGCATCAGAGAAGTGGCCAGAAGGAACAACAGTTCCATGTCCACCGCAGTGGGGCGGATATCGTGTGACGCCGGTCAACATTGAATTCTGGCAGGGCCGTTACTCACGCCTGCATGATCGCCTTCGCTATGAGCGGGCTAACATCACATCCGATTGGGAAGTACATAGGTACTACCCGTAGTCTTGCCCCATGAGCGCAGACATCGTAATTCCAGATAATCTCAAGCCACGTGATGGTCGTTTCGGTTGTGGTCCTTCAAAGATTCGTCCCGAAGCACTTGCAACACTGACAGCTCCTGGAAGTAATTACATCCTCGGAACATCACACAGACAAAAGCCTGTGAAGAACGTTGTCAAAAGTGTTCGCGAAGGTCTGAACTCACTCTTCTCGCTCCCTGAAGGTTATGAAGTAATTCTCGGCAACGGTGGCTCCACTGCGTTCTGGGATATCGCAACATTTGGTCTCATTGAAGATCGTTCACAGCACTTAGTTTTCGGTGAATTCTCATCCAAGTTCGCATCCGCTGCAAAGGAAGCGCCCTTCCTAGGTGAGCCAACAGTGATTAAATCTGAGCCAGGCACACATCCAGCAGCCGTTGCTGAAGCTGGTATCGATGTCTATGCACTCACACATAACGAAACTTCAACAGGTGTTGCAATGCAAATCAAGCGCCCAGCAGGAACAGATGGTGCACTCGTACTTGTCGATGCAACATCTGCTGCAGGCGGACTTGATGTTGATGCTAAAGAATTCGACACCTATTACTTCGCACCACAGAAATCATTCGCATCCGATGGCGGTCTCTGGCTTGCACTCATGAGCCCAGCTGCCATCGCACGCGCAGAAAAAATCAAGGCATCAGATCGCTGGATTCCAGCATTCTTTGATCTTGGAATCGCAATTGAGAATTCTCGTCTAGATCAGACATATAACACTCCAGCACTGATCACTCTGATGCTGCTCGATGAGCAGATCAAGTGGATGAACTCAAATGGTGGGCTGAAGTTTGCTGCAGGACGTAGCGCGGATTCAGCATCTCGCCTCTATGGATGGGCTGAGAAGACCAGCTACACAACACCATTTGTGACAGACCCAGCACAACGCTCCAAGGTTGTTGCCACCATTAACTTTGATGATGCAATCGATGCAACAAAGGTTGCAGCAGCACTTCGCGCCAATGGAATTGTGGATACAGAGCCATATCGCAAGCTTGGTAAGAATCAGCTGCGTATTGGAATGTTCCCGGCCGTTGACCCATCTGATATCGATGCCCTCACAGCATCTATCGACTACGTCGTAGCTAACCTTTCCTAGTGACTCATAAGATCACGCGCGACAGATATTTCTGGACTGTCGCTCTACAAACAGTTTGCGTCAATATCTTCCTTGGAAGTTTCGGCCCCTCACAACCCTTGCTGCGCGCAGATCAGGGAACATCGCTGACTATTGCAGGCCTTCATGGAACTGCGATGGGCATCTCATCCATCCTGGCTGGCCTTGTTAACCCTCACCTGGCTCATCGCTTTGGCCGCCCCTTCACTGCCTGGATCGGTATTGGTTTCTTCTCAGTAGGACTTGTTGCATTCGTGGCTTCTCCTTCAGTTCTCTTCTCTATTCCTGCAGCGCTGATTGCAGGCTTCGGTGTCTCAATCACGATTAACAATGCAATCACTGCCATTAGTACGCATTACAAAGAGATGTCGCCTATGGCGCTCACGCAAGCAAATGCAATTGCATCATGCGGGTATGTCTCAGGAACTTTGATTGTGGGAACGATTGCAAATACCTATCGCGACTTCTGGCGCTTTGGAATGCTCATGGCACTTCCTCTTGCAGCATTTCTCTTCTTTGGCATGCGCGATAAGACGACGGAAGTCCATGTTCCTCACGAAGATGGTTCACAATCAGGAAAGCTCTCTCGTGCATTCTGGATCTCTTGGGTTGGCTATGTCGCATGTATTTCAAGTGAGTTTGCTATTTCATTCTGGGCAGCAGCGCTGATCATCGATCGCACAGGTGCTACTCCTGCTATTTCAACGTTAACTGTTGCAGCACTTGGCACCGGAATGGCGCTCGGTCGTTGGTATGGCGGGCGCATATTAAAGAGATGGAACCTTGATACTCAGCTCAATACCTTCATCGGAATTCAAGCAGTGGGTTTTGCCATCGTCTGGTTCTCACATAATCTCCAGATCAGCTTTATCGGAGTTCTCATCGCTGGCCTTGGTATCTCTAATCAATTCGCACTTGCATCCCTTCGCATGATTGCCTTTAGCGATAACAGACCAGATCTTGCAATTGGACGTAGTTCTATTGCTGCAGGTATTGCAATCGGTGGATCACCATTCTTGCTCGGTGTTCTAGGCGATGCTTTCGGCATATCTCGCGCCTACTTGATGGTGCCAGTACTGATTCTTATCGCCTATGCGATCGTAAAGATCTCACCTTCACATGTCCCACAGAAAGTCCTTGAAGATAATGAACTTTAAGAGCCGCAGACTTGTTACAGCCCTTACCTTGATTGGCCTTGTTCTTGTTATTTTCCTAGGACGCTAGAGACTCGCAAGTCATCTGGGCGTTCAACCTTGTCGTTGAAGAAGAACCAGATAAGTAAGCACATCAATAATGAGAAACCACCGCAGAGCGCAATCGTCTCTCTCGTTCCGAGCGCCTCAGTCAGATAACCAATGAGAAGTGAACCCACCGGAGTTCCTCCCATAAAGACCAAGAGATAAATACCCATCACGCGACCGCGCACAGCAGGATCGCTATTGACCTGCACATAAGAGTTAGCACTAATCAACATGGTCAGCGCAGAGATGCCACAGACGGGAAGCCACAATGAATACCAGGTATAGGTCGGCATCACTGAAAGGACAATGACAATAATTGAGAAGAGAATCCCAAGTTTCATTACAAGCTTTGCATCTCTAAATCTCTCAAGACGAGCGCTAATGAGTGCACCGCTCAATGAACCCACTGCAATAAAAGTTCCAAGAAGTCCATAGGAAGCAGGGCCTTTACCAAATTCTTTCGTCGCCATCAGCGCATTAAAGATTTGAAAGTTAAGACCAAAGGTAGCTGCAAAGAAGACTAGCGCCATGACGACATAGAGATCAGGGCGAGCTTTTGCATAGCGAAGACCTTCGCGAATGGTGCCAAGGGTCTCTTCCTTCTTCTGGATAAAGAAGTCCGATGGGCGCATAAAGAATAGGGAAAGGATGACAAAGAGATAGGTCGTTGCATTGATCAGAAAGGAAGGCCCTGTATCAAAGCGGGCGATGAGAAAACCAGAGAGGGCAGGTCCTACTAAGCGCCCTGCATTGAAATTCGCTGAGTTCAGACTGACTGCATTTGCAACATCTGAGTGGCCAACGATCTCTGCCGTAAAGCTCTGGCGAATAGGTGCATCCAGCGCTGATGAAATACCAAGGACTGCAGCGCAGACAAAGACATGCCAGAGCTGAATCACTTCAGTGACAACAAGGATGCCGAGTGCATAGCAGGCAAGGGCTGCAACGATATTTGTCCAGATCAATAACTTTCGTTTATCGATGCGATCTGCCATCGCACCACCTTGCAGACTAAAGAGCAGCACAGGTGCGAATTGAATAGCTGTAACAAGGCCGAGATAGAAACCGTTATTGTCAGTTAGCTCTAGAACAAGCCAATCTTGTGCAACGCGCTGTGCCCAGGTGCCGATATTGGAGAGCGCGTTAGCTGGATAGAGGATGCGAAAATTTCGGTGGCGAAACGAGCGCCAGTTTCCGTTCTCATCAACCTTAATCAGCATTACTCTTTTCCCATGGCATCGAACATTAAATCTGTTGTAACTCTAATCGCTATCGGCTCCATCTGCTGGCTTGCAGCAGGAGTAGTTGCTATTGCAGCAGGGGCTGAGTCAAAGATTATTTGGACATGCGTAGTAGGCGCAGTATTAGGTGCGATGGGTATTCGTTACTCAATACGACGATCACGCCGTACAGGGATTTAAGCCTCTAACTGAGAAGCAATGCCACGCAATACACGGCCAAGGCGTTCTGCCTCAGCACCTGATGGATGGCGTCCTTGACGAAGACCATTACCCACACGATCTAGGATCTTGATGGTGTCTTCAATCATTGCTGCAAGATCATCGCTATTAGCACGTGAATTTTCAGCAAGTGAAACAGGTGCATCAACAATATGCACTGACATTGCCTGTGGTCCCTTACGTGAATCAATCACAGAGAACTCAAGCTTGGTGCCAGGCTTCACGGTGGAAACACCTTCAGGAAGAGCAGATGATGCTAAGTAAACATCTTCGCCTTCATCAGAGGCAATAAATCCAAAACCTTTTTCAAGGGAAAACCATTTAACTTTTCCTGTAGGCATTGCGATTACTCCTTATGAACTTCCATGTGTGTGTAGCCGAGGGGATTCGGACAGGGGGCTAATTTATCGCATCTGCGATGGGGCGTGCGACCTAGTTTTACGCGTGAACTGGCTTAGAGAGTGGCTTCGCTATGCGCGCCGCAGCCATGGTCGACTGAAACTACGCGTGCATCATCAGGTGCAATCGCATTGGCACAGACACCAAATGATGATCGAAGTGATCCTGCAATAGGAATAAAGAAACCACATGAAGCACATGGCTTAGGAGCACCTTGTGCAAGAGGAGTATTCGGTCCGCGATCTCCCGTATACCAACGCTTACTTGCTTGATCGCGACCTTCAATCGAAAGAACACGTGGGCGCATCAAACCTAAATCAAATACTTCAGTGGCATCTAAGCCTTCATCTTGTGCGAGTGCATTAATACCTGGAACAAGTCGCGTATCTTCAAGAATGCTAGGAACAATCACACCTGGCTGAATATCTTCAGGCAAAATGCGCTCCATATAAGGAACGTGATCTGGTGCTAGAAGTGAATCAGGACCAGGAAGAACAACAACATCACAGACGGTAGGCGTTGCATCTTCATCGACCTTTGCAACGGTGATGCACCAGCGCCATCCGCGGTAACCGGCGATATCTGCCACAAATAAATATGTCGCAACGCGATTGTCATCATCGAAATCTACTGAGACAAAGTCGCCGACCTGTGTTGCAAACTCTGCCTCAAGGAGGGCAGCATCGCGTGCAACGGATTGCGCATCAAATGTCTTCATGTAGTAATCGTAAAGCAGAAGGCCCCCGAGAGGTTAATCTCGAGGGCCTTCTGTAACGGATTACGCGTAGTTTAGAAGTCCATATCCCCGCCGCCTTGTGGCATTGGGTTACCTGACTTTGGTTCTGGCTTATCTGTAATAACAGCCTCTGTAGTAATAAAGAGAGCTGCAATCGATGCTGCATTTTGAAGAGCAGAACGTGTGACCTTAGCTGGATCGATGATGCCAGCCTTAATCATGTCTACATATTCACCTGTTGCAGCGTTGAGACCAAAGCCTGCTGCCAAGTTGCGAACCTTCTCAACAACAACTCCGCCTTCAAGACCTGCGTTGACCGCAATCTGCTTCAGTGGAGCTTCGATAGAAACTTCAACAATCTTTGCACCTGTTGCTTCATCGCCTTCAAGCTTGAGCTTTTTAAATGCTGCTGTTGCTGCCTGAAGAAGTGCAACGCCACCACCGGCGACGATTCCTTCTTCTACTGCAGCCTTTGCATTGCGCACAGCATCTTCGATGCGGTGCTTGCGCTCTTTCAGTTCAACCTCTGTTGCAGCTCCTGCCTTGATGACAGCAACTCCTCCTGCAAGCTTGGCAAGGCGCTCTTGAAGCTTTTCCTTGTCATAATCTGAATCTGAGTTTTCGATCTCTGTGCGGATCTGTGTAACACGGCCCTTGAGCTGTGCTTCATCGCCAAGACCTTCGATGATCGTTGTCTCTTCCTTAGAAACTACAACCTTGCGAGCGCGACCTAGAAGTTCAAGTCCAGCTGTTTCAAGCTTGAGACCGACTTCATCAGAGATCACTGTGGCCCCTGTAAGGATTGCAATGTCTTGAAGCATCGCCTTACGACGATCTCCAAAGCCTGGAGCCTTAACGGCAGCTGACTTAAATGTTCCCTTGATCTTATTTACAACAAGAGTTGCAAGTGCTTCGCCTTCAATATCTTCAGCCAAAATAGCAAGCGGCTTACCTGATTGCATGACCTTTTCAAGGATTGGGACAAGCTCCTTGATATTGCCAATCTTGCCACTTGTGATCAAGATGTAAGCATCTTCAAGAACTGCTTCCATGCGATCTGTATCGGTGACGAAATATGGTGAGACATAACCCTTATCAAAGCGCATACCTTCAGTGAGCTCGAGCTCAAGACCGAATGTATTGGATTCTTCAACAGTGATAACGCCTTCTTTACCGACCTTATCCATCGCCTCAGCGATCATTTCACCGATAGTGGCATCTGCTGCAGAGATAGATGCAGTTGCTGCAATCTGCTCTTTAGAGTCAACGCTCTTAGCCATTGCACCAAGCTCGGCCACAATCGCAGTTACTGCCTTTTCAATTCCGCGCTTGAGCGCCATTGGGTTTGATCCTGCTGCAACGTTGCG
>JBILBC010000018.1:0-17847 GCA_044353885.1 Candidatus Planktophila sp. | reverse complement strand
ACGTTGCGAAGACCTTCGCGAACGAGAGCTTGAGCTAGAACTGTTGCTGTCGTTGTTCCATCGCCTGCGACATCATCTGTCTTCTTAGCAACTTCCTTAACGAGCTCAGCACCGATCTTCTCCCAAGGATCATCGAGTTCAATTTCCTTAGCGATGGAGACGCCATCATTAGTAATCGTTGGTGCGCCCCACTTCTTTTCAAGTACGACGTTACGTCCGCGGGGCCCAAGGGTTACCTTGACTGCATCTGCGAGTACGTTCATTCCGCGCTCTAATCCGCGGCGGGCTTCTTCATTAAAGGCAATCATCTTTGCCATAGTTGTTAGCTCCTATGTATCTGTTGAAACTGGGCCGAATTATCACTCTCGACCCTCGAGTGCTAACTCCAAATCTAGACGGGTTTATTCCACGGGGCAAAACGAGGGGTGGATTTGTGAGGCTTTAGCGGGCTGTGCGGGCTTGCATGCGGGCTTCACGCAGGCGGCGAAGGCGCTTGACCAGCATCGGAGAGGCGGCAAGGGCGTCATCGCGATCGATCAGGTCATTCAGCAGTTGGTAGTAGCGAGGGGCGCTCAGGTCAAAGAGCTCTTTAATTGCAGTCTCTTTAGCTCCTGCAAAGCGCCACCAATTGCGTTCGAAGTCCAGGATGCGCGTTTCGAGGTCGGTCAATTTCGAACCAGCCGTCTCGTTATTTTCTAGCGCAGACATAGCGCCAATCTTAGATTGGAGTGGCTATGAAGTGTGGGATTTACGAGCGGCTTTAACGATATTGCGCAGCATCGTAGGAAAGATAAAGAAGTGAAATGGTGAGACTAGATACCAATAAATCTGGCCACCTAATCCACGTGGTTCAAAGAGTGCATCTTGCATCACAAAGCTCTTGCCTTCTCGTTCACTCAATGTGAATTCAAGCCATGCCTTGCCGGGAAGAATCATTTCGGCATAGAGACGCAGACTCTTTCCATGCTCCATCGACTCCACCCGCCAGAAATCAACGGTGTCACCAACGCGCAAGTGCAGAGGATCGCGACGACCACGACGCAGTCCAACCCCACCCACCATGCGATCGATCAGACCACGCAAATACCAGAGCCAGCCAGAGCCAAACCATCCGCGTTCTCCGCCAATGCCTTCGATCTGTTCCCAAATCTTTTTCAGTGAAACATCAGATTCAATTTCGCGATGATCCTTGAGCATTAGCTCTCCCGCCCAATCAGGATCGCTCTGCGCCTTCTGCCATGGCGCCATAGGAAAAGATGCATCAGACCATCGTGTGTCAACGTGATTTTCTGCAACACGGGTCAGCGCTAACTCAATTGCCTGAGAGACAGTAAGTAGCCCTTCCGGTGGAAGAGGAATCAAATCAGTAACGCTCTTGCGAGAATCAACAACAACTTCACTAATCAGTGATTCAACAAGCGGGCGCGCAAGGGATGTGGGCACAGGGGTTACAAAGCCAATCCATAGGCTTGAAAGTTTCGGTGTCAACACAGGCACTTGAATAATGATGCGCTTACGCAAGCCAGATAGCTTGGAGAAGTTCTGCATCATCGCGGCATAGGTAACAACTTCTGGCCCACCAATATCGCAGATGCGATTTTCTGGCTGAGTTAAATTCGCAGCGCTGCGCAAGTAGTAGAGCACATCGCGGATAGCAATAGGTTGCGTGCGATTTGAGACCCACTTAGGTGTGGTCATGATGGGCAGACGGTGAGTTAAGTGGCGCAACATCTCAAAAGATGCTGACCCTGATCCAATAATGATTCCTGCTCGCAGCTCAAGGACTGGCACAGATGTCGATGCCAATTGAGAGCCAGTATTCATTCGTGATGTCAGGTGGCGGCTTCGATTTTCATCATTGGCAATTCCACCTAAGTAAATAATCTGTGCAACATGCGCCTTCTCTGAGGCCAGTGCGAAGCTGCGAGCCATCGCAGATTCAATATCGCCAAAATCTGTTGCAACATTGATTGAGTGCAGTAAGTAATAGGCGGTGTTCACGCCAACGAGTGCGCGATCGAGGTCTTGCGCATTACTTGCATTACCTTCAATGATTTCAACGCTGGCAGCCCAGCTCTGACCCTGAATCTTCTTCGCATCACGCACAAATACACGCACACGCTTCTTATCGCTGAGCAGATCTCGCACTAAGCGACCACCCACATATCCCGATGCGCCGGTGACGAGGTAGAGACGGTCGTGATTCTGCGTATTCATGTATCTGAGCCTAGACTTACCTCATGCCTTCTTCTACTCGACCTCGCGTCGTCATTCTCGGAGCTGGCTTTGGCGGGCTAGGAGCTGCGAAGGCTCTTGCATCAAAGGCCGATGTCACAGTCGTTGACCGCCATAACTTTCAAACTTTCCTCCCTCTTCTCTATCAGGTATCCACCGCCGGCCTAGCAGCCGATCACGTTGTTCACCCTGTGCGCGGTGCTCTTCGCGATACGGGAGTCAAATTCCGTATGGGCTCACCCCTGTCAGTTGACCATAAGAACAAGACAGTCAAACTAGATTCATCAGAAGTCCTTGAATTTGATCACCTCATCGTCGCACTCGGTTCAGCAACTGCGGACTTCGGAGTTCCGGGCGTTAGCGAACATGGCCTTGGCATGAAGAGCGTCAATGAGGCAATTACTATCCGCGCAGAAGTCATGCGCCGCTTTGAAGATCTATGCCGCTTTGAAGATAACACTCGTCTTTCCATCGCAGTCGTTGGCGGTGGTCCCACAGGCGTTGAGATGGCTGGCGCACTTGCAGAGCTCAAGCGCGGACCGCTGAAGAACGATATGGCCCATGCTGCAGAGCATATGGATATCTATTTGATTGAAGCAGGCCCTCGCATCCTTCCTATGTTTAGCGAGAAATTATCTGCTCGCGCAGAATCAGATCTACATAAGTTAGGTGTCTTTGTGAAGACCAATACTTCTGTGCGCGAGATCAAATCACGACAAATTATTGTTAAAACTGGTGAACCTATTCCAGCAGAAGTGACAATCTGGGCAGCCGGCGTGAAAGGTGAACCCACCGCAGGGCTACTTAACCTTCCTATCGTTGGAACACGTGTGGATACCGATGAAAACTTAGAAGTTAACCACTACCCCAACATCTGGGCTATCGGCGATATCAACGGCTCAAAGGGTAAAGATGGCCGCTTCTATCCGATGGTTGCACCTGTTGCGCTGCAACAAGGTAAGTGGGTTGCCAAACAAATCTTGCGTAAGCACGAAGGAAAAGTGCTACAGCCATTTAAGTATCGCGATAAGGGTTCTATGGCAACGATTGGTCGCCACAAGGCAGTTGTTGAAGTGCGCAACTTTAGAATGACTGGCCCTCTTGCATGGTTTGCATGGTTGTTCTTGCACCTTTTCTATCTGTTGGGTGGCCGTAACAAGATTGGCACCATCGCTGACTGGACCTGGAACTACCTCACCTTTGATCGCGGCAATCGCCACATCATGGATACTCTCCAATAATGGAGCGCTATCTCACCGTTGATGGACATCAGCTCTATTGCTACGAATGGGATAACAACGGCGAAGCAGTTGTATTACTTCACGGCGGCCTAAGCCAAACATCTCACTGGGATTCCTACATCCTTCCAGCAGTGGAAGATGACTTTCATGTCTTTGCATATGACCGCACAGCACACGGATTTACAGGCGATCGCACAGGTAGTTTGCACTTTGAGTACCAAGTAAAGGAAGCGATCACTTATCTTGAATCAATTGTTCAAGAACCTGCGCACCTCATTGGTTTTAGCGATGGAGCCATCATTGCCTTCATGGTCGCTATGAAGCGCCCTGAACTTGTGAAATCAATTATTAGTATGGGTGGCAACTACCACTTCAATGGCACTCTTCCACTTCCTCCATTCGACGGGATGATTTCTCCAGAAGACCAGGAGGAATACAACCAGACATCACCAGATGCTCCACATACCTTGCTCGAAAAGACTCAGCGCATGGTTGAAATTTGGAAATCTGAACCATCAATCGATAAGAGTGACCTTGCAAAGATTCAGTGCCCTGTATTGGTTTTAGCTGGCGATGATGATGTCATTGACCATCATCACACAGTAGATTTATTTGAAGCACTTCCACTTGGACAACTTGCAATCGTTCCAGGTGCTTCACATATCGTGATGAAAGATAAGCCAGGTCTTACGCAAGCACTTGTCTCGGACTTCTTAGGAGATCTAAGCCAACCAGTAACTCGTATGCCAATGCGCCGAACTAACCCTCGTACGGAGTAATTGTTCCCGTCTTCACATCATAAATAGCGCCAGCAACTACTACCCCATGGCGCAGTAATGGGTATGAGCGCACGCGGTTGATATCAGATGCCAGTGCGCCTAATTGATCTGATGTGGTTTTAAACTCAAGACTTGAAGTATTAACACCATACTTATCATCGATTAGCTTATGAATTGCTGCTTCATCACCGCGCGCCATGGCGCAATCAGTGTGTGGCATGACAAGGATGCGATCGACATTGAGTAGGTATGTTGCAAGAACCAGAGTACGAAGGACGTCCTCTGTGACTCGAGCACCTGCATTACGAAGAATCTTGGCATCGCCTGAGCGCATGCCCACTACAGAGAGTGGATTAATACGTGAATCCATACAGGTAACAATTGCTAAGCCACGGGCTGCAGATCCTGAGAGTCCTGAGTATTTAAAGCTCTTCTGATACTCAGTATTTGCTGCAAGGAGATCATCGAAGGAATCGTGAGGAAATGAGTTATCTGACACTTTGACTCCTTCCTTCTTGCGATGGAGTAATTCTGGAGCCCCCCATCCGGATTGAACGGATGACCTGCTCATTACAAGTGAGCTGCTCTACCACTGAGCTAGGGAGGCGTACTGCGGGCGTAATTATGGCAGTTATTGGCAGATAGTAAAAATCCACCCTGTAATACCTATAAATAGGGATAAATGAGAGGATTCACGCCATGTTGCCTAACTATTGGATGAGCCCTGAGACCAATTCAATCAATCGTCTTGGGATGCTCAACATCGAGCACTTCGAAACACTTTCACTCGATGGCACGTGGCGCTTTCAACTCTTAAGTTCTCCGACAGATGATTCTCGTAAGCGATGGACAAAGATTCCTGTTCCAGGTTTATGGACGATGCAACCAACTAGTGATGACTTCTTTGATAAGCCTCACTACACCAACACACAAATGCCTTGGGATCACGTTGCACCTGAAGTTCCTGTTCTTAATCCAACTGGTGTCTATGAACGTGATTTTGAAATACCTTCATCATGGGCTGGCAAGCGCGTAGTTCTACACCTTGGTGGATATGAATCAGTTGCACTCATTACCGTCAATGGCGTTGAGGTAGGACTGACAAAAGATTCTCGCCTTGCAGCTGAATTTGATATCACAGGCCAGATAAAGCGCGGTAAGAACAATCTAGAAATTAAAGTAACCAAGTGGTCTGATGCCACCTATATCGAAGATCAAGATCAGTGGTGGCACGGTGGCATTACTCGCTCCGTCAAGCTCTATGCAACAGAACATGTCTTTATCGAAAGATTTGCAACAACTGCTGGCCTTAAGGCAGATGGCACAACTGGAACTCTCAAAGTGGAAGCAATCATCGGCTCCATCGGTGGCAAGAGCACAGATGGCTACACCCTTCGCACCTTTATCGAGGAACTACCTAAGGTTAAGTCAGCACAACTGTCAGAAACCTATAAAGATCATGTCTCACCACTGTTCACTGAGATGACTGCTGAGATGCGCGAGGCAGATCGTAAATTCTTCGCAGGCGAATACTGGAGAGGGGATATGCCAGAGTCGGCTAAAGCGACTCGACATAAGCTCAAATCACCATGGCCAGGGCGGGTTGTTCTAGAGACAATCATTCCTAAGGTAGCTGCGTGGTCAGCTGAAACCCCTCATCTATACACACTTCGCATCGAACTCATCAGCCCTGCTGGCACCGTCATTGAAGTCTCGCAGCAGAAGATCGGCTTTAGATCTGTAGTCATCAAGGGCCGTGAGATGTTGATCAACGGCAAACTTATCTACATCTATGGCGTGAACCGCCATGACTTCAATCGCCTCACAGGTCGCGTCTTAACTCGCGATGATATGCGCCAAGACTTACTTGAGATGAAGCGTTGGAACTTTAACGCTGTGCGCACATCCCACTACCCCAATGATCCTGCCTTCTATGATCTCTGCGATGAACTCGGGTTTTATGTCATCGATGAAGCAAATATTGAATCCCACGCTTTCTATGACTCAATCTCCAATGACCCACGCTATGCATCAGCATTCTTGGAGCGCGTTGGCCGCATGGTCCAGCGCGATATGCACCACCCATCAGTTATTTTCTGGTCACTCGGTAATGAATCAGGTCGCGGTCAGAACCATGAAGCTGCAGCATCTTTTGCTCGCGCACTGGATCCTTCACGACCAATCCACTATGAAGGTGGCATCAACGGCAACTGGACCGGTGGTCACTCACTCACCGATGTTATCTGCCCCATGTATTCATCCATTAAGGCACTTGTAGATTACGCAAAGTCAGGTAAGCAAGATCGCCCATTGATTATGTGTGAGTACTCCCATGCAATGGGTAACTCCAATGGAACTCTTAAAGAGTATTGGGATGCCATTCACTCAACACCAGGACTGCAAGGTGGATTTATCTGGGAGTTCTGGGATCACGGAATTGAACAGACGATGGCCGATGGCACAAAGCGCTCTGCATATGGTGGAGATTTCGGTGAAACTCCCCATGATGGAAACTTCGTCTGCGATGGAATGGTCTTTCCTGATCGCACGCCAAAGCCTGCAATGCATGAGATGAAGGCGATTGCATCCCCTGTTCTTATCTCAACAGCTAAGGCATCAAGTGGATCATTCACAGTCACCAACCGCCAATACTTCAAGGATCTAGCTGATTTTGAAGCCTTTTGGAGCATTAACCGCAACGGTGAAGTTATCGATAGCGGCAAGGTGGTCTTGCCAAAGATTGCACCACAAAAGAGCGCCAAGATTTCAATTAAATCAAAGTCACTGCTCAAGCCAGATGCAGCAGGTGAGCGCTTTATCAACTTCACCGTAGTGCAGAAGAACCGCACTGATTGGGCACCAGCTGGTCATGAAGTTGCCTGGAATCAATTTGCACTATCTTCACGCAAAGAGAGCATCCCTGCTGCAAAGACAAATAACCTCTTTGAGATTGCAGTCGATGACTCAGGAGAAATTCAAATTCCATTCGGTGTTATAGCCCCTGAGCTTTCTCTATGGCGTGCACCGACTGATAACGATCGCATCGGTCGTATGACAACTAAGTGGGAGCAATATGGAGTGCGCGAACTAGAACGCACCGATTGCACCATCACTGAGACCTCAAAGTCTTACAAGGTCGTCAGCGAATGGCAGACAAGTACTGGATTTAAGGTCAAGCAAACGCAACTTCTCACACCTGTTGCAGGTGGTTACGCAGTCAAGGAGACAATCGTTGTTCCTAAGCAATTCCAAGATCTAGCTCGCATCGGTATTAACTTTGAAATCGATGGCGCACTCACCAACTACACCTACTTTGGCACAGGACCATCTGAGACCTATCCAGATCGCAAGATCGGTCGTATTCACAAGTGGGAATCAACAGTTGCAGATCAATATGTTCCCTACGTGCGACCACAAGAAAATGGTGGACATGCAGGAGTTCGTTGGTTCTCACTCACTGATAACGCAGGCCACGGCATACGCATCGACTTGGATAAACCACGCCAAGTATCAGCAAATCCATTTAGAGCAGGTCAGCTAGCGGATGCCACCCATGATGTTGAGCTAGTACCAACAGGAAATACCATTGTTCATATCGATGCTGCGCATCGCGGTGTGGGAACAGCTTCTTGTGGTCCAGATACTTTGCCTCAATACCTAGTAACTGGCGGTACTTATAGCTTTACCTGGACTGTTAGAGCTATTTAATAGGCCACTTCACAGGGGTTGGGTATTTAGCGCTACGCCCATCACCTGATGATTTACCTTGAACACGTCGCAAGATCCAGGGAATGACGAAGACAAAGAACCATGCAACGGTGACACCCTTTTCAATAATCCATGGGGTCTTCGATGCAGGAGGTAGCGGAGTGCGCCAGGATGGATCAAAAGGCAGCCCAATTCTTTCAAGGACAGCATCCGCGCATCTCTTATGACCCTCAGCGTTGAGGTGCAATCGATCAAAAGCTAAGAATCTGCGATCACTAAAGAATCGCTCTTGATTAGCATCAACAACAATGGCGCCAACTTCTGCGCCCACTTGGCGCACTCCCTGATTAAACTCTGAGAAGCGCTTCTCCCAAAGCTCTGAGCCTCTTCCCTTATTTCCTGTATTTTCAAGAACTGTAAAGAGCATCAGAGTTGCACCAGATTTTGCAATCATTCGCACAGCTTCTTGATAGAGCGGAATTGCAACAGATGCTTGATATCCAGGGCGCAGCGCATCATTAGCACCTGCGTGAAAAGACACTAGCGTCTCATGACCTGTCACATAAGAAAGCGCTGTGGGAACTTGGCCTTCAACAACTTGGCTAATCAACTTGCCTCTCACAGCTAAATTCACATAGGTGAAATCAGGATGCGCTGTTGTCATCACATCTGCAACACGATCTGCCCATCCACGATATTTGCCATCGATAACTTCATCAGTCATGCCTTCAGAGTATGAATCTCCACAGACAATGAAACGTTGAAATGCCATAACTACTTAGCCCTTACGGCGCGCCTCATCGACTGCATAAAGCGCGATGGATGTTGCAACGGAAGCGTTCAGTGACTCAGTAGATGCGCTGATAGGAATAGAGACAATCAGATCGCACTTCTCACGCGTAAGACGAGCTAGTCCTTTACCTTCAGAACCCACGATAACCATGATGTTTTCAGTGGCCACCTTCATATTTGCAATAGCTGTATCTGACTCACCATCAAGGCCCACAACAAAGCAGCCCAGCTTCTTTGCTTCATCAATAGTGCGTGCAAGGTTTGTCACCTGTGCAATCGGTAGACGTGCTGCTGCCCCTGCTGAAGATTTCCACGCGGACGCAGTCATACCTGCGGCTCGTCGCTCAGTCATCAAGACACCGGATGCACCAAAGGCTGCAGCAGATCGAACAATCGCACCCAAGTTACGTGGATCTGTCACACCATCTAAGGCAACCAAAAGCATTGGCTTCTTTGCGCGCTGAACGATTTCTTCAAAGGAAGAATATTGGAAAGGCTTAATGGAGAGAATAATTCCCTGGCTATTGGGTGAAATTCCTTCTACTTCAGCACGGTGTGCTTCACGAATAGAAAGTCCATGGTTTAACGCAATCTGCAAGGACTCTGCAACGCGATCATCCACATCGATACTGCGCGCTACCAATAACTCAGTAGCTGGAACTGATTCACGAAGTGCTTCAAGGACAGCATTACGTCCTGCAACGATCTCACCGCGTAGTCCATCACCCTTGGTGTATTTGCGCGTTGCAGCTGCCGGCTTCTTCACGCCAGATTTCTCTGCAGCCTTCTTACGCTTTGCTGCTGCGTGATAGGGACGATCTTCAGCCTTGGGAGTTGGTCCCTTGCCCTCTAAGCGACGCTTATTGTTTCCACCAGTACCTGCTGTTGGACCCTTCTTAGATTTACGAACTGCGCCTCTTGGTTTCGCATTACCGGCCATCGTTACTTACTTCCATTTCCAGTAATAGACCAACGCGGCCCTTGTGCAGTGTCTTCAATAGTAATTCCAAGAGCAGCTAACCCATCACGAATTGAATCCGATGCTGCAAAATCTTTACGCTCACGCGCCGCAGCACGCTGCTCAAGCGCTAACTTGATGGTGCCATCAAGGGCTGCAGTCAGATCGTCACTTCCACCACTGGATGCAAATACTGCATCAAAGGGATCACAGCCAAGGATCTCAAGTGCTCCACGAATCTCATTGGCCGCGGATTTAATCACTGCCTTATCTCCTGCAGTAATTGCGCTATTTCCCGTGCGCAGCGCTTCAGAGATAGAGGCAAGAGCTGCTGGAACTGCTAAATCATCATTCATCGCATCAGTAAATGCTTGGCTCAAAACAGGTGTTGGCTGCACGCCCAATATCTCAACCGAGCGGTTTAAAAATCCTTCAATACGACGAAACGCTGTTGCAGACTCTGCCAGTGCCTCATGTGAGAACTCGAGCATGGAGCGGTAGTGAGCAGAACCTAAATACCAACGAAGTTCAATTCCACGAACAGTTTTCAGTAACTCATGCACCTGCAAAGAATTACCCAGAGACTTCGACATCTTCTCACCGGATGCGGTCACCCACGCGTTATGGAGCCAACGCTTAGCAAATGAGTAACCAGCAGCTTCAGATTGTGCGATCTCGTTCTCATGGTGAGGAAAGATCAAATCAAGTCCACCACCGTGAATATCAAAGCTCTCACCTAAATATTGATGCGCCATCGCAGAACATTCCAAGTGCCATCCGGGACGACCTGGTCCCCATGGAGTTGGCCATGAGGGATCGCCCTTCTTTGCAGCCTTCCACAGAGCAAAGTCGCGCGGATCTTTTTTGTTTGTCTCATCGGCATCGGCTGCCGGCTGCAAATCATCAAGCTTCTGACGAGAAAGTGTCAGGTAAGAAGAAAGTTTGCGAACCTCTAAATACACATCGCCGTTGCCAGGGGCATATGCAGCACCCTTTTCAATCAGTATCTGCATCAGTTCAATCATCTGTGTGACGTGTCCTGTAGCACGTGGCTCATAGGTGGGTGGCAATACATTCAAGGCTGCATAAGCCTCAGTAAAAGCACGCTCATACTTCATAGCAACTGCCCACCACGGCATCTGCTCATGCACAGCCTTATGCAAAATCTTGTCATCGATATCGGTGACGTTACGAATAAAGGTGACGTTATAACCAGACTTAGTTAACCATCGACGCAAGATGTCGAAGTTAACTCCAGAGCGCACATGGCCAATATGAGGAGGTGCTTGAACAGTTGCACCGCATAGATAAATGCCGACTTCGCCTTTTTTTAAAGGAACAAACTCAGATGTGGTTCGCGCAAGGGTGTCATATAAAGATAGCGAACTCATTAGAGGATTCTACAGTACGCGCCCAATCGGTGAATATCTGTTTTGCGGCCGTATAGATACTATTCTTAAGCATGCAAGACAGTCGCATTTATTTGTCGAAGTCTCTGCGGCCAAAACAACCGATGCCAAATCAGGAATAGGAATAGGAATATCCATGAAACTCTTTGCCCGAGCGCTTCAGAGCCTAGACTATCGGGTTTTTCATAATTTTTTTCAATCGCTTAACAAGAAGAAGACTGAACTAAAAGCTTCTCATAAGCTGAGAAATAATCATAAGCTCATCAGAACCGAGGCGTTTACAATTCGGAGAAACTCCCTTTTAAATGAACTTTGTGATCGGTACGGCTCCGATAAAGGTTCCTATCTTTCACAGATGCATCCACATCCATGGCCTTCACATACCTATACCGAAATTTACTCAATACTGTTTGATCACTGCAGAGAAGGAATAAAATTAGTACTTGAGTGTGGGATTGGAACAAACAACGAATCAGTCACGAGCAATATGACTTCAAAAGGGAAGCCCGGGGCATCCTTAAGAGTCTGGAGAGATTACTTTCCTAATGCAAATATTGTTGGAATCGATATTGATTCTTCAGCATTATTTGAAGAGGAAAGAATTGAAACTTTTCAAGTGGACCAGACAAGCAAAAAATCCATTAATAGTTTCCTATTAAGCAAAAACAATGAATCATATGATTTGATTATCGATGACGGCCTTCACGAATTCCATGCAGCCGAATCACTTTTTGTAAATCTGTTCCCAGTTCTAAGAAAAGATGGGATTTATGTGATTGAAGATGTCTTGTTGAAAGATTTGCAACAGTACATATCGTATTTCGGTCAATTAGAGAAGAATGTTCAGTATTATCTTCTTCACCGAAATAATGAAATCAATGAAGATAATTTCTTAATTGTCATCAGAAAATGATTTCAGAAGATCTAGACTCCCCACATGTATAATTTACAATTATGCTCGGATTCTCATCATTCAGATGAAGTGAAACTTGATATCTCTCCCCATTTTGAAAGTAAGCACTACTTCCGAAACTCAGTCGAGAAGAAACCACTTTTGGCTAATTCTGTCGAGGAGTGTTGGCTCCGCGGTAAAGAAGATGGCCTCCACGACTCCAAAAGAATTTACTCCTTAGTTCTTAGGCGCCTCATTCCGACATTGAATTCAATTCATGGCATTGACCGCGGTGAACGATACTGGGAGATAATTATTGGTCACTGGCTACAGAGGTATATAGACACTTCAATAAATCGTTTTAATTCGATATCAGAGTTACTTGATAGATTCGAAGTATCTTCAGTTACTACTATTAATGCTGAGGAGTACAATCTCATCAGCTTTGGTACTTCTCATCTCACTTCGCAAGTAAATAACACCCGATGGAACTTGGATTTTTTCACTTTGATGGTCAAGCATTTTTTTCCGGAGCTTGCAAAACTAATTGTTCTTCATGATCAAGATGACCAATCGGATCAATTAAACCAAGTCCCCCAGAAGGCTGTGCGGGACACTTTGCTCCGTCGAATTTTGAGTAAGGGGCGGGAGCATCTAACTCCTTTCAGTAGAGCATTAATACTGAGTAGTTACCTCCCGAGGATTATGGAGTGGGCTCTCAATGTCAGGTATTCGGGCTTTCCACAAAATGGGAGGTTACCTTTTGAATTTGATAGATACAAAGTTGATTTTGAAATGAGAGAGAAGTTTCGTTTGCATCTCGCCAAGCCTGGAGACACTGGGGTAGAGCGAGTAATTCTTGGAACTTTGGATAAAGTTTTTCCCTTTCATTTTCTAGAAGAATTCTGTGAAATTGTTCGAATAGTGCAAAGTTCACTGTTACCAAGAAATCCAAATTTTGCTTTCACATCGAATGACTTTGATTCCAATGATTTTTTCAAAATCTGGGTAGCGGAAAAAACTCAGACAGGCACGAAATACATAGTCGGTCAACATGGCAACAATTATGGGACTGACCGATTTACAACTGGCTCCATTGAAGAACGAACCAGTGATTTGTTTCTAACCTGGGGGTGGAAGACGGAATCTGGTAATCAATTCCCCTTGTTTAATTTCAAGAATCCACATGGAAAACAGTTGACGCCAAATTCTCTTGGTGGCATATTGTTAACTCAACTTCATTTTCCAAACCAATATACTTATTGGGACTCAGTATCTGAGTTTGAAGATTACTTTCAATCTCAGGTGGATTTTGTTTCGAGCCTTCCTCCAAAATTACGAGAAGAAATTTTGTTAAGACTTCATCCTGCCCATTCTCACTTTCGTTGGAATGAAGAAAACCGTTGGCGCAAATTATTTCAAAACCTAAACATTGAAAATGGTGTGAAAGAAATTCACAAATTGTTGATGGATTCCAGAATTGTTATCCACGGTTATGACTCCACCGGTCTTTTAGAGACACTCCAACAAAACTACCCTTCGCTCTGTTTCATGCCCCAAGGGTTTAGTCATTTAACATCTGAGGCCGCTCTAGATTATGCAACTCTCAGAGATGCAGGAATAATTTTCACAAGTGCTGTCGAACTTGCTTCTCACTTGCAAGAGATTTATTCGGACGTTACCAGTTGGTGGCACAGTCCTGAAATTCAGAAAGCTCGTACAGGTTTCTGCAATAAATACAGTAGAAGTTCAAATCAACCTTTCAAAGATCTTTCAGATTGTATTTCAAAAATCTTAAGAACTTAATTTTGTGCTTTATTTGTTGATTCGTGCCTGATGCGACCAAGGCAGATGCAATCGCTGCAATGCCCTTGCCTTCACCGGTTAGGCCCATTCCATCAGTGGTAGTCGCAAGAATCGCAACCTCTGCCCCACCCAAGGCCTGTGACAGTGTTGAAATTGCTTCAGCGCGACGAGCGCCAATTCTTGGACGATTTCCAATGATCTGCACAGATACATGCGAGATTGAATATCCAGCGCTAGATATCAACACATACGTCTCTTTCAACAAAGTAACACCAGATGCTCCCGCATATTCAGGTCGTGATGTTCCGAAGTTGCTACCTAAATCACCAAGACCCGTTGCTGCGAAGAGTGCATCACAGATTGCATGAGCTGCCACATCGCCATCAGAGTGGCCTTCAACGCCGACCTCATCAGGCCAGTGAAGTCCGGCCAACCAAAGCTCGCGCCCTGCACCAAATGCGTGAGCATCAACGCCCACACCGGTACTAAATGTTGTGGCATCACCTAGGAATGTAAGAGCTGTTGCTAAATCGGATGGAGTGGTGATTTTCAGAGCTCGCTCTTCACCCTCTACAACGCGCACCTTATGGCCTGCAAGGGATGCAAGTGTTGAATCATCTGTTGCATCACTTGCACTCTCATGAATTGATTTCAGCACTGAATATGAAAAACCTTGCGGTGTTTGGATGCGACGCAGGGGTGTGCGATCAACAGGTCCGGTGATGTATCCCTGGGTATCAACGTTCTGCAACGTATCAACTACCGGCAGTGCTGGAACTACTGCGACATCGCCGCCCCTAAGTGCTGCAACAACAGAGGCTGCGAGCTCTCGCGTTGCAAGCGCTCTTGCTGCATCATGAACCAAGACAAAGTCGGCACCTTGAATTACTGCAAGGCCTGCTCGCACAGAATCTGAACGTGTAGCACCACCGGTGACAACAGTGATGTCACTTCCAACGAGTGCGCGGATCTGATCTTCAAAACCTGCGGGCGCTGTGACAACTATTTGGTCTGCAACAGCAGAAAGGGAAGAGATGGCATGTTCTAAGAGTGTGCGATCACCTAAGTGAATAAGCGCTTTGGGGATAGATGCACCGAAACGTTCGCCACTACCTGCGGCAGCGACGATTGCGGCGATCATGATGCGAGGCTAAGAAAACTTACGAAGCGAGAACCTCGTCAAGGAGAGTTGCAGCCTTCTCTTCATCTGTGCGCTCAGCGAGAGCGAGCTCAGAGACGAGAATCTGCTTCGCCTTGGCGAGCATGCGCTTTTCACCGGCAGAAAGGCCACGATCGAGATCGCGACGGTAGAGATCGCGCACAACTTCTGCGACCTTAATGACATCACCGGATGCAAGCTTTTCGAGGTTTGCCTTATAGCGACGTGACCAGTTTGTTGGCTCCTCCGTATATGGCTGACGAAGGACGTTAAATACACGATCTAGGCCGGCAGAATCCACAACATCGCGGACACCGACGAGATCCACATTCTCTGCAGGCACGCGCACAGTGAGGTCACCTTGGGCAACCTTCAAAACGAGGTAGGTCTTCTCTTCGCCCTTAATGACTCGAGTTTCAATTGCCTCGATAAGAGCTGCTCCGTGATGGGGATAAACAACGGTTTCGCCGACCTTAAATGACATGTATTGCCCTTCGTTAGAGGGTCAATTCTACCAGCCATCACTGACATAGAAAACCCCAATTACCAGCCCTAAACCAGCGTTAAATAAGGCTAATTTGACATGCGATAATTCATCCCATGCATCGTCCACAAGCCAAGAAGTTCACCATTGCAATCACAGCAGCAGCACTTGCTCTCTCATTGACCTCCTGTGGTTATGGACCCAATGCCGCTACTCGTTTGATTAAGCGTGTGACAGATGGTGCTGAAGCCACAGTGACAACTAATGGAAGCAATCTCTCCATCTCTAACTTGCTCCTTGTTGCAACAGAAGATGGATCAGCAGTAGTTGTGGGAACAATCGTTAATTACATGGATGAAGCAGATGCTCTCCTTGGTATTTCAGCAGCTGGCACAACAGCAACCCTCACAGGTGAACAGAATCTGCTCAGAGATAAGCCAATCCGCTTTGAAGGAGAAACAGCCAATGCAAAGGCTGTCTTTGCAGGAGTTGGCGCTCAAGCAGGACGCAACGTTGAACTACAACTTGCCTTTGCTCGCGCAGGAGTTGTGGCAGTTAACGTCATCATCCGCGATAAGCGCGATGATTACGCAAAGGTAACGCCTTAGTTACTTCTTACCCTGATTTGCAACTGCCTTAATAGCATCAGCTGCAGCTGCAGGATCTAAGTACTCACCACCAGCTTTGACTGGCTTAAAATTCGCACCTAACTCATAGAGCAGTGGAATACCTGTTGGGATGTTAAGGCCAGCAATATCTTCATCGCTAATGCCTTCAAGGTGCTTAACGAGAGCGCGCAGTGAATTGCCATGAGCTGTCACAAGCACTGTCTTGCCAGCTTTGAGGTCAGGAATGATTGATTCGGTCCAGTAAGGAACCATGCGCACCACAACATCTTTCAGGCACTCGGTCAGTGGCAGATCTGAACCCAAATCCGCATAACGAGCATCAGCATCTTGTGAATACTCAGATCCCTTCTCAATCACAGGAGGCGGGGTGTCATAAGAGCGGCGCCACAACATAAATTGCTCTTCGCCGTATTCAGCCAGTGTCTGAGCCTTGTCCTTGCCTTGCAGGGCGCCATAGTGACGCTCATTGAGGCGCCAAGAACGCTTGACCGGAATCCAGTGGCGATCACATGAATCAAGTGCGAGTTGGGATGTGTGGATAGCGCGACGAAGAAGGGAAGTGTGAACTACATCAGGTAACAAACCACGCTCTGCAAGTAACTTTCCACCGCGAGTGGCTTCTGCAATACCTTTTTCAGATAGGCGCACATCAACCCATCCTGTAAAGAGATTGAGGGCATTCCATTCGGATTCGCCATGGCGCAAAAGGATAAGTTTGAAGTTGGACATGTGCCTATCTTCTCACATCACACAAGATGCTTGAAGGCTTCAAGATTTGCTAATGATTCACCACGGCTCACACGCCATGCCCATTCTCGTCGGATTGCATCTGCAAATCCCAACTCAAGAAGTGGATTAAATGAAGAATCTGAATACTGCAGCACTGATCCAATCAATCGATCAATCTCTTGTGCGTTCACTGCGTCCAGTGGCAGACGCCCCACAAGATAGATATCTCCTAGCTCATTGATAGCAAAGGCAATCCCATACATCGATGCATTCTTACTCATGCACCACTTATGCACAGCATCCTCATGAGTATCAGGCTTACGAATAACAAAGGCATTGATGCTCAAAGAGTGATCTCCCACAACCAGAGCGCAATGAGTCTGCAACTTCTTCTCCCCTGGCAGTGTCACCATAAAGGTGTTCGCACCCTGCTTATCAAAATCTAAATCGTGGGATGTAAGAAAGTCTTCGATTACTTCCCTGGGGTTAAGCGCCATCTATCCGATGTTCTTCGCTTGCTCGTTACGCGCAGACAACACACGATCATAGATATCAAGTGTGCCCCGCGATGTTGCATCCCAGCCGAAGTGGGATGCATGCTCGACCGCACCCATAGATAGCAGCACGCGACGCTGTGGCTCTTGCAGTAGTCGAGCCAAGATAGATGACCACGCACGTGGATTGTGTCCATCAACGAGAACGCCTGAAATACCATCGGCAACTGCTGTGCGAAGGCCGCCAACAGCAGTTGCAACCACTGGTGTGCCACACGCTTGTGCTTCAAGGGCCACAAGTCCAAAGCTCTCTGAATAACTTGGCACACAAACTAAATCAGATGCGCGATACCACTGCGGTAGATCTTCACGTGGAACAGGAGGTGCAAAGCGCACAACATCTGCAATCCCAAGCCAACTCACTAACTCTTTCAAACGCTCAACTTCTGATTGGTTAGCACCGGATGCTCCACCAATGATGTTGGTAATCAACTTCTGACGCAGATGTGGTGAGTGAGAAACCATCTCAGCG
>JBILBC010000036.1:0-11353 GCA_044353885.1 Candidatus Planktophila sp. | reverse complement strand
CTTCTTAGGTTCTACAAATGTCATTGCTTCAAGTTGTGAGATGAATTGCTCTCCATGTATACCAGCAGGGTCTGAAATGAAGCGACGATCCTCTGAATGGATATATGCAGGGATGTCATAACCATCGGCAAGTGGAGTGATGGAGAAAGTGTGATCGAGATGTCCATGAGTGAGCAGTGCTGCAACAGGTTTGAGTTTATGTTCTTCAATAATCATCTCGATATCGCGAGAAATATCAGGCATTCCTGGATCCACGATGATGCATTCAGAGCCCTCGGAGGGCGCAATAATCCAGCAGTTGGTTGCAAACATAGGGGCGGGAAAGGAACGCACAAGCATCTTTTGGACCCCATTTCTAGCGTGGATTTACGACACGCGGATGCACAGGGTACCTTTGACCCCGCACACATTCGCATATATCAACGAAGGTCGAGTTCACACCGAACCGTCCGACGCGCTGAAGGGGAAAGCCATGACCGATATCAATCCAACTGCTCTAGCTCAAACACACTCAACACCAAGTGCTGCATCTGCACTTGTGGGAGACCCTTCACGATTTGGTCGCGTTGCCGAAGATGGCACTGTATTTGTTCGCACTAACGAAGGCGAGAAGCCCGTTGGTTCATATCCAGGAAAGACTGCTGAAGAAGCACTCGCCTACTTTGTCCGTAAATTTGAAGCACTCGCATCTGAGGTAGCGCTTACTGCAGCGCGCATCACAAGTGGTGCCATGGTTCCACAAGATGCCTACGAAGCTGTGAAGAAGTTGCGCCAGCAAGTGCGCGAACTCAACGCGGTAGGTGATCTCGATGCACTTGCAGCATCTGTTGAGCAGATCGAACCTCTCATTGAAGGACATCGCGAAGCATATGAAGCAAAGAAGGCAGCAGAGGCTGTTGTAAAGGCTGCTCGCCGTGAACAGATCCTTGTTGAGAAAGAGAAGATTGTTGTTGAAGCAGAATCCCTCGCACTCTCAGAGAATTGGAAGGTGACAGGTGATCGCCTAAAGGCTCTCCTTGATGAGTGGAAGGCTGCTCCCCGTCTGGATAAGAAATCAGATGCAGACTTCTGGAAGCGATTCTCAGCATCACGCAATAAGTTTGATAAGCGCCGCCGTACACACTTTGCTCAACTAGAAGCAACTGCTGGCAAAGTCTCTGAAGCAAAGAGCGCCATCATCGCTGAGGCAGAAAAGCTTGCAACATCGACGGATTGGGTAGCAACTGCTCGACGCTATAAGGCTTTGATGGATCAATGGAAGGCAGCAGGTCGTGGCAAGAAGAGCGATGATGCAAAGCTCTGGGCTCGATTTAAGGCTTCCCAAGATCAATTCTTCACCGCTAAGAATGCAGATCTGGAAAAGCGCGAAGTATCAATGTCTGCAAACCTGATTAAGCGCGAAGAACTTATCGTTCAGATTGAAGCTCTCCTTCCTTTCACTGATGTGAAGCAGGCAAAGAGTGCATTCCGTGAATTGATGAACACATGGACGAAGATCGGAATTACTAACCGCGATAAGCGCGCGGCATTCGATGCACGCGTTTCTAAGGTTGAAGAGGCTCTTAAAGAGGCAGAGGCTGAGATCTGGCGCAAGACAGATCCCACAGCGAAGGCTCGTGCTGCAGAAGTTGTGAAGCAACTCTCTGAATCTATTGAAAGCTATGAGAAGACTGCTGCAAAGGCTCAAGCTGCTGGCAATGAGAAGAAGGCTAAGGAAGCCCTCGAATCTGCAGTTGCTCGTAAGTCATGGCTTGATGAGGCGCAGAAGCACCTCGCAGAGTTCAACTAATACTTTTTACGTTCTATAGACGTCGTAGACGCCTTCAATAGAACGCACTGCTGCCAATACTGAATCAAGGTGCTTGGCATCTGCCATTTCAAAGGTGAAGCGTGAAATTGCTACGCGATCTTTCGTCGTACTAACTGCAGCGCTAAGAATATTTACTTGCTGCTCAGATAGCGTGCGCGTGACATCTGCAAGCAATCGGGCTCTATCTAAAGCTTCCACCTGGATATTGACAAGGAAGACGCTGGCTGCGCCTGCAAGCCACTTCACACCAACTATTCGCTCGCTCTGATTACTTCGCAAGTCTGCAGCGTTGATGCAATCAGTACGGTGAACCGAGACTCCAGAGCCCTTGGTAATAAATCCCATGATGGTATCCCCCGGTACAGGTGTGCAACAGCGAGCAAGCTTTGCGAGAACATCATCGATACCTTCTACTTCAATGGCACTTGATGAGCGTCTTGTCGCCTGCAGCCCAGTTGGAATGTTCTCCATCGTTACTTCAGGGTGTGAATCCTCGCCACCCATACTCGCAACAAGTTTTTCAATGATGGATGCTGCAGAGACGTGACCATCTCCCACTGCGCTATAGAGCGCATCAATATCGGCGTAGTGCATATCGTGTGCAAGCTCCAGTAGTGAGTGGCCTGCGAAAATCTTTTGCAGTGGCAATCCAGCCTTGCGCATCTGCCGAGCAATAGATTCGCGACCGGCATCAATTGCTTCTTCGCGACGCTCCTTGCTAAACCAAGCCTTAATCTTTGAGCGAGCTCGCGGACTCTTAACAAAGTTGAGCCAATCGCGGCTAGGACCCGCATGCTCACCTTTATTGGTAACGATCTCTACGACATCACCGTTGTTGAGTTTTGATTCAAGGGGAACAAGTCGTCCATTGACCTTTGCACCAGCACATCGCAAGCCAACATCAGTGTGAACAGAGAATGCGAAGTCCACAGGAGTAGACCCACCTGGAAGTGCAACAACAGAACCTTTTGGAGTGAAGACAAAGACTTCTGGTGAACCTAGATCAAAACGCAGCGCTTCAAGAAATTCTGACGGATCTTCTGTCTCCTTCTGCCATTCATGCAATTGTCGGAGCCAGAGCATTTCAGGAGAGTTTGCTTGCGGGTCTCCCCCTTGCTTATATTTCCAGTGCGCTGCAATGCCAAACTCAGCGCGTGAGTGCATATCGTATGTACGAATCTGAATCTCAATCGCTTTTCCACCAGGGCCGATAACTGTTGTGTGTAGTGATTGATAGAGATTGAACTTTGGCATTGCAATGTAATCTTTAAATCGACCTGGAACCGGGCTCCATCTTGCGTGGATAGACCCCAGCACTGCATAGCAATCGCGCACATCATTAACCAGAACACGAATACCTACGAGGTCATAAATATCATTAAAGTCTCGACCGCGAACGACCATCTTCTGATACACGCTAAAGAAATGCTTCTTGCGACCTGTGACAGTCGAAACGATTGAATCACGCGCTAGATCTTCCTCAACGGCCCCTATAACTTCCGCTGTAAGTGCATCACGAGAGGGTGAACGTTCTGCGACCAGACGTGAAATCTCTTCAAACTTCTTTGGTTCCAGTACTGAGAAAGAGAGATCTTCCAACTCCCACTTGATCGCGTTCATTCCAAGACGATGAGCGAGAGGTGCGTAGATATCAAGGGTCTCTCGAGCTTTGCGAGTTGCGCTCTCATTAGAGACAAAACTCCAGGTGCGAGCGTTGTGAAGCCGGTCGGCTAACTTGATGACAAGTACGCGAATATCCCTCGACATTGCAATGACCATCTTGCGAACAGTCTCTGCCTCAGCAGTGGGTCCATAGGTCAATTTGTCGAGCTTAGTAACTCCATCAACAAGGCTTGCTACTTCATCACCGAAATCAATACGTAACTGATCGAGTGAATAAGGGGTGTCTTCTACAGTGTCGTGAAGAAGGGATGCAATCAGTGAAACTTCATTAAGACCAAGCTCCGCAAGAATCTGCGTGACAGCAACGGGATGGGTGATGTAATCCTCGCCAGATTTACGCAGCTGTCCTTCATGCGCTTTTTCTGCAACATGAAAAGCTCGCTCAATCGATGCAATATCCGCACCGGGGTGATGCTCCTTAAGCGCACCAATCAGAGGTGCGATGAGGGGCAAGGTATCCATAAGCTAAAAGGTTATTTGCGACCTCTGCGCTTTGGTTGATTACGAGGACCGCTTCCGGTTGAAGCACGAGCAGGTTTCACATCTGCAGCAACAGGTGCTCCCCCACGTGCAGCAACTCGCTTTGCAAGTGCTTGCATTGCAGGCTCCTTCTCGCGCAATTGCGCCAGGAAAGGAGGAGCGATGAATACAGATGAATAAGTTCCCACAGCCAAACCGATAAAGAGTGCAAGTGAGAGATCCTTAAGAGTTCCCGCTCCAAGCAAGCCTGCGCCTACAAAGAGAATCGCTCCGACAGGAAGCAGGGCAATGACTGAGGTGTTAATGGAGCGAACAATTGTTTGGTTGACAGCCAGGTTCGCTGCCTGCGAATAAGTCATCTTGCTATTTGCAGCTACTGATTTCGTGTTCTCTCGAACCTTATCGAAGACCACCACTGTGTCATAGAGGGAGTAACCAAGAATCGTTAAGAAACCAATCACCGTCGCTGGGGTGACATCAAATCCCACCAGTGCATAGATTCCGACTGTAATAAATACGTCGTGCACAACTGCAACAATTGCAGCGATAGCCATCTTAGGTTCAAATGTCATTGCCAGGAAGAGCATTACAGCCAATAGGAAGGCGAATAATCCATAGAGAGCTTTCTTAGTTATCTCTTTACCCCAAGAAGGACCAACGAGCTGGGTGTCAATAGATTCAGCAGGGACTGCAAAAGTAGTTGTCAGAGCAGTTTCGATAGCCTGTGATTGTGCAGGTGTGAGTGAACCAGTTTGGATGCGAATCTTAGAATCGCCAACCTTCTGAACAATTACTTCACCAGGGATACCAATGTTCTCAACAGATGCGCGAGCTTGCTCGACAGTGACTGAAGGTTTATTGATTGTGTATGAAGCACCACCCTTGAACTCGATTCCAAGGTGTAAACCCTGGATAACGAGTGCAGCGATGGATGCAAGGATAAAGAGCGCTGAGATCGAATACCAACGCTTGCGTCGTTCAATAATATTGAAGGATGTCTCACCAGAGTAGAGACGACCACCTAGACCTGAAAGTTTTGCCATGTGCTTATGCCTCCAAGGTTGTAGCTGGGTGTGATTTGCCGATGCTCTTGGCTGAGAAGCCTGAGAGTGGATGGCCGGATGAGAAGAACTTGCCCTTTGCAATCAGTGTCACCATCGGCTTGGTAAAGGCAAAGACGATGAGAAGGTCGATGAGCGTTGTGAGGCCGAGAGTGAATGCAAAACCTCGTACTCCACCTACTGCGAAGAAGTAGAGCAACACTGCTGACAGGATTGAAACCATATCCGCAACGATGATTGTGTGTCGTGCTCGAGCCCAACCACTTTCAACCGCTGAGCGAAGTGAACGACCCTCACGAGCTTCATCTCGAATACGTTCGAAGAAGACGATAAATGAGTCCGCAGTAATTCCGATAGCAACAATCGCTCCGGCAATTCCAGCGAGTGTGAGAGTAAATCCAATGGCCTCACCCAATACAAGGAAGAGGAGATAGAGAAGTACAGCGGCGATAATCAAAGAAAATACAGTGACCAAGCCGAGCGCACGGTAGTAGAGAAGTGAGAAGAGGAATACAAGACCTATACCCAAAGCACCTGCAAGAAGTCCTGCCTGGAGTTGGTCCGCGCCAAGAGTTGGTGATACTTGCTGAACTTCACCGCGATCGAATGCAAGTGGTAGAGCTCCGTACTTAAGCACGTTAGCCAAATCTTGTGCTTCTAGTTGGCTAAAGGATCCTGTGATCTGGGCATTTCCTGAAGGAATTGCCTCGTTGATAGATGGCGCCGAAACAACGAGTCCATCAAGAACAATTGCAACTTGGTTCTGTGGAGATGGAAGAGATGTCACGCGAGCTGTGAGTGCGCCGAAGGCCTTTGTGCCTTCGCCGTTAAATGTAAGGAGTACATACCAAGCACTCGTGCCTTGCTGATCAATTCCAGCTGATGCCTTTGAAACCTGACGACCTAGAACTTCTGCAGGAGCCAAGATGTACTTGCTAGCTCCTGTTCGTGAACATGCCACGATGACATCGGTAGGTGCATCAGCACCTGTACCTTGAAGATTTGCTGTGTTGGTGCAATCAAGTGCTGCAAATTGCGCATTGATTTCTGGACTCACACCCGCAGCCGGAGTCGCTCCAGCTGCGCCAGTTCCACCGAGGGCTGAAGACTCTGCGAGTACCTGACGAAAACGAAGTTCTGCTGTCTGTCCAACGAGGTCAACAACGCGGCGACCTGAATCTCCTGGAACAGAGATGACAATCTGACGATTAGTTCCACTACCTTGCGCAGTTACTTCTGACTCTGCAACGCCGAGTGAGTTAACGCGCTGGCGAATAATAGAGACTGCCTGATCGATCGCCTCTGATGTGATCTTGTTGGAATCATTGGAAGCACGTGGCTGAAGCGTGACGCTCGTACCTCCACGTAGATCAAGGCCAAGACGGACAGATGTTGCGCCCTGAATGAGGGCGGTAGCCAAGAGGCCGAGAATCAATACGGCCAAGAGAACCAAGGCGCGGACTGGTCGACCAGTTGTCTTCACTGGTTTTGTAGGTGTGGACATAAGAGCAGAGTCTAGGCGTCGGGCGCTGGTGTGTCGAAAAGGGTCGCAATTCCAGGAGGTGGTGTTCGTCCCACATGCTCCCACCCCAACGCAGTTGCTATGCGACCCCGTGGAGTCCGTGCCATAAAGCCATTTCGGACCAGAAAAGGTTCTGCAACGGATTCAACGGTCTCAGTCTCTTCTCCCACTGCGATTGCAAGGGTTGAAAGTCCCACAGGTCCCCCACCAAAGCGTTCGATTAAAGCAATCAGCACCGATCGATCAAGGCGATCAAGGCCCTTGGCATCAACCTCATACATATCTAACGCCGACTTTGCATGCTGGTGTGAGAGTGCATTCGATCCTTGCACCTGTGCGAAATCTCGGACTCGTCGAAGAAGTCGGTTAGCAATACGTGGAGTGCCACGAGAGCGGCTAGCGATTTCACCAATCGCAGGCTTATCAATTGTTAGCCCCAGGAGCGCAGCGCTACGAGAAATTACCTCTTCTAATTCTGATTCTTCATAGAAATCAAGATGCGCTGTGAAACCAAAACGATCTCGCAGTGGAGAAGGAAGTAGCCCAGCCCTGGTTGTTGCTCCGACCAATGTGAAGTGCGGTAACTGCAATGGAATAGCTGTAGCACCAGGTCCCTTGCCGACCACAACGTCAACGCGGAAATCCTCCATTGCAAGATAGAGAAGCTCTTCTGCAGGTCGCGGCAGTCGATGGATTTCATCGAGGAAGAAGATTTCGCCTTCAACGAGGGATGAAAGAATTGCTGCAAGATCTCCTGCATGAGTGATCGCAGGACCACTAGAAATACGAATAGGTGCCTGCATCTCAGAGGCCAGAATCATTGCAAGGGTCGTCTTACCTAAGCCCGGAGGACCAGAAAGCAAGATGTGATCTGCTGCTGCATTTCGCTTGCGCGCTGCAGAAAGCAAAACATCTATTTGCTCACGAACGCGGTGTTGACCAATGAAATCACCTAGCGTCTTAGGGCGCAGTGCATGCTCAGCGGCTGCATCATCATTGCCACTGTGAGGATTCACAATTCTCTCTTCACTCATTAACTGCGACGCCCACTCTGCAGCGCAGCCTTGAGAAGCTCAGAAATATCAACGTTCTTTGCATCAATTCCATTGTCTGCATACTGGGCAATAACTACGTTAATTGCTCCATCAGAATCTTTCGCGGTGAAACCAAGTGAGATGAGCGCTGAAGTAAGTTGCTCGCGCCACACTGGTTGATGAATCTGCTTGTGATCGCCTCCGCCAAAATCGGTAATCTTTCCTTTAAGTTCCAATATCAAGCGCTGAGCGCCTTTGCGTCCAATACCCGGAACCTTCTCAATACCCTTGATATCTTCCTGTGCAATAGCTGCGGCAAGGCTCTGCGGAGTATGCGCGCCCAATATTGCGAGTGCGACCTTAGGGCCAATTCCTGAGACTGTCTGCACTGTTTCAAATGCAGAACGGCTTTCTTCATCAAGGAAACCAAAGAGAGTGAGTGAATCTTCGCGAACAACGAGGGATGTGAAGAGTTGCACAGGTGCGCCAATATTGAGTTGAGTGCTGGTATTTGTTG
Organism: Candidatus Planktophila sp.; assembly: GCA_044353885.1. Classification (GTDB taxonomy): domain Bacteria; phylum Actinomycetota; class Actinomycetes; order Nanopelagicales; family Nanopelagicaceae; genus Planktophila. The sequence continues at coordinate 3,246 of JBILBC010000036.1, read as the reverse complement.
TGATGGAAACTGAAAGTCCCACACCACCAACTTCGACCACCGTGCGATCACTGGAAATCGATCGAACTATGCCATTGACGAGCGAAATCATTTGCCCACCAACTTGGAAAGCCGTGACTTCTCAGCCTTAAGTGCTTCAGCAATTTTGCTATTTCCCCCACCGCGCCAGATGTGACAAATTGCCAAAGCAAGTGCATCTGTACTATCAACTGGCTTTGGAATCTCATCTAAATTCAATAACCGCTTAACCATCTCAGCAACCTGGGCCTTATTTGCTCGACCTGAACCTGTCACCGCAGCCTTAACTTCAGAAGGCGTATGCATCATCACCGGAATATTGTGTCGAGCTGCGATAAGCAGTGCGATTCCAGCGGCTTGAGCAGTTCCCATCACGGTGCGAACATTATGTTGAGAAAATACTCGCTCGACTGCAATCACGTCAGGTTTGTGGAGTTGGACCCACTCCTGCAGCTCACCTTCAAGTTGCAGAAGGCGCTGTTCCAACGGTGCATCAGGTGAAGTAAGAATGACGCCCACGCCAACCAGAGTAAGTGGCTTACCGATTGCACCTTCAACTATTCCAATGCCGCAACGTGTCAACCCTGGGTCAACACCCAAGACTCGACGCTGCATCTGGCTCATAACTTCCAAGCCTAGGTCTTAGGACTGACGCATTAAGAAAGGCTCGCCATAACCTCATCAGAGACATCAAAGTTTGAGTAGACGTTCTGCACGTCATCTAACTCTTCAATCGCATCAATGAGTTCAAATACTCTCTGAGCACCTTCGGCATCCAATGGAATCTGCATAGATGGAAGGAAAGAGGAGTCAGCTGACTCATAATCAATTCCGGCAGTTTGCAGCGCAGTACGGGCAGCTACCAGATCACTTGCTTCGCAGACTACTTCAAATGATTCACCGAGATCATTGACCTCCTCAACGCCAGCATCGAGTGCTGCCTCAAGGATGGAATCCTCTGTTGCCCCAATCGCCTTATTAACGATGATGACGCCTTTGCGATTAAAGAGATAGGAGACAGAACCTGGATCTGCCATAGAGCCACCGTTGCGAGTGACAGCAACGCGCACTTCAGATGCTGCTCGGTTGCGGTTATCAGAAAGACATTCGATCATGATGGCCACTCCATTAGGACCATAACCCTCATACATAATTGTCTGCCAGTCAGCGCCACCAGATTCAAGACCAGCACCACGCTTTACTGCGCGATCAATATTATCTGCAGGCATTGAGTTTTTCTTGGCCTTAGCAATTGCATCAAAGAGGGTCGGGTTTCCATCAACATCAGGTCCACCATTGCGAGATGCCACTTCAATAGCCTTAATCAACTTGGCAAAGTTCTTGGCACGACGGCTATCGATGATTGCCTTCTTATGCTTTGTTGTTGCCCATTTGGAATGGCCTGACATTGTTAAACACCTCAATCGCTGATTGGTATAGCCCTACTTTATCTTCCTTTGCATATCTCTTCAAAAAAGAAACGATGCACAGCCAAATCGTGCGTCAATTCAGGATGAAAACTAGTCGCAAGCAGGTTGCCCTGGCGCACAGCAACGGCGTGATCGCCCACCTTCGAGAGAACTTCGACCCCAGTCCCAACCTCTTCCACCCACGGAGCGCGGATAAAGACTGCGTGAAGTGATGAACCATTGAAATCAAGGTCAGATTCAAATGAATCAACCTGGCGACCAAACGCATTGCGTCTGACGGTGATATCAAGTCCGCCGAATGTCCTCTGTCCTGCAGTGCCGCCAACAATACGATCTGCAAGAAGAATCATTCCAGCGCATGAGCCATAGACCGGAAGGCCTTTTGTGATTGCTTCCTTAATTGGTTGAAAGAGATCAAAACTCTGAGCTAAGTGAATGATGCTTGTTGATTCACCGCCAGGAAGAATCAGGCAATCTACCTCTGCTAATTCTGAAGCACGACGAACTTCGATCGCCGTGTGACCACAATCTGCGGCTGCCTTTATATGCTCGCGAAAATCACCTTGAAGAGCTAGAACACCAACCTTCATGGGAGAAAACCCTCACAGAGAGAAGGTTTACCAGCCGCGCTCAGCGAGGCGATGTGGAACTGGAATATCTGCAACATTGATTCCAACCATTGCATCGCCCAGGCCGCGAGAAACTTCTGCAAGTACTTTTGCATCATTAAAGAATGTTGTTGCCTTTACGCATGCAGCAGCACGCTGGGCAGGATTACCGGATTTGAAAATTCCAGAACCAATAAAGACGCCATCTGCACCCATCTGCATCATCAACGCAGCATCTGCGGGAGTTGCAATTCCACCTGCTGTGAAGAGCACGACAGGAAGCTTTCCAGTTTCAGCGACTTCCTTCACAAGTGCGTACGGAGCTTGAAGTTCCTTTGCTGCAACATAGAGTTCATCTTCGCGCATTGAAGTAAGGCGTCGAATTTCAGCCCCAATTGATCGCATGTGCATCATCGCATTGGACACATCGCCAGTGCCTGCCTCGCCCTTTGAGCGAATCATTGCTGCACCTTCATTAATACGACGTAGTGCTTCGCCAAGATTTGTAGCACCACAGACGAAAGGAACCTTGAAGTTCCACTTATCAATGTGGTTCGTGTAATCAGCCGGTGTGAGTACTTCGGATTCATCAATGTAATCAACATTGAGAGTCTCAAGGATTTGGGCCTCAACGAAGTGACCGATACGAACCTTTGCCATCACAGGAATTGACACTGCCGCTTGAATTTTTTCAATCATGTCAGGATCTGACATGCGTGCTACGCCACCTTGTGCACGAATATCTGCCGGTACGCGCTCGAGCGCCATCACCGCACACGCACCTGCATCCTCAGCGATCTTTGCCTGTTCAACATTTACGACATCCATGATGGTGCCGCCCTTGAGCATTTCAGCCATTCCGCGCTTTACGCGTGCTGTGCCAGTTGCCTCAGACATGATGTGTAACTCCTAAATTCACTTCGTAATGAGTATTGCAGTCTACTTTGAACTCTGATTTCCCGCATCCGCACCTTTTTTGGCAAATACAGGCTCTTTATCTGTCAGCGCCACCCAAATCTGACCCTTGGCAAAGGAGATTTCCTCACCAGTCTCTGTTCGCCATTGCGTTCCAGAGTTGGCATCTGGTCGAGACCATAGCGCTGCGAAGGCGCGACCATCTCGCAAGATATAGCCACGCCCCTCTCCCACTGTTGCAGAAAATGGAGTGACTCCCCCAACTTTATCTTGAT
>JBILBC010000087.1:0-4769 GCA_044353885.1 Candidatus Planktophila sp. | reverse complement strand
CCCGATGCTGCAATATCGGGTTCGGATGAATAATCTAAAAGCCACCGTTTCTCATCTTCAGACCAGCGTGCGTCATAAGAACTCGCTGGCCATGAAAGGTGGACTGAATTGATCGCAACTCCACCATCAGGTGCATCTCCAAAGCTCCAGCCCATGGGTTTAGATGTTGAAATACTCAAGTTTTTCTCTTTCACATACTGCATAAGTAGATCAGCTCGCAGGACCATCGCATAGGGCTGAATGCGAGTGGGATCAGTTGTATAGATAGTCGATGATTGTCGCTGAGCACCGAGATCTTCGAGGTCTGCACTTTCGATTTCAGGTCTCAATTTTGACTGTGCGCCACTATAGGCAAAGGCAACATGTCCATACTGTGCAAGCAGTTCAATATCTGAAATACGCGCAGACCTCACAGGTCCTATGTGTGTTGGAATAGTCGATGAGAAAATTGCTGCAAGGCGAGTGAGTCCTCCCTCTACCTGTTCGATATAGACAATGTCAGCATCTTCTAAACCAATTTGCGGATGTGCAAGTCGCGTGTCATCAATCTTGACCACTAACACTGGGCCGTCGTTACCCGGTAATCCACTGATTGAATTGATGGGACCTTCACCGACGAATGGAAGGTTCGAAATCAGGGAACCTTGTGGATTGATTACAGAAGTAAGCACCACCGCAATCGAGATAGTTGCAGCACCAGCAACGGCGAGCTTTTTAAAGAACATCGCCTTCAAATTCATATGTAACAGGCTCTGGTGCGTTTCCAGCTAAGCGGAAGAATCGCATAAACCATCTCTTTCGAACCATCTGAGTGCGCGTTACGGCATCAACGTGCATGGAAATTGCCATCTTAATCTTCTCGGTCAGCTCTTTAAGTTCACGAATCAAATCTTGCTCGATAGGACCAGAGATAGATGTCGAAGATTCAATCAAGATTCCGAGCGCTCCGGTGAGTCCAGTCTCTGCCTGCGATCGATCTCGAACGCTAGCATCGCGGGCCTGGTGCGCGGCGAAGGTGAGCAGAAGTGATGAGGCGGGGTCGGAAATTTCAGAGCGAGCTATCTCGATAGCGATGGCAGCTCTTCGCTGCAACAAACCATCAAGGTTGGCCCAGCTAGTTTCTACGCGGTGATGTAGGCGATCGAGTCGTGTCGCAGAATATGACAAATACCAAGCAAACAGAGCTATGGCAAAGAGTGCTACAAAGTATCTACTCATGATTGCCTTCCTAAGAACTTATTCCACGCGCGATTTTCGGATGAGAGCGTCACCGTTGAGCCACCCACCATTGCCATTTCATAGACATCATAAATCTTCTCTGCAACAACATCCCAATTAAACTCCTGCGCATAGCTTTTACCGCGTCCGGCAATCTCTTTCCTGCCCTTTTCATCACCCAGAAGTGCAATCACCTTCTGCGACAAATCGTGACTATCTTCAGAGGTAAAGAGAGTTCCATAGGCGCCATGGCCAAGTAATGAATCAAATGCGGGAATATCACTTGCGATAACACTTGCACCGGCTGCAAGTGCCTCGGCAAGGATGATTCCAAAGGATTCTCCACCAGTATTTGGTGCAATGTAGAGACCGACGGAGGCTAAGAAGTTCGCTTTCTCAGACTCCGAAATGCGCCCGAGAAATTCAAAACGTGAATGTAGATGTGGCTCAATCTCTTTCAATACTTCTTGGGCATCGCCGGGGCCTGCAACATAAACTTTCAGATCGGGAAATTGCGAGATAATTGTGGGAAGGGCTGCGACGAGGACATCAAGGCCCTTACGCTTTTCTTCAAAACGACCAATAAAACCTAAGGTGTTTCCCGTCCAGCGCTGATCAGTTACTCCATCACGATAAAGATCTGCATAGATTCCATTAGGAACAACGATGGCATCGGTCTCTAGATGCTCAGTCAGCGTCTCGCGCGCTGCTTCACTGACTGCAATACGTGCAGTCAACTTTTCGATAACCGGTTCCAATATGGGTGCGACAGCAAATGTCACCTTCTGTCGCTTTGCAGCTGCGTGGAAAGTTCCCACCATTGGCCCTTCTGCCGCCCAGCACGCTAGGAGTGAGATAGATGGGATCGCTGGTTCATGCAGATGTAAGACATCAAAGTTTCCGTTGCTTATCCATTGGCGCACGCGCGAGAAAGCTATTGGACCAAAGAGAACTCGAGCAACTGCGCCGTTATATGGGATTGCGATTGGTCTACCCGCACTGCTTACATAATCGGGAAGGTTATCTTCATCGATTGCAGGTGCAAGGACGGATACAAAATGCCCCTGGCGAATCAAATACTGCGCCAAATCTCCTACATGGCTCTGCACGCCACCTGGTGTATCCCACCCGTAAGGACAGACAATTCCGATACGTTTTTTAGCTAGCGGCATCATCTACTCCCTTCAGCTTGTGCATTGCGTTCGTCAACCCAAATCCTTTGGAGCATATGCCAATCTTCTGGATGTTGTGAAATTCCTTGTGCAAAGAGATCTGCTGTTGCTTGCACAGTTGCCGCGATGCGCTCGGATTCACTTCCCTCGCTCGGAACACTCACAGGGTGAAAATCAATGTGTATTCCTAGATTGGTATAGGACACGTGCGCCACAACAATCGGAATACCCGTCTTGATAGCAAGGAGTGCAGGACCTGCTGGCATCCGCGCATTCTTACCAAAGAATTTCACATCAATACCCGATACCGATAAATCCCTATCGGCAACGAGTGCAATTAGACGCCTCTCTCGTGCGCGCTTGACCAAGGTGGCAAAGGATCTGCTATCGAGTGAGAGAACTTCAAAGCCCATCGCTTGGCGATGTCGTAGAAATTTCTGAAAGAGAGCCTCTGGTTTTAATCTTTCAGCAACTGTGACAAGTGGAATACCAAGAGAGCAGAAGTAAGCACCCGCATGGTCCCAATTACCAGAGTGCGGCAGGGCTATGACTACTCCCCTGCCATCCTTCATTGGATCAAGCAGTAACTCTTCATTGGTTGTTGTCACAGTTCCCAGAATTCGTTCTCTACTCCAATTTTGAATGCGGAATGTGTCACACCAATAACGCATATAGGACGTCATCGATTGCGCAACGAGAGTCTCAAGTTCCAACTCATCAAGTTTGGGGTTGACCATATGCAGGTTACTGCGAAGTCTTTGAATACTCTTGCCATTGCGCTTATGAAAGAATTCACCAAGCGACCAGAAGAGTGAATACGCAATCTTCTCGGGCAGGGTGCGAACAATCCACCAACCAAGAAGATAGGCAATCAAGATAAGACGATCTTTCATGAGGTCTTAAGACCGTCGCGCACAACTTTGATGCGCTGTAATACCGTGATGACTCCAAGAATGGCTAAAAGCCATAGACCGGCAGCGAGAGCGTATGGAACGCCTAAACCTTCAAACCCTACAGCTGTCAGGATGATGACCAATCTCTCGGTTCTCTCTGCAATTCCTACTGAACAATCAATGCCAAATGATTCAGCCTTCGCGCGAATATAGGGAATGAGCAGTCCTGTGACGAGTGTGACAAGACCAAGGTATGCAAGCTTGTCATCGGCTGCAATCAATGGAATCAAGATTGCAATCGTGATTGCTGAATCTGTGATGCGATCGATTGTGGAATCAAGAAATCCACCCCATGCACTCGCTCCTTTATGTGAGATGCGCGCCATCGTTCCGTCGAAGAGGTCGCTCAAAGCGAAGAAGCAGATAAAGAGTGTGCCAATAAAGAATTCTTCTCGAGGATAGAAATAGCCAGCAGAGGCGAGGACTCCTGCTGCGCCAATCAAAGTCACAATATTGGGGGTCAATCCAATGCGCAGAGCAAAACCTGCCACCGGTTCAATTAATCGTGTGACAGCTGGTTTCAGTACGCTACTAATCATCGGCACCATCGTAGGCTTACCCGCATGTCTTCTCCTAGCGCAGCCGGTGTGAAACGTATCCATGTATACGGTCACGCAAGCGCCTCCCCGCAATCTGTTGCCACAGCCTTTGGCGCTGCAGTCTCTGAAAACCCTGAGGAAGATTCAGATCTGGCAATCTTTGCCATCAACCCATCTGCTGGTATCGACCAGCAAGCAATCGAGAATTGGGCAGCACTTGATGATTATCAAATCCCGCGACTTGTTGTTGTCAACGGGTTAGAAGGTCAAGAGCTCGATTTCGATGATGCTGTCATGGTCGCCAATAGAGTCTTCACGCAATTAGTGACTCCGTATCTGGTCCTTCACGATGATGGCGGTGAACCGACTGCTCTCATTAGATTAAGTGATCTACAGATTATTGATTACTCAACAAGCCCTGCCACCACGCGTGCAAGTGATCCTGAACATGAAGAGTTGGTGCACGACTTTAGACAAGAGTATTTGGAGCAGACATCAGAGATGGATGAAGGCGCATTTGCAGCCGGAATCATTTTCCCTGCGATACCCATTAACTTGATTAAAGGAATCGGTGTTGATGTTGTGCAGGGATATATCGACCTACTACCAAGCCGCGGCTAACTCATCTCGCGTCATTGTGAGTAACTGAGGCAACACCTTTGTCTGACCGATGATGGGCATGAAGTTTGCATCCCCCGACCAGCGCGGAACGATATGTTGATGGATGTGGGCTGCAACCCCGGCACCTGATATCGCGCCTTGATTCATACCGAGATTAAATCCATCTGCCTTAGAGACTTTGCGCACCGTCTTCATCGCATGAGCGCTCAGATCTGTAATCTCATGTCTTTCTTCATCCGTTAAATCCGTTAAGTCGGCAACATGTC
>JBILBC010000091.1:0-4626 GCA_044353885.1 Candidatus Planktophila sp. | reverse complement strand
CGCTAATTCACACCCGAAGGTGTTTCATCGCTCGACTTGCATGTGTTAAGCACGCCGCCAGCGTTCGTCCTGAGCCAGGATCAAACTCTCCATAGAAAGTTTTCTTCATGGCTTACGAGACAAACAAACTGTCGTTTATTTTGTCTTTACCAAAGGAAATCAACGAGTATTTCCAGACGCTATAAATAGTGTCTGGTACATACTTCATTGAAGTATTAATTTAGAGAATGGCGAATTAACACCATTCTCTGGCATTGACTTATGGCACGCTGTTGAGTTCTCAAGGTACGGATGCGCACTGATTCGCCGGATTTCTCCGGCTTTTTCAGGGCTGAACCGCCAAATCTAGTCCATGGCTACGCGCGCGTCAAAACGGCGGTAATGGCCTTAATTTAGGAGGTAATGCTGTACGACCACTCTCGTGTCCGTTCCACAGCAAGGAGCGTAACTATAGGCGTGGGCTGGGTTGAGGTCAAATCCGCGCCCTGGCCCCCTCCTGGAGCCCCATAAAATGAAGCAAAAATGAAAAATCCCCACTTTTATGCGTAAAAAGTGAGGTTTTTCGGGTTAGGGAAATGACTAAATAAGTTCGACCGCAGCTAGGTCTCTCTTGCCTTTTCTCAAAACTGCATATTTACCGCATAAAAAGTGCGATTTCTCGAGGCGGAAATCTTCGCCCTCGATCTTCTCATTATTGAGATATGCGCCACCTTCTTTAACGATGCGCCTTGCCGCCGATTTCGAGTCAACTACCCCGGTTGCTGCTAGGAGATCAACCCATGTTGGGATTTCTTCGCCGCTCTTTACCTGAGTACGTGGAAGTTCAGCAAGTGCTGATGCAAGCGTTGCTTCATCCAGTTCAGTGATATCACCTTGACCAAAGAGTGCTCGTGCTGCAGCTTCAACTCGCACAGCAATCTCTGATGAATGCACGAGAGAAGTTAACTCACGAGCAAGTTCGCGGTGTGCTTCTCGCAGCCCAGGGTTTTCATTATGTGATTTCTCCAGTGCTTCAATCTCAGCACGTGATTTAAATGAAAAGACCTTAAGGAACTTGATGACATCTTTATCATCGGAGTTAAGCCAGTACTGGAAGAAAGCGTAGGGAGTTGTCATCTCTGGATCGAGCCACACCGCTCCCCCAGCAGTCTTACCAAATTTAGAACCATCAGCTTTTGCAAGAAGCGGAACTGTTAACGCATGAGCAGATCCACCCTCTGCGCGACGAATGAGATCAAGACCTGCAGTGATATTTCCCCACTGATCGGATCCACCACTTTGAAGTGTGCAGTTATAACGACGAAAGAGTTCAAGATAATCCATCGATTGGAGAACTTGATAAGAGAATTCGGTATAAGAAATTCCATCTTTCTCAAGACGAGTTGAGACAGCATCTTTATTCAACATTTGATTGACACTGAAGTGTTTTCCGATATCGCGTAAGAATTCAATGGCAGACATTGGAGCAGTCCAATCAAGATTATTGACCATCTTCGCTGGATTCTGCTTTGTTTCAAAGTCCATAAACTTTGAAAGCTGTTTCGTCATGCGGTTTACCCACTGTTCAACCACATCAGTGGTGTTGAGTATGCGCTCTTCATTCTTTCCGCTGGGATCTCCTACAAGGCCAGTTGCTCCCCCAATTAAGGGAAGTGTGTGATGGCCTGCTAATTGAAAGCGGCGTAAAACAAGGAGAACTACGAGGTTTCCCACATGGATGCTGGGAGCTGTCGGATCAGTACCTAGATAGAGAGTGATGGGCTTCTTAAGCGCTTCACGAAGCTCTTTCTCATCGGTGGTCTGAGAGATCAGCCCGCGCCATTTCAGGTCATCAATTAGGTCAGTCATATCGGTCTTCACGCACCCATCATCTCTGAAAACGCCTTGGCCTTGTCGGTGAATTCTTTTGTATATGCAGAAGTTACAGCTGTGGCTTCTTTGATCTGCGCCTTGAAGGAGGAGGGAGAGGTTCCACCAATGGTTGTGCGAGATTCCAGTGCTCCGTGGACAGTCAAGACATCGCGCACATCGCCCTTGAGCTCTGGATGTATCCCTGCGAATTCTTGATCAGTGAGTTCATGCAATTGTCGACCCGATGATTCACAGAGTGCAACACATTTACCTGCAGCTTCATGTGCGTGAGCAAAGGGAATCTTGGCGCGAACTAAGTAGTCAGCAATTTCTGTTGCAAGTGAGAATCCAAGCGGGGCAGCAAGTGCCATCTTCTCGCGATCGAAATCTGTCGTTGCAACCATTCCTGTTACGGCAGGAAGCACAAGCAAGACTGTATCGATGGAATCAAAGAGAGGTTCTTTATCTTCTTGTAGATCGCGGTTATATGCGAAAGGCAAACCTTTGAGCATTGTCAGAACTCCCGTGAGATTGCCAACGAGGCGTCCGGCTTTGCCACGAGCGAGCTCTGCCATATCGGGATTCTTCTTCTGCGGCATAATCGATGATCCTGTGGAGTATGCATCTGCAACCTTTGCCCAACCGAATTCAGTTGTTGCCCAAATGCACCACTCTTCACCTATGCGGGATAGATGGATACCAACCATAGAAAGAATAAAGAGAGCTTCTGCTACAAAGTCGCGATCTGAGACAGCATCGATGGAATTTGCAGCACTGGATGTAAATCCGAGATCTTTGGCAGTTGTTTCAGGTGAGAGAGGAAGAGAGGAGCCCGCAAGTGCTCCAGAACCCAGCGGGCTTACCTGTGCACGATCTAGCCAATCATGGATACGATCTAAATCGCGTGAGAATCCTTGAACGTGCTTTGCGATTTCATGGCCGAAGAGCACTGGTTGTGCATGCTGCAGATGAGTAAAGCCAGGCGCTGGCGCATCACCATAATCAGAGGCCTTTGCAATCAGCGCGTCCTGGAGAGCAAGAATTTGTTGAGCCACTTCAATCATGTGGTCAATCGCGTAGAGGCGAAGATCTGTTGCTACCTGATCATTACGCGAGCGACCAGCGCGCAGTGAGCCACCAATTGCCCCGAGCTTCTCTGTAAGTCCACGCTCTAGTGCGCTATGAACATCTTCATCAGTATCAATAGCCGCGAATTTTCCAGAGGCAACTTCAGCAGTGAGTTCCTTGAGGGCGCCACGAATGGGCTCTGCTACCGACTTTTCAAGAAGTCCACTTGATTGAAGAACAGCTAGGTGAGCTAGTGATGAGCGCAGGTCGTAAGGAGCAAGTCTCCAATCAAAATGCACGCTACGAGAGAGAGCAAAGACAGCATCAGCTGGTGATTGTGAGAAACGTCCACCCCAGAGCGCCATTATCTACTTCCTCTTTTCTTGATTCCACCGTAAGCGAGCAATTCTCTCGCGAGTTGGGCTCCACCGCTGGCTTTTCTCGATACAACTAAGACCGTGTCATCGCCAGCAATCGTGCCAATAATGTCAACAATTCCAGAGTGATCTAGAGAGCTAGCCAATAACTGGGCTCCCCCAGGTGGAGTACGGACAACTGCAAGATTGCCACTGGCCTCAACAGAGATAATCAAGTCTGATGGGACTGGCATGGTGCGAGAGATCGATTCATCATCGCTATCAGAGATTTTATAGACAGATTCACCAGTTGTAGAACGTCCTCTGACAGCGCCAATCTCTTCCAAATCTCGGCTGGCAGTTGCCTGGGTGACGACAAAGCCCGCTTTCTTCAACTGCTTCACCAAATCTGATTGTGAGTGAATAAGGCCAGCCTTAATCAATGCAATGGCCTTTGCTCTGCGAGCAGTCACACTAGACATGAGATACCTCCTGGAGAGCTTCGTCGAAAATCTTTACAAACTTCTGTGCTTGTTTCATCGAGACATTAAGTGCCGGGGCGATACGAATAATTGATTCACTGGGAGCGTTGATCAATAAACCTAACTCTTGACACTTCTTTGTGAGCAGCTTCGCAACTGGCTTATCCAAGGTGAGACCGATCAGCAGCCCTGCACCTCGAACTTCTGTGACACCTGGAATCAAAGCAAGCTCTGTCAATAAGAACGCACCCACCTCATCAACATGAGAGAGCAACTTCTCCTTCTCAATAGATTTGATTACAGCGAGGCCTGCTGCTGTTGCCACAGGATTGCCGCCAAAAGTGGAGCCGTGATCTCCAGCTGCAAAGAGCGTGGATGCGGAACCAAGTGCAATCATCGCACCCAGTGGTAATCCCCCACCGAGTCCCTTTGCCAATGTGATGACATCAGGTTGTATTCCTGAATATTCATAGCCAAACCAATCCCCTGTGCGACCCATTCCAGTCTGCACGCAATCAAAGACAAGCAGCGCCCCATTGTTATCGCAGTACTGACGTAAGTTCTTCAAATAATCACTGGGTGGAACGATTACACCTGCCTCACCCATCATCGGCTCAACAATGACCATTGCAGTCTTCTTTGTAATTGCGCGTTTCATCGCTGCTGAATCACCAAAGGGAACATGCTTTATGCCCTTTATCAAAGGCTTAAAGGGGTTACGTTTGGATGATTGACCTGTGAGTGAGAGAGCGCCCATCGTGCGGCCGTGGAAAGACTCCTGCGTTGCAACGACTTTGTACTTACCTGTCTTACGAGAGAGCTTGAGCGCTGCCTCATTCGCTTCAGCCCCAGAATTACAGAAGAAGACT
>JBILBC010000090.1:0-4640 GCA_044353885.1 Candidatus Planktophila sp. | reverse complement strand
CTTCTTGGAATCATGATTGCAATCGTTCTGCGTATCATTCTGATCTTCCTAGGCGTTGCATTAGTAACTCGATTTACCTGGGTCTTCTTCTTCTTTGGAGCATTCCTGATCTTCACCGCATATAAGCTGATTGAAGAGAAAGAGAATGTGGAAGAGGATGAAGCAAAGCTCGTCAAATTCCTACGTAACCGAGGCTTTAGCAACTTCGGGATTGCACTGATTGCACTGGGAGTCACAGACTTGATCTTTGCTCTGGATTCAATTCCAGCAATCCTTGGACTCACAACGAGCACCTATGTGGTCATCACAGCAAATATCTTTGCGCTGATGGGCCTTCGCCAGCTCTACTTCCTACTTCAGGGTCTGATGGATCGCTTGATCCACCTCTCTCGTGGTCTCTCATTTATCTTGGCATTTATCGGAGTCAAGATGATCCTGCATGCACTCCACAGCATTGGCCTTCATGTCCCTGAGGTTTCCCTCGAGCTGAGTTTGGCTGTCATCATCACAACGCTCACGGTGACCGCAATTACCAGCCTCTTTGCCACCAGAAATGTGGAGAAGCCCCAGCCCTAACCCTTGCGCTAGCAATGCCTTAAGAGCACTATGAAGCCACCACAGTGCGAAAGGGGTCAGTAATGAAGGTCAGTGCAATCATTTCAGGTAAGCGGGTTGAAACAATCTCTGCCAGTGCGAGTATTCATGACTTAGTCAACTCTCTTAATTCACATCATGTTGGAGCCCTTGTTGTATCCAGTGATGGCAAGAAGATTGATGGAATTGTCTCAGAGCGCGATGTTGTTCGCGCGATGCCTGGAAAGCTTGATCAACTAATCGGTATGCATGTTCGAGACATTATGACTGTCGATGTTCACACCTGCTCAGCCGATTCCACGATTGCTGAACTCATGAAGATGATGACCGAGCTTCGCATTCGCCATGTGCCGGTAGTAGATGCTGCAGGATCACTGATTTCAATAGTCTCTATTGGCGATGTTGTTAAAAACCATGTCAGTGAACTCGATTCTGAGCGCCAAGCCCTCAGAGATTACGTCGCAAGCGCTAATTAACTTCCCGTACCATTAGGCAAAGAAGAGTCGCCCGGATCACCGCGTTGTCGCAAGACACCGAGGAAAGTCCGGACTTCACAGAGCAAGGTGGTGGGTAACGCCCACCTGGAGCAATCCACGGGAATAGTGCAACAGAAAGTAAACCGCCAATAGCAATATTGGTAAGGGTGAAACGGCGGTGTAAGAGACCACCAGTGCATGTAGTAATACATGTAGCTATGTAAACCCCACCTGAAGCAAGACCAAGAAGATAGTGCGCTGCTCGCGCTGAGCTATCGGGTAGGTTGCTTGAATCTGTAAGTAATTACAGATCTAGATGGATGGTGATCGGTTCGAAAGAACTACAGGATCCGGCTTATAGGGCGACTCTTCTTACTTCTCGTCGGTAGTTCCAACTATTGATCGAATCTCTTGAGCAGCAAGTTTTAATGGTTCCACGATTGATAGTGGCCAATTCTTATCAGTTCGAGAAGTTGGCATGGTAATCGACAGAGCGGTCAAGGTTTGGCTGTTTAAATCCTTCATTAAAGGAACTGCTACGCAGCGACACCCACTCGCATACTCTTCATCGTCAATAGCGAATCCATTTATATTCACTGAGCTAATAAGTTTCATTAATTGATCAACATCCGTCACCGTTTTACGGGTGTATTGAGGCAAATCACTTGATTTCAAAAGTTCCTCGACTTCGATCGGGTCCTTCATACTCAATAGAGCCTTTCCAATTCCAGTTGCGTGAGCGAGTAGACGTCCTCCCACTCGCGATGACAGCTGCATCCCATGTCCAGCTGATTCACTTATTGCGATGTAAACGTTCTCAATTCCATCTAAGCGAGCGAGTTGAACCGTTTCTCCGACAGAACTTGCCAGTCGATCCATGACTGGCTTTGCAATACCGACAAGATGATAATGTCCTCTATAAAGTTGACCAACTTGCCAAGCTCGCAGCCCCAACGAGTACTCTTTAGAATCCGGGTCCTGTCCCAGCCAACCAGAACTAATTAATGTTTTGAGCAAGCCGTGAGCACTTGACCTAGGTATATTCAAATCCTTGAGTATCTGCGTAAAATTCACAGAGTTTTCAGATGCTACAAACTCGAGAAGCGCAAGTGTTCGATCTGCGGACTTTACTGGTTGGATTCGCGGCGTCTTTGACTTTGAAGCTGCTTTTTTTGCAATTCGTGCTGGGGCAGGGCTCTTTGGTCCGGCATTACCTCCGAGTCCAAGTTTCGGCATTGACTGCGTCATTTTTAGTCCCCATCCCTGATTAAGGTAAATCACTAACGCTAAAACTGCTGAAATGCTCCACTAAGTAGATTTTACTTCCCTGGTTCCTCTAGGGAAATTTAATACTCTATGTTATTGCAACAAGACGAAATTCGCTCAGAAAACACCTCAGTCAACGGATTGACCCGGCCATCGCACCGGCCAAGATTTTTCTTTGAAAAACCATATAAACCAAAAAGACTGGAAGCAGCGCTACCAACAACCCTGCGCTAATGAGCGGTATCGAAATGTCATACTGGCCAGAAAGTAACGCGACTCCGACCATAAGGGTTCCCTTATCCGAGCCCCCCATTATTACTAAGGGTAGGAGTAGATCATTCCACATCCAAACAAAATTCAATATTGAAAGAGCTGCTATTGCTGGTATCGATACTGGTACCAAAACAGAGAAGAGCACTCGAAGATGCCCAGCGCCATCAACTCTCGCTGCTTCAATTAGTTCTTCTGGGATTGTCTTAAAGTAGGCTGCAAGTTGATAGGTCCCAAGCGGTAAACCAAAAGCGGCCAAAGCTAGAATTAAACCTTGGTAAGTTCCCCCAAAACCTAAATCTAAAATGGATTGATATAGCGGATAGATAATCGCTTGGCTTGGAATAACTAGCATGGAAATAACAAAAAGAAATATGAATTGACTTCCTTTAAACTTTAATTTTGTGACTGCAAACGCCAGAAAAAGAGAAGAAATTGTGGTTAATAGAATCCCACCGAATGTCACAATTATGCTATTTAAAAAAAGCTTGGGTACATTCATTCTCGTAAAAGTCTCAGAGTAGTTCGAGAAGTTGAGTCTTTCAGGTAAAGAAAGCGGGTGTTGCGCAAACTCGGTATTTGTCTTTAAGGAGTTAAGAAGTGTAAAAATTAGTGGATACAAGGAAACCACAGCAATCAAGACTAAAAGGAAGGTGATTCCCCAATTGATGAATAATTTTTGTGCTGAGCTACGATCTCGAAGAATACGATCCTTACTACTTGAGAAATGGCGTAGAGCACTAACTAACCTCATGACTTTGTTTCCCGTGTTCCAGCTTGGAACATATAACGAACACTGAAGCTGGTAATAAGTGCCACAAAAAGGAACAGCACAATGCCGATTGCTGATCCGTATCCTCTATCCAGAAACTGAAAAGTAGTAAGAAAAACAAGGTACTCGGGAAGCATCGTAGAGATTCCTGGTCCACCTTGAGACAAGGCATAAACGAGAGGGAACATCCAAATAAGCACTCCTGATGAGCATAAAACAGTCCAATAGCCGAGCATCGGCTTTATAGAGGGAAGAACCACACTAAAGAGCATTCGCCAGAATCCTGCGCCATCCAATTTGCTTGCTTCGATGATATCCAGAGGAATGCTTGAGAGTCCTGACAAATACGTTAGAACACCAAGCCCAAAAAAGCTCCAAAGTGCAACAGCTGCAATCGATAGTAGGGCACTCGTTGGGCCCTGAAGCCAAGCCAATGCAAAGCGGCTAAGCCCAATAGCCCTTAAAAATGAATTCAGCGGGCCTTCTGGGGCCAACATCTGACGAAACATGATTCCCACAACAATGGGAGCAATTATGTACGGCAAGAAATAAGTGGCCCGAAAAAATCGCCATCCAGGCGACTCTTGGAATATCAGCAAGGCCAAGATTAGTGGTAGCAAAATCCAGATTGGTAATGTGGCTATTAGAATCAGAGCATGAAGAAAAGTTTTTTGAACTACTGGGTCATTCCACATGCGGTGGTAGTTTTCTAGGCCAATAAACTTCGGATCTTCAAAACCTCTAGTGTTTTGCATACTTAACAAAAAGCCATTAATTAGGGGAATAAGTTTGAACTGAATAACCAGAATAAGGCCGGGCGCGGTGAGTAAGTAGCCAGCATAGGGAAATCTCATGATCCGTTTCCTGAGAATCCAAAAAAAGGATTTATCAGTCTCAGATGATGAATTTCTCCACGTAGCCCCACGAGTTTTCATTTCCGTATCGCCTTATCTACAAGAAGTAAATGAAGTAGAAATAGTGGGGGTATTCATTTTTCAAATACCCCCACTAAGTCTAGTTTGATTTATTGCTTACTTGGGCTAGCTTCTAAAGCCGCTTGCATTGAAGCAGTCCACTCAGCAACAGTGATCTCCCCCAGTGCAACTTGCTGCCATCCGCGACTTAATGCATCTGTCTCTTGACTGCTGAGCAAGACACCCACATGAAGTGTTGGCTTAGCAATTATCTTAAGAATTTGAGCCAGTGCTGGTGATGATGGAAGTGCCTTCTTATCCACATTCCTATATAGGGATATTCCGCCA
>JBILBC010000089.1:0-4677 GCA_044353885.1 Candidatus Planktophila sp. | reverse complement strand
ACCGGCGGTTATAGTCCGCGACCCGCACATATCCAATGGGCGGTTGACTCAGTGAAACTCTGAGACCGACGGTTAAAGTCCGGATGAGAGATAACAGCGGAATCGGTGCACCATGTTTATCGATGACGCCTACGCGCATCTATACACACTGAGCCTTCAAGGTCTCGGTGTGAGTACCCCCAACCCAAATGTTTCAGCCGCAATCTATGGCGCAGATGGGTCTTTGATTGCAGATGGTTTTCATAACCGCACGATGTCAGTCGATCACGCAGAGGTAGTTGCCTTGAAAAAAGCAGGGGCGGCAGCGCGTGGGGCGACGATGGTGGTCTCACTTGAGCCATGTGCTCACACAGGAACAACGCCGCCATGTGTTCAGGCAATCATTGATGCAGGTATCTCTACAGTTATTTATGCAGTTGCAGATCCCAATCCGATTGCTGCTGGCGGTGCCGAAAAGCTTATTGATGCCGGTATCGCAGTGGAATACCGAGAATCTAAAGAGCTGAGTTATGTGCAGCGCGCATGGCTGCATAGAGAGAAGACCGGACGTCCATTGATGCTCTGGAAAGTTGCCACAACACTTGATAGCAAGGTGGCGGCAAGTGATGGCACATCGCAGTGGATTACAGGGCCTGAGTCACGAGAAGATGTTCAAGAGCTGCGCGCGCAATCTGATGCCATTTTAATTGGGACTAATACAGCACTCGTTGATAACCCACATTTAATCCCTCGTGGGCATACGGCTCGTCCTGTGCGCATCATTAGTGGTGAGCAAGAAGTTCCTGCCACCAACAGAGTATTTGATAGTGAAGCTCGCACAATCTCCGTGAAGAGTAAATCTATTCCAGAGTTGATGAAAGTTTTACGTGATGAAGGATTTAGCCAAGTATTAGTTGAGGCAGGTCCCACATTGGGCTCTGCGCTGATGGCATCAGGAAATATCGATGAACTCATTATTTATCAGGCTCCCAAGATGCTGGGTGCGGGTAAAGAGTTTGTGAGCCGCCTTGGTATTTCAACCCTTGCTGATCATCTTGAGCTTGAACTTCTCTCAGTCCAGGCATTTGGTAGCGATATCAAATCTCACTATCTCGTGAAGGGGCGCTAAATGTTTACAGGACTTATTACAGAGCTGGGCACAGTCTCATCCATCACACGCGGTGAGAGCTCTGCGATCTTTACGATCACCGCACCAGAGTCAGTTGCAGGCTTATCTATCGGTGATTCCATTGCTGTCAATGGAACATGTTTAACTGCAACATCGCTCACCGCTAATTCCTTTACAGCAGATGTGATGGTGCAGACGCTTTCATTGACATCCCTTTCTCAATTAGAGGTGGGTTCTGGTGTAAACCTAGAACTTGCAGCGAAGATGGATATGCGCATGGGCGGACATATCGTGCAGGGACATGTCGATGGAACGGGCACGGTCATAAGCCTTACACCGGGGGATAAGTGGGCGGAGTTTGTCATTGCCGTCCCTTCTCACCTCACAAAGTATGTCGTTGCACAAGGCTCTATTACTCTCGATGGAGTATCACTGACTGTTGGTGCAATCGATGATGCTAAGGACACTATTACCCTCTGGTTGATTCCTGAAACTCTTGCAAAAACAAATCTTTCTCATAAGAAGGTGGGCGATCTGATTAATATCGAAGTCGATATTCTTGCTAAATATGTGGAGCGCTTGATCTCAAAGGGGGCCACTCGTGGAGAGTAATTTCTTAGATGCACTCGATTGCTTTAGACGCGGTGAGATGGTGATTGTTGTCGATGATCATGATCGCGAAAATGAGGGAGACCTTATTATGCTCGCTGAACATGCAACAGCTGAGAAGACTGCCTTTATGGTTCGCTACACCACAGGTATTTTATGTGTGGCAATTACTGCAGAGCATGCGCACCAACTGCGTCTTCCTTATATGGTGGAGCAGAGCCAAGATGTTCGTAAGACTGCCTTTACCGTCTCTGTTGATCTAGCTGCTGGAATTACAACAGGTGTGAGCGCTGTAGAGCGCACAGCAACGATTCGCGCTCTGGGAAGTGCCACAACACGGGCTACCGATTTCATCCGCCCAGGACACATCTATCCACTCATTGCCCATAAAGATGGACTTGCAGCACGTGGTGGTCATACAGAAGCCGGTATTGCACTGGCAGAACTCACCGGCTCATACCCTGCAGCACTTCTCTCTGAAATCGTTGCAGAAGATGGCTCTATGGCGCGCGATGAAACGCTTGCGCACTTTGCAGATGAGCATGACATTCCTGTTATTTCGATCGATGAAATCAAGGAGTATCAGAGCAAGCTCGCAGCACTTCCTCGCGTTGTGACATATCCACGCCATCAATTTGATTGGGTGAAGGTTCAGCTGCGTGATGCCGAGTGGGATCTTGCAACCTATCCATCACTCAAGCATCGCGAGCAAGTGGTGATGCGCTATTGCCTTGAGGATAAAGTGCCAATGGTGCGCATCCACTCTGAGTGCTTTACAGGCGATGTCATTCATTCACAGCGCTGTGATTGCGGTCAGCAACTCGATGCATCCATTGCAGCGATTGAGGCCTATGGCTGTGGATACATCATCTATATCCGCGACCATGAAGGTCGCGGTATTGGACTGACGGAGAAGCTCAAGGCATATACCTTGCAAAATGAAGGTATGGATACCGTTGATGCCAATTTAGAGTTAGGCCATCTAGTTGATTCACGCGATTGGTCTGAGGCGATTGCGATATTGAAGAATCTCAACCTTGCCAGCATTAAGTTATTGACCAATAACCCTGAAAAGGTGAAGGCTGTGACCGACGGTGGGATTGCATGTGAGCAGGTATCACTAACAATCACACCAAATGAATTTAATAAGAAGTACCTTGCAACCAAGGCAGATCGCCTTGGACATTCGGGAGGAAAATAATGGCCGGCCACGCACCTGAGATCGCAGTACCAAAGTTTGCCAAGGCAAAGGTTGCAATCATCTCCTCTTCATGGCACTTGGATATCTGCAACGACCTAATTTCTGGTGCTACGCGTGCACTTGAGGCGGCTGAAGTGAAGAAGATTAAAGTCATCTATGTTCCAGGTTCCTTTGAGATTCCACTTGCTGCGCAGAAGATGTTTGAAAAAGGCTTTGACGCAGTCGTTGCTGTCGGCCTTGTTCTCAAGGGTGAGACTCCACATTTTGATTATGTCTGCCAAGGTGTCACACAAGGTGTGATGGATGTGCAGCTCAAGTGGTCAAAGCCTGTTGGTTATGGCGTCTTGATGTGTGATGACCTTGAGCAAGCGATTGCGCGTTCTGGGCGAGCTGGCAGTAAAGAAGATAAGGGCTATGACAGCGCTATTGCCGCCCTTGCTCTGATGGGTCTGTAATGAGAGATATGAAATCTGTAGCGTGGAGTCAAGGACAGTGGAGCCGTAAGCCGGTTTCAGTGTCGGAAAGTGGCGGCTCACTACTCGTTGAAGCAGCTGCTGAAAGTGATTGGTGGCGCACAACTGCCTATGGATTTATCCATGATGATGGACACGCACTCGTTAAAGAGTTCCCTAATGAATCAGCGGTGGAAGTTACATTCATCCTTAACTACACAGAGCAATTTGATCAGGCAGGAATCTTTATCACCAGTGGTTCAGAGAATTGGATTAAGGCAGGCGTTGAATTCTGTGATGGTTTCCCACAAGTGGGCGCTGTTGTCACTGATGTGAACTCTGATTGGTCTGTAGCCCCTGTGCCAGAGTGGATGAATAAAGAGGTCACTATTCGAGTCAGTCGTTCAGGTGATGCGGTCACGATGCGCGCAGGTATAGATGGAGATTTACGTCTTGTTCGTGTGGCACCTCTTGATCCATCTCGCACATGGAGCGCCGGTCCTATGTTCTGTGCTCCCTCTCGCGCAGGGCTCGTTGTTACCTTTACAGGGTGGTCAATTGGTGAAGCGGACTCAGAGCTTCACTAATTAGGCAACCAGCAGAGAAGGTCAGCCTAGAAAGATAGAGTGCGCCCCATGAGTGATCTATCGGCGCAGGTGCGAAGTGCACTCGATGCTGCCGTCACCGCTATCGGTGGATCTGCTCGTGAAGGCCAGATTGAGATGGCAGAAGCTGTTGCTAATGCACTCACAGACCGCCATCACCTTATGGTTCAAGCAGGTACGGGCACAGGAAAATCACTAGCCTATTTAGTTCCAGCACTGGTGCATGGGCGCAAAGTATTGGTGGCAACTGCGACACTGGCACTGCAGCGTCAATTGGTGGAGCGAGATTTACCTGCAGTAGTTCCAGCACTTGAGAAAGCGCTAGGGCGCGAGATCACCTTTGCTATCTATAAGGGCGTGGGTAACTATGTCTGTCTGCAGAAGATGAATGCAGATGACACAGATCCTGATGGCGAACTACTTCTTGAATCTTCCTATTTAGAGAAAGATGCCAAGAGATTAATTGCGTGGGCCAAGACTCCTGGAGTCTCAGGAGATCGCGATGATGCACCTGAAGTGGATCGGCGTGTGTGGGCTGCCAACTCTTTATCGGGTCGTGAATGTGTGGGCGCAGATTCTTGTGCATGGGGCGCTCAATGTTTTGCAGCAAAGGCGAAGGCAAAGGCGCAAGATGCTGATGTTGTTGTAACCAACCACACCTTGCTTGCTATCGAAATTGTTGATTCTCATCCCATCTTGCCT
>JBILBC010000088.1:0-4701 GCA_044353885.1 Candidatus Planktophila sp. | reverse complement strand
TATAGATATATCGCTAGTCGAGAACCTGCAAACCGATAATAGTGATTTATCGATATTCATAAGCGCAATTAAGGTCGTATGATATCGGTTTATCGATAATTATGATCTTGTTGAAAGCAACCGAAGATCTCGTAATGAAAAGATGGAGTTGATGGAAAGCAAGAAGCATATTTGTAGATATATGGTCAAAACGTTAAATATATAGAACCGAGATTCGAAGCAGAAGGGTACGATTGCGCAATGTCAGTACGAGCGATCCGTGGGGCGACCCAAGTTACGGCCAATACAGCCGAGGCGATCACTGCTGCCACGCAAGAGCTCATTCTGGAGATTCTCGCCGTAAACTCTCTGACTCCCGATGATGTCATCTCAGTTCTCTTCACCTCAAGCCCAGATTTGGATGCGACCTTCCCGGCAGCTGCCGCTCGCTCGGTCGGCTTTGAGAGTACCCCTTTGATCTGCGCTGTTGAAATCGATGTCGCCGGAGCGCTAGCTCGCACCGTTCGCGTGATGGCGCACGTTGAAACTGACCTTTCCAAGGCCGATATTGCCCATATCTACCTCCACGGAGCTAAGGCGCTTCGACGAGATATCGCTCAGTAGACACATTCTCATGACACTTTCCCACGTAAAAATCGTTGGATCCGGGCTTATTGGAACCTCCATTGGACTAGGTCTTGCGCTCAAAGGAGTAGGCATCACGATGTCTGACTCAGATTCCAGGGCACAGGGCTTGGCAGAAGATCTAGTCAAGAGCCCATCAACTGCTCCCATTGACCTCGTCATCTTCGCAACGCCCATTGGAGCCCTCTCATCAATCCTCAATGATGAATTTGCGGCCAATCCAAAGGCAGGATTTATAGATATTGGTTCCGTTAAGTCTAAAATTAAGGTTGAGGTTTCATCATCTCAGCTTCCCCTGAACCGTTTCCTGCCTTCCCATCCGATGGCGGGGCGAGAAGTTGGAGGCGCAGAGTCAGCTCGCGCCGATCTCTTCCAAGGTCGAGCTTGGATTATCGATTCCGAAGGTGTGGATAGCGATGTCCTAGCTGCAGGATCAGAGCTCATCAATCTTCTCGGGGGCCATCAGGTCAATCTAGATTCGACAGCTCATGACAAGGCAGTTGCCCTGGTATCCCACCTTCCTCAGTTGGTCTCATCTCTTCTCGCCAAGCAGCTCAATGGGGGAGAAGAGGGTTGGCTGGAATTGGCAGGAGCCGGTCTTCGCGATACCACGCGCATTGCAGGATCTGATTCCAAGCTCTGGCGCGAGATCATCGCGGCAAATAGCCAGGCGCTATCTCCACTTTTGAAGGTGCTTCAAAGTGATCTGAACTCTCTGATCGCATCCCTTGAAGACCAAGAGGCAGTAGCTGGTCTGATTCAAGCAGGGCAGAAGGGTCGAGCACGCATCCCTGGAAAGCATGGCGGTAAAGCTCGTGCATATACATATCTACCGATTGTTATTGAAGATAAACCAGGTCAATTGGCGGCGCTCTTTGATGAGTGCGCAGATGCATCGGTCAACGTTGAAGATCTCACAATCGAACATAGTCCTGGGCAGTTCACTGGATTAATCACACTTGCACTCTCTGATAGTGATGCCGCAACACTCTCAGAGCACTTAAAGAGCAATGGTTGGAGCGTTCATGCACCACGCGCGTAGGTAATCACTTCAGTGATTACACAATAGAATTAACCAACTAAAGATGGGCTGTGAAAATGATTGTTGTCGCGCTAGATGGCCCCAGTGGCTCTGGCAAATCCAGCACATCTAAAGCAATTGCTATCCGCGCAGGATGGAATTACTTAGATACTGGTGCGCTCTATCGCGCGATGACTTTTCTTGCTTTATCGATAAAGAGTGAAAATCCAAAAGATATTATCGCAGCGGTTATAGATAAGCCGATTACCTTTATTTCAGATCCGCGTGAACCTAAAGTATTTCTCGACGGTAAAGATATTTCGAAAGAGATCCGTTCACATGAGGTCACCGAGAAGGTTTCTGTCATCAGCGCACTTCCTGGAGTACGAGCAGAACTTTTGACGCTACAGCGAGCAATTATTAAGAAGGCAGAACGCGGAATCGTTGTTGAAGGCCGCGATATTGGAACAGTTGTTTGTCCTGATGCAGCCCTGAAAATCTATTTAACGGCAGATATTTCAGCTCGCGCCGATCGTCGAGATGCAGAACTTGCCGATCAATCGCTTGGGACGGAGGCTGTGGCGCAATCACTTGCGGCTCGCGATGAAATTGATTCAACGCGCACTGTCTCACCTTTAGCCATGGCAACCGATGCGGTTCATATTGATTCCACAGAACTTACGTTGGAGGAGACCGCAGATCGCATCTGGGAGCTCTTGTCACAGCGTTCGTTACTCGGTCTTCCGATTGTTGCAATCTTGGGACGGCCTAACGTAGGTAAATCAACGTTGATCAATCGCTTTATTGGACGACGTGAAGCAATTGTGGAAGATACACCTGGTGTTACTCGCGATCGCGTTCAGTATGAATGCGAATGGGGTGGACGTCGATTTATCATTATGGACACAGGTGGTTGGGAATCAAAGCCTGATGGAATTTCTGTGCAGGTGAGTGCAGGTGCCGAACTCGCTATGGGTGAGGCAGATGTTCTCTGCTTCGTCGTAGATGCTCAAGTGGGAGCGCTGGATGAAGACGATATTTTGGTCCAGGAACTTCGCAAAGCGAAGAAGCCAACGATTCTTGTTGCAAATAAGGTGGATGGCGATAACGATGAATCGGATGCGCATGCGCTTTGGAATATTGGTTTAGGCGAGCCGCACTTTGTCTCTGCTCTGCACGGCCGCGGTAGTGGAGATTTACTCGATGCAATTGTGAAAGAGATGCCTGAAGTTGGAGCAGCTCAAGTACAAGATGGTTACCGTCGTATTGCACTCATTGGCCGTCCTAATGTGGGCAAATCAAGTTTGTTCAATGCTCTAGCTGGTGAGAGCAGATCTATCGTCGATGACGTCGCAGGAACAACGCGCGATCCCATTGATGAACTCATTGAATTTGGTGGAAGTATCTGGCGCTTTGTTGATACGGCTGGGCTGAAAAAGCGAGCTAATCAGGCAAGTGGCACCGACTATTACGCAACCCTTCGCACCCAGACTGCTTTGGAGCGTTGTGAATGTGCTGTCGTGGTTCTCGATGCATCCGTTCCAATCTCGGAACAAGATCTGCGCATCATCACCATGGTGGAAGAGGCCGGCAAGGCGATGGTCATTGTGATGAATAAGTGGGATTTGGTCGATGAAGATCGCCGCACACAATTGGATAAGGAAGTCGAGCGCCATCTGGATCAGGTGGAGTGGGCTCAGATTGTGAATGTGGCAGCAAAGACCGGATGGCACCGCGATCGCTTGGCACCAGCACTTCGCACATCCATTGATTCATGGGAACGTCGCGTTCCAACATCAAAGCTCAACTCATTCTTGGGAGCCCTCATCGGAGCAACCCCACCACCGGTCCGTGGTGGAAAGCAGCCTCGCGTCTACTACGCCACTCAAGCTGGCATTGCGCCACCTAAGTTTGTCGTCTTCTCATCGGGCTGGATCGAAGCTTCATATCGTAGATTTATCGAACGGCGCCTGCGCGAGGAGTTCAAATTCCCTGGCACGCCTGTCCAGGTGGCAATCCGAGTGAAGGAACGAGATAAGGAGCAGTAGGTGCTGACTATTCCGAATGCGCTTACCTTCTTGCGCTTCCTTGGTATTCCGCTCTTTATCTATCTCGCCTTAGACAAGCAGGCTGATGGCTGGGCAATCTTTGTATTGGCCGTTGGGGGAGCCACCGATTACTTCGATGGCAAGTTGGCGCGAGCTCTCAATCAAGAGACTAAATTTGGTGAAATAGCAGATCCGACCATTGATCGTCTCTACATCGCTGCAACCCTGGTCGTTCTCTACATCAGAGATGCGATTCCACTGTGGCTGATTGCAATCTTGGTTGCTCGCGATCTTGTGATGGCACTCGTTGCACTCCTTCTGCAGCTCAAAGGATTTGCCCCACTCAAAGTTACCTACCTGGGCAAGGCTGCAACCTTTAATTTGCTCTATGCATTTCCGTTCCTACTCCTAGCCCTAAGTGACACTTGGTATGGAACAGGGGCGTTCATTTTCGGGTGGGCCTTTGCCATCTGGGGCGTTACTCTCTATGTGGGGACTGCGGTCGGGTATTTCCGAACAGCGCTATCGACCATTACAGTTCGACCACACATCATCGAGGGCTAGTAGGAGCGCAATGTCTAATATTCCAGCCGATCTTCAATACACAAAAGAGCACGAGTGGGTTGCGCCAACGTCGACTGCCTTGCGCATCCGCATGGGTATCACTGATTACGCACAAGGTGCTCTCGGAGATATCGTCTATGTGCAGATGCCTAAGATCGGTGAAGCAGTTGTTGCAGATAAAGTCTGCGGAGAAGTCGAATCTACAAAGAGCGTCTCTGAAATCTTCGCACCTGTCACAGGAACCGTCGTCGGTATCAATGATGCGTTGGTCAACGCACCAGAGCTGATTAACTCAGATCCTTACGGTGCTGGCTGGCTTGTTGAGATCGAGGTCCCAGCGGTTCCTTCTGGCTTGCTTTCAGCGGCCGAATATGGAGCGATTACAGCCTAAAAGCCGGCTTGATTTATCTTTTTTAACTCTCTAGTGTCACCCTTAAGTTGACG
>JBILBC010000086.1:0-4787 GCA_044353885.1 Candidatus Planktophila sp. | reverse complement strand
CACCGAATTGAAACTATGGGTGTGGGCGGCAAGAAGGGTGAATACCATTACACATACTCAGATGATGAGATGAAGAAGGTCACCGCAGATTTGAAGAAGAACGGCAAGCGCTGGAAGGAGCCTATTCAGCGTTATAAAGGTTTGGGTGAGATGGATGCAGATCAGCTACGTGAGACCACGATGGATCCTGATGCTCGCACGTTACGCCGCATCACTGTTCCAGATGGAGAAGCGGCTGAGAAGATGTTTGAGCTTTTGATGGGCTCAGATGTGGCCCCACGTAAGGAATTTATTGCAACAGCTGAGATCGATCGCGAGCAGATTGACGCCTAAGCTTTAATCGATTGAAACTAAGTCGAAGTACTCATCTTTCCAGATATCTTCATCGCCATCAGGTAGCAAAATTACACGCTCTGGCTTTAACGCCTGCACAGCGCCCTCATCGTGGGAGACCATGATGACTGCGCCTTGGTATTCACCGAGCGCGCCAAGGATTTCCTCACGAGATGCTGGATCTAAGTTATTCGTTGGCTCATCAAGAAGAAGTACGTTTGCGGCAGAGACTACGAGAGTTGCAAGTGCTAAACGAGTTCTCTCTCCACCGGATAGGACCTTGACCGGCTTATGAACATCATCGCCAACGAAGAGGAATGAACCCAAGACATTGCGCGCTTCAGGTTCGCGAAGATCATCTTTAGAAGACATCATATTTTCAAGGATGGTGCGCTCGAAGTCGAGCATTTCATGTTCCTGGGCGTAGTAACCAAGTTTGAGGCCATGGCCATGTTCAACTTTTCCTGTGTCAGATTCAAGTTGGTTGGCAAGAATTTTTAGCAGTGTTGTCTTGCCGGCGCCGTTGAGCCCCAAAATAACAACGCGTGAGCCCTTATCAATGACACATGAAACATCGGTAAAGATTTCAAGAGATCCATAGTTCTTCGAGAGCTCTTCACCCGATAGGGGAGTCTTGCCACAAGGAGCAGGGGTTGGAAAACGAAGCTTTGCGACCTTATCTTTCACGCGCACATCTTCAAGGCCGGCGCGTAATTTATCTGCGCGACGTAACATGCCTTGAGCAGCAGTTGCCTTGGATGCTTTAGCGCGCATTCGCTCGCCCTGCTTCTGCAAAATTTCAGCTTTCTTCTCAGCGTTGGCGCGCTCTTTCTTGCGGCGATGTTCATCTTGTTCGCGCTGCAGGAGGTATTGCTTCCAGCCCATGTTATAGACATCAATGACATTTCGATTGCCATCGATATAGAAGACTTTATTTACTACTGTCTCAATCAGGTTTACATCGTGAGAGATGATGACAAGGCCACCTGAGTAGTTGATCAGGTAGTTACGGAGCCAAATAATGGAATCTGCATCAAGGTGGTTTGTTGGCTCATCGAGGAGAAGAGTTTCAGCACCTGAGAAGAGAATGCGGGCAAGTTCAATACGACGGCGCTGACCACCTGAGAGTGTGTCGATTTGGTTATGAAAGACAGCCTCTGAGACTCCAAGGGATGTTGCAATAGCTTCTGCCTCGGATGTTGCTGCATATCCACCAGCTGCTGAGAACTCTGCATCAACGCGCGTGTATCGCTCAAGGGCCTTTTCAAGTTCGGCACCTTCTGTCGTTGCCATCTCTTGTTCTACCTGAGTCATGCGAGCTGCAATTTGATCGAGATCGCGCGCAGATAAAATACGGTCAAGTGCCGTTCCCTGATCTTCACCAGTGCGTGGATCTTGGGGGAGGTAACCAATCTTTCCTGTGCGCTGAATGCCGCCACCTGCAGGAAGATTCTCACCGGCAAGGACCTTGGCAAGGGTTGATTTACCAGCGCCGTTGCGGCCAACGAATCCGATGCGATCGCCATGGTTGATGCGCACATTCACGCCTGATACTAAAAGGCGCGCTCCAGCACGGAGTTCAAGAGCGGTAGTGGCAATCATTTGGCGTATCTTCCCACAGTATTCCGATTACCTTGTAATCACTCTAGAATCGCCAAATGCTCAGCGTCATTTTGCTACTGATCACTCTCACATTACTTGCCGTCTCTATCTATCAGCTGCGCATCATCAAGCGCATCAACGAGAAACTCATCAAATTGGTCTCACCAGAGAGAGATATACGTCGCATTGCAAAGGCACAGAGCGATGCATCATGGGAGCACTACAGGCAGAGTGAGTATTACGCCCAACTCATCAAGTTATTGGATTTAAAGGCTCCTATTCCAGCAACTCGCAGTTGGGCAGCATCTCCTGATGTGTTGCTCACTCTCTTAGATGTGGCCAAGAGCTCTAAGCCTGCTCGTATCCTGGATCTAGGTTCAGGAATGTCTACCTTGGTACTTGCTGCAAGTGCTCCGCAAGCCAGCGTGATCAGCATTGATAACTCTGCAGAATATGCAGGTAAAACGGCGAAACTTCTTGCATCCCACGGCATCACAAACGTTGATATTCGCATTGCACCTCTTACGCCACACGCATCAGGTGTTGATTGGTATGACTTGTCACAAATAGCTGATGTGTCAGCAATTGACCTTCTCTTTATCGATGGCCCACCGGGATCTAAAAATGATCGGGCACGTCATCCAGCCCTTGCAGAATGCCTTGCCAAGTTAAGCCCGCGCGCCATTGTTGTCATCGATGATGCAGGCCGTGATGGTGAGAAAGATATGGCGGAGCAGTTTGCCAAGGCGCTACCGAACCACACACTTGAATTTCTTTCGCATGAAAAGGGAACGGCAGTACTGCTGCCTAAGTAGTTACTCTTTGCCGATACGTGTGCGGCGAGGAACTGCAAATGATTTCGACACTTCAGTGAGCTCATCAGAGACCTGCTTGCGGATTGCATCCTCACTCTTAAGCAAGGTTGCAAGGGCTGCGATGATTGCTTTGAGCTCTTTTGACTCTGTCTCAAGTTCGAGCTTGCTCATCTTTGTGAGGCGGCGAAGTGGCATATCAAGAATGTAGGTGGCTTGTTCATCGTTGAGCTTGAAATCCTTAATCAACTTCTCTTTAGCAGCGGCTGCATCATCGCTGCCGCGAAT
Organism: Candidatus Planktophila sp.; assembly: GCA_044353885.1. Lineage (GTDB taxonomy): Bacteria > Actinomycetota > Actinomycetes > Nanopelagicales > Nanopelagicaceae > Planktophila. Next base: position 1,752 of record JBILBC010000086.1, on the reverse strand, counting down.
AATCTTGATGACCTTATCGATATCAATAATTGCCTTAAGCAAACCATCAACGAGTGAGAGGCGATCTTCAGCCTTTGCCTTACGAAATTCTGAGCGGCGGCGCACAACTTCAATGCGGTGATCGATAAAGACCTGTAGAAGTTCTTTAAGTCCAAGTGTCTGTGGCTTGCCTTTAACGAGTGCAACCGCGTTAATGGCGAAGGCATCTTCCATTGGAGTGAGTTTGAAGAGCTTTTCGAGGACATCTTCAGGTTCAAAACCATTCTTAAGCTCAATAACAACGTTGGTGCCGGTCTGGCCATCGGTGAGATCGATGATGTCTGAGATGCCTTGAATCTTCTTCGCCTTTGCAAGATCTGCAATGCGTTCAACAATCTTCTCAGGTCCGACGTTAAAGGGAAGCTCGCGGATGACAAGACCCATCTTGCGTGATGTGACCTTAGAGATTTCAACGGATGCGCGGATCTTAAATGATCCCTTACCGGTTGCATATGCCTCGCGGACTCCTTCGAGTCCGACAATTTCTCCACCCGTTGGGAAATCTGGAGCAGGCATGTGCTTCATCAATTGATTAAGAGTTGCCTTAGGGTTATCAATCAGAAACTTCGTTGCAGCGATTACTTCGCCCAGGTTGTGAGGCGCCATATTGGTGGCCATTCCCACTGCAATACCTGAACCGCCGTTAACGAGAAGATTGGGAAATGCTGCAGGGAGCACAAGAGGTTCAGCGAGCTGACCGTCGTAGTTAGGGCCGAAGTCGACTGTGTTCTCATCTGCCTCTGCCACCATCGACATCGCAGCAGATGCAAGACGCGCTTCTGTGTAACGCATGGCGGCAGGGCCAGCATCGAGTGAACCAAAGTTTCCGTGGCCATCGATGAGTGGAAGCTGCATTGAGAAAGATTGCGCCATACGAACGAGTGCGTCATAAATTGCAGAGTCACCGTGTGGGTGCAACTTACCCATTACTTCACCGACAACACGTGCGCTCTTCACATGGCCGCGCTCTGGGCGAAGACCCATATCGCTCATCTGGTGAAGGATGCGTCGATGAACAGGCTTGAGGCCATCGCGCGCATCAGGAAGTGCTCGTGAATAAATTACTGAGTATGCATACTCAAGAAATGATTCAGACATTTCTGAAGAGACATCGATATCAACGATCTTCCCAGGAAATTCACCTGGCTTAGGTCCAACGACCTTCGCTGACTTCTTTGGTGCTGCTGCCTTCTTCGTTGCCATGGCGCGTATTCTGCCAACTCAATGTGCTAAATCTTGGTACCTACACGCGGTCTTGCCCCAACGATTGCAACACAATGGGCAGCAACCTCGGCCCCAGCCATTAAAGCGCGAGTTAAATCGTTCTTCATTGAGAATTGTGAAATAAAGCCTGCCGCAAATGCATCTCCAGCCCCTGTGGTGTCCACAACTGTTGTGGGATTTGCGTCGATGGCTACTGATTGAGAGCCACGTGATTTGCCAATCGCTCCATGTGATCCGCGCTTGATGACCACTGTCTGACATTGTTCAAGCAGAGTATCCAGAGCAATTTCGATATCACTTGCTCCTGAGAGATAGATCGCTTCCTCTTCATTGAGAAGAAGGACATCCATGAGTGGAAGCCAAGACTTCACTTCTGCAATCGGTACTTCTTTCATTCCACCCACAGATGCTGGATCGAAATAGATTCTGATATTGGCTGTGCGAACTTTTGCAATCATCTCTTTGATACCAGGCAGTGAGAGTGGATCA
>JBILBC010000002.1:0-57732 GCA_044353885.1 Candidatus Planktophila sp. | reverse complement strand
TTCCTCTTCTTCGCTCCTTATCTACAGATGCTTCTGACAGCGCTCAAGCCAAAGGAAGAGATCACAGCTATCCCTGCAACATATTTTCCAAAGAAGTGGGCATTTGAAAACTTCATTGGCGTGTGGAGAGAAATCCCATTGATGGGCTTTATCAAGAGCTCATTTATTATCTCAATCTCTGCAACCATCATCGTTATTTTTATTGCAGTGCCTGCTGCTTACTATGTGGCTCGCAATAACTTCCGTGGCAAGAAGCTCTTCTTGCTCCTGGTACTGGTAACTCAGATGTTTGCACCAACAGCTCTCGTTGTAGGAATCTTTCGTGAGATCGTGAAACTCAATCTGGTTGATACTTATCTGGCACTTATTCTCATTTATGCCGCCTTCAATATGGCATTTTCCATTTGGATTCTCTCCAGCTTCTTTGCAAGCATCCCTCAGGAGATTGAAGAAGCTGCATGGATTGATGGGTGTAGTCGATTTACTACTCTTACTCGCATTGTTCTTCCACTGGCCCTTCCAGGTCTCGTAACGGCATTTATCTTTACCTTCATCGCCGCATGGAACGAGTTCGTTATTGCACTCACTCTAACTTCATCACCAGAGCGCGAGCCACTCACCGTCGGTCTGACATCTCTCATTGGTCAATACCAGGTGCAGTGGAACTACCTCTTTGCAGGATCCATCATCGCCATTGTTCCCGTTGTAGTCCTCTTCGCACTCATTGAGAAGTGGCTTGTGGGCGGGCTTACTGCCGGAAGTGTGAAGTGAGTAGACAAGAGCGCCTCTCAAGAATTCTTGAGATAGTTGTCGAAAAAGGTAGCGTTGAAGTTGAAGATGTAGCAGTTGAACTCAACGTTTCAGCTGCCACTATCCGCAGAGATTTTGATTCCCTTGCAAAGAAACAACTTCTCTCTCGCACACACGGTGGCGCAGTTGCCACAGGTGGTTCCCTTGGCCTTCCACTCACATACAAAGTGGCTAAGGAAGATGAGGTAAAGCAGCGTATTGCTCAGGCTGCAGCTGAGATGGTCTCTCGCTATGACATCATCGGAATCAATGGTGGAACAACAACGACAGCAGTAGCTCGCGCCATCGTTGCTCGCGCTGAATTTGCGCCAGGGGATGGATCAGAGCTGCAACCCGCTCTCACGGTTGTTACCAATGCAGTAAATATCGCAGCAGAGCTCACCGTGCGCCATCAAATCAAAATTGTTGTCACAGGTGGTGTTGCTCGTCCGCAGTCCTATGAGCTCACCGGCCCCTTTGCAGAAGAAGTATTGAAGGAAGTAAATATTGATATTGCATTCCTTGGCGTTGAAGCAATCGACTCTGTCATCGGTGCAGCTGCCCGCCATGAAGATGAAGCGCGCGTGAATCGCCAGATTGCAGCTCGCGCCCGCAAGATTGTTGTTGTCACTGATAGTTCAAAGTTTGCCAAGAGCGCCTTTGCTTCAATTCGCCCCATCAGCGAGATTGATGTGTTGATAACAGATGATGGAATTGACCCTAAGATAGTGAAAGATTTTCGCGCACTTGGCGTTGAGATCGTGATTGTCTAAGGAGCTCCATGTCACGCACTAATGCAGGCAAGCTAGTACTGGCTGCCAAGAGCTCAGGCGCAGCTGTCGGTGCATTTAATGTGATCTTGCTTGAACATACTGAGGCGCTTGTTGCTGGCGCAGAACATGCAAAACTTCCTGTCATCTTGCAGATTAGTGAAAACTGCGTGAGCTATCACAAAGCGTTAAAACCAATCTCTGTTGCAACTATTGCAATCGCTGAAAGCGCATCTGTTCCGGTCTCTGTTCACCTTGATCATGCCGAGAGCGAAGATTTGGTCAAAGAGGCACTCGACCTTGGTTATGACTCAGTGATGTTTGATGGCTCCAAGCTAACTTATGCAGATAACGTTGCAGCGAGTGCTCGCATGGCATCTCTCTGCAAGCGTTACGGTGCAACGCTAGAAGTTGAAATCGGTGAAGTTGGTGGGAAAGATGGAGTCCATGCACCTGGAGTTCGCACCAACCCCCTTGAGGCAATGGCCTTCGCAGAGGCCACGGGCGCTGATTTGGTGGCAGTTGCAGTGGGTTCATCCCATGCAATGACAACACGAGATGCCACATTGGATTTCGATTTGATTGCAGAGATTGCAAAGACTGTGGGAGTTCCATTGGTCTTACATGGTTCATCAGGTGTGAGTGATCCAGATCTGCAGAAGGCTGTGAAGGCTGGGATGAGCAAGATCAATATTGCAACTCACCTGAATAATGTTTTTACTCATGAAATCCGTGAAGCACTGGGTGCAAATCCAAAACTAGTAGATCCTCGAAAATATATAGCTCCAGGCCGCGACGCTGTTGCAGCTGAAGTAGCACGACTTCTGACACTACTGGGATAAGTAATGGATATTCGCCTTGCATCGTTAACTGATGAGCGAACTCTCTATGACATCTGTGTTATCACAGGTGATTCAGGTAATGATGCAACAGGAATCTTTGACCAACCAGATCTATTGGGTGATATCTGGGTTGGTCCATATCTACATCTTTCGCCAGATCATTGTTATGTGGTTCAAAGCGATGATGGTGTGCCACTCGGATATTGCATTGCAACACTAGATACAACCTCATTTGAGACAGTTACCGATGCTCTGTGGTGGCCAGCCAAGCAGGCCATCTATAGCAAACCTGATATTGCACAGAAAGATTCGTGGAGCAGGGATGAACGGATTGCCCATCTGATTCACAATCCACTGCAATCACCCACTGAATTCCTTGATGAGTACCCATCACATGCACACATCAACCTTATTCCAGAGATGCAAGGAAAGGGATGGGGAAAGAAGTTGATGCAGGCAATGGAGGATTCACTGCGTAGCGCTGGATCATCAGGTGTGCATTTGATATTGAGTGCAAAGAATCTAAATGCACTGGCTTTCTATAAGGCGCTTGGATACCAGGTCATCTTTGAGCGCCCTGGTGAAATTGGAGTAGGAAAGAAACTTTAGAAGTCGTGCGCTACTTCTCCAGCGATTGCAGATTTTTCTAGAGCCTGCATCATCTGCGCTGTGTCAAAACCTCTGTAGTAATCACCTATCCCTAAGTGGGCGATATTGACTCTCCTGGCAGGGTCAATCTCACGGATGGTGACACCCAGTGCTTCTAACTGTGGTCGGCGCTTATTGAAGTAAATCTCAAAATCTTGATCCTCTGACCAGCATCGAAATGCTAGAGCTGCAGCTCGTGGCCACATCATGTATTCAGCATGTACGGGCGATTGAATATATTCACTCCATAGTTGGAACTGCACACCTGTAACACCAGCCAGTGGCTTAAATGCCAAGACATCTGCAAGCGTTACAGGACCGCCAATAGCAAGGGGCTCAGATTCAGAGACTTCCTGCGAGTAATCCAAGTATGTAGGAAATACAGGGCCGGCAATTACTTCCCGACCATGATCGAGTGCAATCTGAGCAATCGCATCACCACGCCATGACATGACTGTTGCTTGTGTTGCCTTCTCTGGGTCAAATGCAAAGGCGTCATCCCATGTGACCATCTTCTTACCAAGGCTATTAATAATCTTCTCAATCTCACTCATGAAGTAGAGAAAAACATCTTTGGTGGTAGCAAAGTTTTGAGTCTTCATCCATGCAACGACTTCAGGGTCTTTCAACCAATTATCAATCAGTGATTCATCGCCACCAACATGGATATATTCAGATGGGAAGAGCGTTGCTACTTCTTTAAAGACTTTTTCAAGAAATTCAAAAGTTTCAGGAAATGGGCGGAGTAAGTAATCTGAAATTCCCCAGCGACCACTTACTTCAACTGCTGCTTGATTGATTCCATATTGCGGATAGGCAGCTAAGAGAGCGCCTGTGTGTCCTGGGATATTGATTTCTGGAACTACCTGCATCCCAAGTGAGTGCGCATGGCTGACTATCTCGCGCACATCATCATGTGTGAGATAACCAGAATGTTCTTTGCCGTCATAGGTAGGTTCAAGTAGTCCATGGTTATTTTGACTCTGCTTACGTATAGAGCCGACTTCATGCAATAACGGAAAAACCTTGCTCTCAAGGCGCCAGCCTTGATCATCGGTGAGATGAAGGTGAAGGGTGTTGTAGTCAAAGAGGGCTAGTGAGCTCACAGTCTTCTTAATAAAGGCGGCATCAAAGTAGTGTCGAGAAATATCGAGCATTGCCCCGCGCCAGCGCATCATGAGGTGATTATGTCGCCCCTGCCATATCGGCGGTAGGCTTCAGTACGTGCGATTTATCAACGAGCCCCTCTACGACCTCACCTATGACGATGTCTTTATGGCACCAAGTCACTCTGAACTCACAAGCCGTATGGAAGTCGATCTGACATCTAACGATGGCAGCGGAACAACAATTCCTTTAGTCGTAGCAAATATGACAGCAATTGCTGGTCGCCGAATGGCTGAGACCATGGCTCGTCGCGGTGGAATGGTTGTTATTCCTCAAGATATTCCAATTCCGGTGGTTGCAGAAGTCATCGCATCCGTGAAAGCTCGCCACACATTCTTTGAAACTCCCATTACCTTAACTCTCAAAGAGACTGTGGCAGATGCTGCATCCCTTATCCATAAGCGCTCACATGGGGCGATCATCATCGTCGATGGCAAGAAGCCCGTTGGCATTGTGACTGAAGATGATTTAGCGGGCGTTGATCGCTTTACCCAGCTGAGCCAAGTGATGACTCAAGAGCTGACCACAATGCCTGATTCACTTGATCCACGCCAGGCATTTGAATTCCTCAATGAGCGCCTTCGCACTGTGGCGCCTGTGGTTTCAGTAAATGGTGAATTGGTTGGAATTATCACCAAGGTAGGTGCACTTCGTGCCACTTTATATACACCGGCTGTAGATAAGAATAACAAGCTTCGTATTGCAGCAGCTGTGGGAATTAATGGCGATGTAGCCGATAAGGCAGCAAAGCTCGTTGCAGCAGGTGCTGATGTTCTAGTTGTTGATACTGCGCATGGACATCAGAAGAAGATGATCGAAGCGCTCCAAGCTATTAAGAAGCTGAACCTGAATGTTCCCGTCGTTGCTGGAAACGTTGTGACAGCAGATGGCGTTCGTGACTTAGTTGCAGCAGGAGCCACCATTATTAAGGTGGGCGTTGGACCAGGAGCGATGTGCACAACACGTATGCAGACTGGCGTTGGTCGCCCACAATTTTCTGCAGTGCTTGAGTGTGCTCTAGAGGCAAAGAAGTTAGGTGCACATGTCTGGGCAGATGGCGGAGTGCGTCACCCTCGCGATGTTGCGCTAGCTCTTGCAGCAGGTGCATCACAGGTCATGATTGGTTCGTGGTTTGCAGGAACATATGAATCACCTGGTGATTTGATGCGCGATAGCTCAGGACGCGCTTACAAAGAATCTTTCGGTATGGCATCAAAGCGCGCAGTCAGTGCTCGCACATCACAAGAAGATGCATTTGATCGTGCACGCAAAGCGCTTTTTGAAGAAGGAATCTCATCATCACGAATGTTCCTTGATCCAAACCGTCCTGGTGTTGAAGATTTAATTGATGAAATCATTTCTGGACTTCGTTCATCATGCACTTATGCAGGAGCAAGTAATCTTGCAGAGTTTGCAGAGCGTGCAGTAGTTGGAATTCAATCTGCATCAGGTTATGCAGAGGGACGACCACTGAGCCAAAGTTGGCGTGGATAAGCACTCAAATTACGCTGATTCAGGGCAGTTTTTCACCATCGTTAAAATCCTGTAGTATTCGGATTCGCAATACACAATTCAATAAGCGTGCGTAGCTCAACGGATAGAGCATCTGACTACGGATCAGAAGGTTAGGGGTTCGAATCCCTTCGCGCGCACGAGATGAGCCTTTCGGTGCCTTTCACACCGGAAGGCTTTTCTTTTTTATAAGAAGAACTTACTTACAGATTTCAGCTGCCTTTTCCATGGCGTAATCTGCATTTGATCCTGTCTCATCAAGTAATTTCGCTGCTTCAGTCTCGATGCAACTTTGGTTATCACCTGAGCCGGCTGGCTCTTCTTTATCTCCGCCAGTACACCCCACGAGTGAGAGTGCAAGGAGGATGCTGATGGCTACGGGTACTGGTCTCATGGCTTAATGGTAGGCGCCCACCCATGGGTCGCAACTTAAATTTACGCTTGCGCCTTCGCTAAGGTGGGCAACATTCATATAGCGCACTCGCCATTTCTCAGGCAGAATCTCGGAATGAGAAGCGGCCGCATCCTTGCTCTAGGTCTGACCTTAACCCTTGTGTTAACAGGCTGCGGTGAAAGTTCCAAGTTATATCCAGCCTCCAAAGCAGATGGAGTTTTCTTTTCTGTTCCCAAGAACTGGTATGGCTTGAGCACCGCAGCACTTAACAAATATGAAAAAGGCGTAGAGGGAGATCAATCAGATTCTCGTCAGTCTTTGGTCAGATGGCAGGTTGCATACTCAACTGATCCAAAGATAAAAGTTTCACAAGTATTTACCTTAAAGCCTCCATCATCGCCACTAGTTTTTGCACGAGTTCGAGATTTAACGGGTACTGAAGCAAACGATTTTTCCTATAACTCTCTACGCAATGTGATTACCCCCATCACGCAATTAGTTGAAGGGGTTGATTTAGGAGTTCCTGACTTTAAGATTCTTGAAGATGGCGAGGTTGTGGAGAAGGGCGCCCGCGGCATTCAAACCATCTATAGCTTCTCCATCGATGGCGTGGAGCAGACGCTGAACCAGACCTCTTTAATGTCTTCTGATCGTTCAACTCTCTATATCTTCGTTGTTCGATGTGCGACAACGTGCTACACAAAGAATAAGAAAGTCATTGAAGAGATTGTGACCTCATACACAGTACAGGGAGCGAAATGAGTCAGGTAGAAAAAGTAACGAGTCGTCCGCGCGATACTGACCGAAAGACTCGCATCCATCTCTCATTTTATGACCGCATCAAATTCTTCCTTCTCTTTGGCATCACATTCCTAGTTCTGACGTGGTCAAGCCTTGCGGAAAACCCAATCCTTGGTGTTGAAGATGCACTGAGAGAGACCGCGCGATCTAAATCTTGGCTGATTGTTCTGGCTGTCATTGAAGTCATTCGCCAGGTTCACTTCCTTATTGCAGAACTTCTTGCGCCCTATCACGGCATTTGGACAAAGTATTTTGCCTTTGTAGATCGCCAAGTTCATAGACTCAGCGATTGGACTCGTTTTCGCCTCTCTCGCATTGTTAAATGGGCGCTGGTTATCTTCCTTCTTGCCGTCATCCTTGGCGCTATTTATGACGAACCACCAATCAAAGCATTGTTCTTAGCACCAAAAGCATTCATCACAGCTCTGCCATTTTTAGGACAACTTCTCTTTGCTGTTTTCTTTGTCATCATTCAATTTGGTGCAATCTTCTGGTTCTTAAGCCGTGGAGGTGTTGATACTTACTTCCCTGATGACATCAGAACTCGATTTAGTGATGTGTGGGGACAAGATCATGTTCTCAATCGCATCCGTGAAAATCTTCTCTTCCTAGAAACACCAGAGGAGATTGAGAAGCACGGTGGATATGTGCCAGGCGGAATTCTTTTGTGGGGTCCACCTGGAACTGGAAAGACTTTGATGGCTGAATCAATGGCTGGTGAGACTGGTAAGCCATTCGTCTTCGTAGATCCTGGTGCATTTACCAATATGTTCTTTGGTGTGGGAGTGCTGAAGGTAAAGAGCCTCTTCCGTAAATTACGAAAGCTTGCCCTTCGCTATGGCGGCGTTGTTGTCTTCTTCGATGAGGCAGATTCATTAGGTAATCGTGGAATTGTCTCTGCAGGTGGCCCTCAGAGAAATTCCACAATGGATGCCACATCAATATTTAAGAGCAACTGCCACGGAGGCACATACCTCTCTGAATCTGCAGTCTCTGCAATTGCACGTGAGAAGTTTGTGATGGGCGGCGCCGCAGGTGGTGGCGGTGGAGGAATGGGAACACTTCAGGCACTTCTGACAGAACTCTCTGGCTTAAAGAAGCCTCGAGGTTTCTTTAACAGAGTCGTGCGCCGAACACTTGGTATGCGCCCGAAGAATCCACCAAAGTATCGAATCCTTGTTGTGATGGCTACCAATATGCCTGAAGCACTCGATGAAGCGCTCCTGCGTCCCGGACGAATTGATCGTATGTATCGCGTTGGTTATCCAAGTAAGGCCGGTCGCGTGCGCACCTACGAAGGTTATTTATCAAAAGTCTCTCACTCACTCTCTGCTGAAGAAATCGACAAGATTGCAACGATTACTCCTTATGCAACCGGCGCAACGATTAAAGACACCATCAATGAAGCTCTCATCATGGCTATCCGCAACGGTCGCACATCGATTGAGTGGTCAGATGTTGTTAAAGCAAAGCAACAGAAAGAACTTGGACCTTCTGAAGATGTTGAATACATCGAACGTGAGCGCCATGCAATTGCTGTTCACGAAGCGTGCCATGCGGTCATGGCTCATCGCACTCGTCAACATATGTCTATTGATCTTGCAACCATTGAAAAAGGTTCTGACTATCTTGGAATGGTTGCAAGTATTCCGCCCGATGATCAATTCACGCGCTGGAAGAGTGAATACCAATCAGATATTTTGGTATCCCTTGCATCCCTTGCTGGAGAACGTATGTTCTTTAAAGATGATAATTCATCAGGTGTTTCCGGCGATCTTGAGAGTGCAACGACTATTGCCTCCCTCATGGAAGGTCATTGGGGCATGGGCTCCACAATTTCATCTCACGTGAGTAATCGCCGTTTTGAGATGGGCTCTCCAGGTGGAGGAAAAGGAAAAGAAGATACTGAGAAGCAGATGCGTATGGCGCTAAGTGATCGTATTGAAGAGAACTTAAGCCAGCTGTTGATTCAAGCTGAAGAGATATTGCGCGAAAATCGCAATCAAATTCTGGCGCTAGCGCATGCGCTAGAGACATATAAAACACTTTCTGGTGAGGATGTGGCAGCTGTTATCGACTGCACGCAAGGCTCGATTGTTGATGGACGCCCCTATCTCAACCCAGCATTTCTAGCTGAGATTGAGAAGTATCACGAGGCATCGGTTGTAGCCCATCAGGAGCATCGAGTTCCTGATGTGCATTTACCAGTGATTGGATCTGCCAGTATCGTTACCCAGTGAGCAAAATCTTCCTCTTTGTGGCAATCGATGTGCGCCCAGGGAAATACGATGAATTTGTCTCTGCTCTCTCACAGCACATCTCTGTGATTCGCACAGAAAGTGGTTGCGAATTCATTGATATCTATCGCGATGTAGATAAAGAGAATGTCGTCAATGTCTGGGAAATCTGGTCTGATCGCCCGTTATGGGATGCTCATATGCTCAATACCAACAGCAAGGCATGGCAGGCGATTGCTAAAGATTTAGTATTCGGTGAAACAATCACAGTTATGGACCCACTCTCATGAGCCAATTCACTCTCTCCATTGACTGCGGTGGCCTCTTTATTAAGAGCTGTGTTCTTGATGAATCAGGAACTATGCATGCAGCTCCAACGCGCGTGCAGACTCCATACCCGCTTTCACCTGAACGCTTTCTCGAGACCGTTGAATCAATTGCCAAGTCTCTTCCTAAAGCAGCACGTGTAACTGTTGGCTTGCCTGGAATGATTCGTAACGGTGTTGTGGTTGCAACTCCTCATTACATCAATGATGCAGGACCCCACACACGTATGAACCCAGAGCTCAAAGAGCAGTGGTGGGGCTTTGATGCTGAAGCGGCTGTCGCTGAACGTTTGGGAATGCCAGCTAAGGTATTAAACGATGCCGAAGTACACGGTGCAGGTGTGGTTACTGGTTCAGGACTTGAAATCGTTCTTACTCTCGGAACTGGCCTCGGATTTTCTGTATTCCACGGCGGAAAGCTTTCTCCGCACTTTGAACTTTCACATGCAACAACCCGCCGTAATACAACGTATGACACTTGGATTGGCGATCGCGAACGCCACCGTATGGGAAATACCTTCTGGTCACGTCGTGTGCGCTTGATGGTCTCTGAACTTCGCCCAGTCTTCTTATGGGATCGCCTCTATATAGGTGGTGGTAATTCACACAGCATTCAACAACGCGATCTGAACTTGATGGGCGATGACGTTGTGATTGTTCCAAACTCTGCTGGCGTTGCTGGCGGAGTTCGTGCGTGGCAGCTTTAATCTTAAGGATATAAGCCACGCAATCTGTGGGCTTCAGCAACTCGAGCTACCCCAATCATATGGGCGGCTTCACGCCATGAAACATTCTTATCGGTAGCCATGTGCTCAACTTCTTTAAATGACTTCATCATGATGTCGTTCAGGTTTTGTTTCACTTCCTTAGCACTCCAGAAATAATTCTGCTTATCTTGAACCCATTCGAAGTAGGAAACAATGACACCCCCTGAATTAGCCAAGATATCTGGCACAACCAGGATTTTCTTATCAATTAAAATTGCATCACCTTCTGGAGTAGTTGGAGCGTTTGCACCTTCGACGATGATCTTTGCCTTAATGCCTACTGCGCTCTTTCCAGTGATGGAGTCTGCAAGGGCGGCAGGGATAAGCACATCAACATCTAAATGAAGCAGTTCTTCTTGAGTGATTTTTTCTGTACCAGGTGCATCAAGATTGCTATGTGTTTTGTAGTAATCCCAGAGTTGAGAGACTGAATCAAAACCAGTGACTCCTCCGTTGACATCGCTAACCGCAACAACCTTGAGACCAAGATTTTCAAGAGCAATTGCTGCCCAGTAACCAACTTTTCCAAATCCTTGCATAGCGACAGTGGCACCATTGGAATCTATTCCTTTAACGCGCAGCGCTTCGATTGTGGAGATTGCTACTCCATCACCGGTTGCAGATATGCGTCCGAGTGAGCCACCCAGAACAATTGGTTTTCCGGTAACGACGCCTGGTACAGAGAATCCTGCATTGACTGAATATGTATCCATCATCCACGCCATATTACGTTCGTCAGTTCCTACGTCAGGTGCTGGAATATCTCGTTCCGGTCCAATGATTGGCAAGATCTCTGATGTGTAGCGACGAGTTAAACGCTCGTTTTCTGCAAGTGATAAGGAATGTGCATCGACTGCAATTCCACCCTTTGCGCCACCGTATGGAAGATTGGTGAGAGCGCACTTCCATGTCATCAACATGGCAAGCGCAACGGTTTCATCCATATCGATCTGAGGATGAAAGCGAACACCACCCTTGGATGGACCACGAGTTGTTGAATACTGAACGCGGAAACCTTTGTACATCTCAACATTGCCATTATCCCGGCGCAGTGGAACAGCCACTTCGAGAATACGTCGAGGTGTGGAAAGTGTTTGCCAGTCGTTTTCAGTGAGGTGTAATAGCTCTACCGCTCGCCGCAATTGTGCACGAGCGGTTTCGAGGGCTGACTCCATTGTCATTCTCTCTTAAGGTAATTAAGCGCGGATTGCCTTTGCGAAGTCGCAGAAATCTTCAACCAATAGATCAATCTCTGTTTGGCCATGTGCCAAAGAGATCAACCATTGCTCATCAAGTCCTGGAGGAGTGATGATTCCGCGGTTGAGTGCAAAGAGCCAGTGTGCTTCTGCAACACCAAAGTCGGTTGCTTTGTAATCACGGTAGTTGCGCACTGGTGTTGTTGACCAGGTAACGCAGCCTTTGACTCCAAAGCCGACAGTCTGTGCAGGAAGTTGGTATTCATCAATGATGTCACCAATGCGGTTGAGTGCCTGAAGATTGAAAGCCTCAGCTTTTTCAAGGGCTTCATCTGTGCAAATGCGATCAATTGCGCGAACACCCGCCATTGCAAGGGGATTGCCATTAAAGGTACCGAAGTGAGCCATCTTGCCGTTGGTAACAAAGTCCATGTACTTCTTCTTGCCGCCGAAAGCTGCAAGTGGGATTCCGCCACCGATTGATTTTGCAAGAGTAACAAGGTCTGGCTTAACGCCAAGACGTGCGGCTGCACCGCGCGTGCCCGCGGTAATACCCGTCTTGACCTCATCAAAGATCAGAACGACATCGTATTGATCGCAGAGTTCACGAACGCGCTCAAGATATCCCGCATCAGGAAGAATGATTGCAAGGTTTTCAAGTACTGGCTCGACGATGAAGCATGCGATTTTCTTCGCATTCTTTTCAAACATCTTCTCAAGTGCTTCGATGTTGTTATAAGGAACAACATAGACATCTCCTGGAACCAAGTTGCCTTCGATATAAGGAGTTGGTTCCTCCGGATCTCCAGCCTTCGCAAGTGGAGGCTTGGCAGAGACAACGAATGGGTCATAGCTACCGTGGTAGCCGCCTTCAATCTTAAGGATGCCCATCTTCTCTGTGGCAGAGCGAGCAACGCGAACTGCATACATCGTTGACTCAGTACCCGAGTTGGTGAAGCGAACCTGATCGATACCAAAGCGCTTACAGATTCGCTCTGCCGCATCGGTAGAGGTAGGTGAAGGGGTGACAAAGAGCATTCCCTGGCTGAGCGCTGATTGAATCTCTTCAACGACGACAGGGTTGAGGTGGCCGGCGAGCATTGCGCCAAAGCCCATAGAGAGGTCAAGAAGCTTTCGCCCATCGACATCTGTCATATAGGCACCGGATGCTGAGACGATGGAGATTGGGTATGGATCCCAGTGCTGGAAACTTGAGGTGACACCTAGTGGCAGCGAATTAACTGCACGCTTGCTCTCGGCTGCTGAGCCTTTGGTCTTCTTAGTGAAGAGATCCCATTCGGCTGCAAGGACTGCGGCAACCTTTTCAGGAGATATTGGAGTTGATGTTGCTGGTACATAACGATGTGTTGCGCTGTGGTGCGATTGGATCGCTGTTGGTGTAGTCATTGTAAAGCTGTACGGCAAATGTTTCTGATTTAGAAACGGTTTGAGAAGTACTCTCCTTTTTGGTTGCGAATTAACGCATGATAAGTATCTCTGAAGGCAAAAAAGTTTGCAACTAATAGGGATTTTCCCGCGTGGCTTACGCGTAAAGGGTTGATAACCTTTGAGCCTTATGGAAAAACCAACAATTATTCTTGCGACCAGTAATGGCGTGGGAATGGGACACCTTGCACGTGCAAGTGCAATTGCGTTGGCTCTTAAAGAATATGCAAACCCCATTATTGTTTCTATGGCCGGTGGCATTGCAGAGATTCCAGAATTTATGGGAATCCGCTGTGAATATATTCCTGGTCGCGATCGCATGTGGATGTCTCGCGAAAAGTGGGATGCTTATTTGCGCGATCGTCTCATGGCGCTTGCAGATGAGACTGGCGCTCGCGTCATGTCATTCGACGGCGTTGTTCCTTATCCAGGAGTTATCGCAGCAAAAGTTTCACATCCCAAACTTGCACTCGTCTGGGTGCGCCGCGGTTTGTGGCAGAAGAAACCACAACGTTTTGTATTAGGTCTGCAATCACAGATGATGGATTACATCGTTGAACCAGGTGACTTTGCTCGCGCCTATGATTTTGGCCCCACTGCTGAAAGAAAAGATGCTCGTGTGACTTCTTCTGTCTCCCTCTTTCAGAAAGATACAGCGCTACCTCGTGATGAGGCTCGCGCAGTCTTAGGACTAGATCCCAACCGCCCAGCAGTTCTTGTTCAGATGGGAACTGGCGATAGTGATGTCAATGAGAAGATGACGGCAGCACTCTCTGGCTTACTCGGATGGAAAGATCTGCAAGTCATCCTTACCAAGCAACCACTGGATAAAGATGGAAAGTCACTTGCACCTGTCGGCCTTGATATCCGCGTCGTTCGCCACTTCCCACTTGCTCAAGTACTCCACGCATTCGATGCCAGTGTCTGTGCAACGGGATATAACGGAGTGCATGAACTCTTGCCCGCACGCGTTCCTACAGTCTTTGTCTCCAATATCCGCGGTACTGATGATCAAGAAGCTCGAGCACAGTGGTGCCATGACATGGGATTTGCTCTGCGCGCCAATCAAGCAGACCTAGGAGACATCACTGCAACGGTGAGGAAGTTACAAGATGCTGAGGTGCGCACACGGTTGAGTAAGAAATGTGCAGAGCTACCGGATCCAACAGGTGGGGCAGAGATTGCAAAGATTTTGTATGAATTAGCTGTGCAAGAAGAACCAATTCGCCCTTCATGGCTGCGATATAACCAATTACGCATACAAGAACATATCAATCGTGGCATGCGCCATGTTGCCTATATGGGTCTGCGTCGCCTTGCACTTGTCTATCGCTTTATCAACCCTCACATTGTTGTGCAGGTAACTCGACAAGAGCCACCTATCTGGGGTTCACAGAACACTGCGAAAGAGTTACATCCACTCATTAAAGGTGAGCAACGTTTTGAACATCTCATTACTGGCGCATCTGATGCCTATATCAAGCGCCGCAAAGAGATTGCAGAAGCTGCCTATGGCGAAAAGATTGAAGTGATCAATACAAAGAAGCAGTAATTTCAAAGTGCGGTGAACCTACGCAGGCAATAAGGTACGCGTTATGAAAGCACAGACTTCAGTCCCCGTTCACGAGATCATCGCAACCCGTCGTAGCCCTCGTTCATTTAACGAAAGCGCCACAATCAATAGTGAAGATCTCACAGCAATCCTCGAAGCAGCTCGTTGGGCAGCATCTGCATTTAATAGCCAGCCATGGCGCTTCTTTGTGGGAAAGCGTGGCGATGAAGTCTTTACTCATATCCTCTCATCTCTAGTTGAGTTCAATCAGAGTTGGGCAAAGAACTCATCAGCGCTGATATTGGTTGCCGGAAAGACTGTAAAAGCAGATGGTTCTATTCATGCTGATTACCAATACGACTGTGGTCTTGCAGTTGCACAACTTGTTATCGAGACTCATCACCGTGGCTTAGTGGCTCACCAGATGACTGGATTCGATAAGGCAGTTGCACAGGATGTCCTTACTATTGCTCCAGAGCTCATGCCTGTTGTTGTTATCGCCGTTGGAACACAAGATGCTCCAGAAAAGCTTGCTGGCCCACTACTTGAAAGAGAAACGGCAAAGCGCGAACGCCTTCCACTTTCTGAATTAGTTGTTAAAGGCTTACCTGCTTAAAAGCGAGATCTGATCTCCCACAAGTCTTTAAAGACTGGGTTAAAGAGCGTGCTTGCAAGGTATTCAACTCCACTAGAACCACCGGTTCCCATCTTGTGGCCAATCGTGCGTTCAACCATCTTCACATGGCGATAGCGCCACTCTTGAATACCTTCATCGATATCAACCAGGCGTTCAGAGACCATCGCACTTTCAGGATCACTTCGGTGGACTTTGAGTAACACATCTTGCACAGCAGGGTTAGATACGTAGGCAACTGATTTATCACGGCTGATTACATCGGTAGGAAGTGTGTAACCGCGCTTGGTCAGGTAATCCAAGAATGAATCCCAAATGGAATTTCGTGATGTGATCTCTGCAATCTCTTCCTGCATCTCAGGAGGCAAGTGGCCTGCCATGCGGCTATCGCGACGCCCGAGGATTGCCTCTACTTTTCTAAATTGCGCAGATTGGAAACCACTAGAAGATGAGAGATAACCGCGGAAAGCATTGAATTGCAGTGGTGTCATGGTTTCCAGAATATCTACCTGTGCCACACAGACCTTCATGATGGAGCGGATCCGTCCAAGAATTGACAGTGCGTAATGAGTATTGCCATCTTCCAGCGCACGTTGTGCTTGCTGGAATTCGTGGATCAGTTGCTTAAACCAGAGCTCATAAGTCTGATGGATGATGATGAAGAGCATCTCATCATGTTCTGGACCATCAGAGAGTGGCTTCTGTAGTTTAAGGAGGTCATCAACTGCGAGATAAGAGTTATATGTCAGTGCTGATTCGTAGTTCTCGCTCATGTGACTCGTGAATCCGATCCTTGGATCTCCTCGTATTGACGGCTTTCAGTGAGATCGCGGATGCGCTGAAAACCATCCCAGACTTCAACATATGAAGTTGGAAGTGGTGCGATTGCTAGACGTATTGCATTGGGAGTGCGGTAGTCAGGGATAACGTTGGCAAATTTACGAAGTGCAATACAGATCTTTGCCGCCTCTGGATGGCCGATAGAGATGTGACCTCCACGCTCTTTTGGATTACGTGAGGTAAGCAGCGCGTATCCAAGGGGTGCTAGCCACTCGTCATAGAGATCAATCATCATCTGTGTTCCGATTGCAGCCTTGGATGCAATGACATCAATTCCTGCTTCAGCGATCATCTCGAAGGCAATCTGCACGCCACGAATTCCAACAATGGATGGGCTTGCAATTTGAAATCCACGAATTCCTTGCGCCTTCTCAAAGTGAGGTCCCATTCCAAATTGATCCTCGTTACCAAACCACCCTTGAATAGGAACTTGAAGCTCGGCCTGCACGCGCTTATTCACATAGAGCCAAGCAGGTGAACCAGGACCGGCGTTTCCATATTTATAGGTGCAGCCAACTGCGAGGTCCACACCGTGTTGATCAAAGTTCATTTCAATCGCACCCGTTGCATGGCTTGCATCCCAGAGGACAAAGGCGCCATAGGAACGAGCAAGATCTGTGATGGATTCAATATCTGTGCGAGCACCTGAGCGGTATTGAATGACTTCAAAGGTTACGAGTGCAACATCTTCAGACATATATTTTTCCAGAAGTTCTGCCGTAATCAATTCATTCTCAGCAATGGCAGGATCTTCGTTATCGATAATGACAAGGTTGAGGCCAAGTTGCTGTGCGATGCCGATCAGGATGTAGCGATCGGTGGGAAAGTTTGCTGCATCAGTAATGATTGTCTTTCGACCAGGGCGCGCATTGATTGCTGCAAGGCAGAGCTGATAGAAGTTCACCGAAGTTGTGTCACAGACAAGGACTTGGCCAGCTGCAGCGCCGAGGGCGGCGCGACCTACGAGATCGCCGGCAACTTGCGCCTCATCAATCCAGTGGCTCCAGCCCGTGACAACTTCATTGCCCCATTCGTGGGATACAAAGTCGCTGACAGCCTTCACAGTTGCATGGGGCAGGCGACCGAGAGAATTTCCATCGAGGTAGCAGAGATTGGGGTCTGTAATAACAAATTTGCTGCGATAGGGAGCAAGAGGGTCATTCTTATCGAGCTCTAACGCATATGCGCGGTCAGTGACCTTCATAGTTCAAAGGTACGCTCTCCTACCGTGGCGCGCAACGTTGTGAATATCGAAGAGGTCTCTAAAGCCTTTGATATTCGCCCACTTCTAGAGCGAGTTTCTCTCGGTGTTTCAGAAGGCGATCGCATCGGAATTGTTGGCCGCAATGGCGCCGGTAAATCCACGCTCATGAAAATCATTGCAGGCGTAGAAGAACCTGATGCAGGTCGTGTTACCAAGTCCAATGCTTCAAAGATTGGAATCCTGTCTCAAATAGATAGTGCTGCCCCTCATGCAACTGTGGGCGATGTCGTTATTGCCGATCGCGAGAAACATGAATGGGCAAGTGATCCACGCATCCGTGAAATCTTTACCGGCCTCTTTGGAAGCTTTGATGATCATATCTTTGATCGCACATTTGCATCCCTTTCAGGTGGAGAAAAGCGTCGCGTTGGATTGGCCAAACTGCTCAT
This sequence comes from Candidatus Planktophila sp., assembly GCA_044353885.1. Taxonomy (GTDB): domain Bacteria; phylum Actinomycetota; class Actinomycetes; order Nanopelagicales; family Nanopelagicaceae; genus Planktophila. Next base: position 40,158 of record JBILBC010000002.1, on the reverse strand, counting down.
CGATGATCTTGATTTGATTCTGCTGGATGAACCAACAAACCACCTTGATGTTGAAGGTGTTGCATGGCTTGCATCCCACTTAAAGAACCGTAGAGATTTAGCAGTACTTGTTGTAACGCACGATCGCTGGTTTCTTGATGAAGTTACAGAGCGAACATGGGAAGTTGTCCTTGGCAAGGTAGAAGAGTATGACGGTGGGTATTCTGCATTTGTATTGGCAAAAGCAGAGCGCGCACGTCAATCCAATGCAATGGATGCTCGTCGCAATAACTTAATTCGTAAAGAACTTGCTTGGCTTCGCCGCGGTGCACCTGCACGAACAACAAAGCCAAAGTTTCGCGTTGATGCAGCAAATGATTTGATCTCAGCAGAGCCAGCACCTCGTGATTCAACAGAGCTCTTAAAGTTTGCACTCAACCGTCTTGGTAATACCGTCTTTGAACTCCACCATGCGCTGATTAAAGCTGGCGATAAAGAGTTAATTGATAACCTGACATGGAATATCGGGCCAGGAGATCGCATCGGCATCGTTGGCATTAACGGCGCAGGAAAGACAACGCTGATGCGCACTTTGGCAGGTCAGTTACAGCCGGCTGCAGGCAAGCTTGTTACAGGTATTACCGTCAAGATTGCCTTCCTGACGCAGCATCTTGATGAACTCGATCCCACATGGCGCTTACTTGAAGCAGTTGAAAATGTGGCAACACATGTGGAGATTGGTAAGGGCAAAACACTTTCTGCATCACAACTCTGTGAACGCCTTGGTTTTGATCGTGATGCGCAGTGGACGCCTGTGGGGGATTTATCAGGTGGTGAGCGACGACGCCTGCAGTTAACACGTTTGCTGATGGATTCACCGAATGTGTTGCTTCTTGATGAACCAACGAATGATTTTGATATTGAAACCCTTACCGAACTTGAAGATCTACTTGATAGCTATGGCGGCACCTTGATTGTGATCTCTCACGATAGATATTTCCTGGAGCGCGTCTGTGATCGATTCTGGGGGTTACTGGGCGATAAGCATCTTCGTGATTTGCCTCGAGGGGTAGATCAATATCTTGAACAGCGCGTTGCATCGATTACATCTGCAGCCGCATCCGGTGGAAAGTTCTCATCGACATCAACTGCTGCAGAGCAACGTCAGCTCAAGAAGGATCTGACTCGTGTGGAGCGTCAAGTTGCAAAAGGCAAGGAACGTCTTGCAGAGCTTATGGCCGAGCAAGATGCAGAAAGCTTTAATCCAGAGCGTTTAATTGAGATTGCTGCTGAGATAGAGAAGGTGCAGAGCGAATTACAAGCGCGAGAAGAAGAGTGGCTAGAGATCACTCTTGCCCTTGAAAGTTAATAGGATTTACCTATGTCCACCAAGAATCAGCGCCTAGATTTTCTCGCTGCAATCTCTGGAGTGATGATTGCTCTGCAGGCGCGCGCTAATGGTGAGCTCTCGCATCTGATTGGTAATGGAGTTGAGGCAGCTCTTGTCTCATTTGGATCTGGGCTGATCATCATTTCAATTATTGCTCTCTTTACTCCTTCTATTAAAGAAGGTGCTCGCAATTTGCGGGGAGCTGTTGCACGCAAAGAGCTTCCGCGATGGACACTCTTCGCAGGAGCCTTGGGCGGTAGTTTTGTAGCGGTTCAGACCCACATCGTGCCTCTCATTGGCGTTGCTATCTACTCTGTTGCATCTATTGCAGGGCAAACAGCTGCCTCCCTTATCGTCGATCGTATTGGGCTTACAGGTGGTGGAAAGAAACACATCACACCGCGTCGCATTGCAGCAGCTTTCTTCACCGTCTTTGCAGTCTTTATCTCTGTCTATGACCGCATCGATGCACGAAATCTCTCACTCATTGCAGTCTTCATGGGATGTGTTGCAGGTGCGATTGTTGGAGTGCAGCGAGCAATGAATGGTCAGATTAATGAGCATTCACATCAGAGCTTTACAACATCACTGCTTAACTTCATTATGGGAACAACTTTTCTTGTCGTTTTCTTAAGTATTTTGGTTCTGATCAACTCCGAAGAACTTGTTCCGCTTCCAGCAGGCCCGTGGTGGATCTACACAGGTGGAATCATTGGCGTGATCTATATTGCTTTCACATCAACGATTGTTCAACACCTTGGCGTTCTCACATTCACCCTCTTTAGCGTGGGTGGCCAATTGGTGGGTTCACTCTTGATCGATCTTTACTCACCAACAGATGGAGTGCAGATATCAATGTATTTGGTGACAGGAATTGCTATGACGTATGTGGGAGTTATCGTCGGCGGCGTGAATAATTCACAAGGCCGGAAACGATTGAGCCACAAATAAAGAAAGCTGCAATTGCATAAGAGGAAGTCTTTACCCATGGCAGCGTTGCCGCGTAATAACCAGCCAAGGTAATTCCAGCTCCCCACAGCACAGCACCGAGTGCATTCGCTGATAGGAATTTGTAGTAATTCATCATTGATGCACCTGCAATAGGTGGAACAAAGGTGCGAATCCATGGGAAAAAGCGAGCAGCAACTACCGCCCACCAACCAGTTTTCTCATAGAAGCGCTCAGAGTTCTCAATCATTCTTCGCATACGAGGTGATGTGCGCTTGTCTAGATAAGGACGACCGACAACGCGGCCAATAACAAAGCCAACTTGATCACCGAAGAATGCAGCAGCCAAGATGATTGTGACCAGTAGAACAATATTGATATTGCCTTGAGCTGCAGCAACTAAACCAGCGCTAAAGAGAACTGAATCACCGGGTAAGAAGAAGCCAAAGAGAAGTCCGGTTTCAATGAAAACGATGGCACCGATGATTACGTAGAAGAGAAATGGAGCCAGTGCGGTGAACTGCTCATCAAAGGATGCAAAGAGCTCCATTACACCGACTTCTTTACTGCAGCAGCCACCTGTGTCACCACATTAGGGTCAAAGACACTGGGAACGATGAAAGATGTATTGAGCTGAGAAGGGCTTACGCAATCTGCGATTGCAACAGCTGCAGCAACTAATAACTTATCTGTGATTTTATGAGCGTTGGCATCGAGTAACCCGCGGAAGATTCCAGGGAAGGCGAGAACGTTGTTGATCTGATTGGGATGATCGCTACGGCCTGTTGCAACAACTGCTGCATATTTACGGGCAATGACAGGATCAATTTCAGGATCTGGATTGGCAAGAGCGAAGACAATTGAACCTGCAGCCATAGATGCAATATCTGCTTCCTTCAGTACATTCGGTGCACTCACACCAATAAAGATGTCAGCTCCTGATAGCGCCTCATGGACGCTTCCCTTGAAGTTCGCCTTATTGGAGTTCTCGATAAACCAATCACGCATGGGATCTTCAGATGGTGAATCCTTTGAGATCACACCATCTTTATCAAATGCGATGATGTTTGTGGCACCACTTAAGACCAGAAGGCGAGCAATCGCTGTTCCTGCCGCTCCTGCACCGCTCATAATGATTCTTACCTTGGACATATCCTTTTTGACTAACTTCAGCGCATTGCGCAGAGCCGCAAGAACAACAATGGCAGTTCCGTGTTGATCATCATGGAATACAGGAATATCAAGAAGCTCGCGAAGGCGGCGCTCTACCTCAAAGCAACGTGGCGCTGAAATATCTTCAAGGTTAATTCCGCCATAGACAGGTGCAATGAGTTGCACTGTGCGAACAATCTCATCGACATCTTGCGTATCAAGACAGACAGGCCATGCATCAACATTGGCAAAGCGCTTAAAGAGTGCAGCCTTTCCTTCCATGACTGGAAGGGCGGCCGAAGGGCCGATATTTCCAAGGCCTAATACTGCTGAACCATCGGTAACAACAGCGACAGTATTGCGCTTCATAGTCAGGCGGCGAACATCAGATGGGTCATCAACAATAGCCTGTGAAATACGTGCCACACCTGGTGTGTAGGCGCGAGAGAGATCATCGCGAGTTTTAAGAGGAACCTTAGAAGTTACTTCAATCTTTCCACCGAGGTGGAGCAAGAATGTGCGATCGCTGACTTTGCGAACTGTCAGTCCATCATGTGCTGAGAGCGCATCGTGAATTTCCTGAGCGTGATCGGCATCAATGGTGTCGCATGTAACGTCAATTACAACCTTTTCAAGGAGTGATTCAACGACGTCGAGCGCCGTAATAGTCGCACCTGCATTGGTAATTGTTGTTGTTATCAGCGCAACTGGTTGGAGCTCAGGAGAACCTTCGACACGGATTGTGATTCCGTATCCAGGGGAAGTTGATGCCATTTACACAACACCGTAGAGACGATCGCCTGCATCGCCAAGACCAGGAACGATGTAACCCTTTTCATTGAGTTTCTCATCGAGTGAACCGGTTACGAGAGTAATGGGAACTCCAGAGTTCTTAAATTCATCTTCGAGGACTTTAATTCCTTCAGGAGCTGCAAGTAAACAGATTGCTGTGATCTCATCTGCGCCACGTTCAATTAGGTAATTAATTGCCATGACCAAAGTTCCACCGGTTGCAAGCATCGGATCGAGAATGAAGCATTGACGACCAGAGAGATTTTCAGGAAGACGATTGGCATAGGTGGTTGCCTTCAAAGTCTCTTCGTCACGAACCATCCCCAAGAAACCAACTTGTGCTGTGGGAAGAAGTTTTGTCATCCCTTCCAACATTCCAAGGCCTGCGCGCAAGATGGGAACAACAACCGGGCGGGGTTCAGCCATAACTAATCCTGTTGTCGCAGTTACGGGAGTCTTAATGTTGACAGTCTTAGTGCGAACTTCTCGGGTTGCTTCATATGCAAGAAGTGTCACGAGCTCTTCGACGAGAAGTCGGAAGGTCGGTGAATCCGTTCTTTCATCACGTAAAACAGTGAGTTTGTGAGAGATCAGTGGGTGATTAGCAACGTGAACTTTCATGTCATCTACCTTACAGGGCTTTCTTTCCACTTCAATGAGTGCCAATATGGGAGATGTGTCAGAGCAAACCCAAGACTTCGCGATTGAGGCGTGGCATGAAGATGGACGCTGGTCTATCGCATCCTTACCTGACCCAGATGACCTAACTCACATTATTGATCGCCTCAAAAAACAACAGACCAACGGTGGGGCAGTTGCTCTCATAACTATCGATGATGAATTCTTCTTAGCCATTCGCGTGCTGGGCACACATGTTAAATTCTTTATTAGCGATATTAGTTGTGCCATCGATTATGAAGTTGCTGCAGAATTTCTTGAGCTCGCAGATCTTGATCAACCAGAAGAAGATGATGAACCACTACCAGCCGGCGATCTCGATATCTTCTCTGACCTTGGTCTTCACAGTATGGAACTTTCAACTCTCTGCGATGATGCAGATCTCTTTCCTGATGAACAGATTGAAGCGATTGCTAACCGTTTAGGATTTAGTGATCAATTAACTGAGCTATTGGAGTCTTAAAATTTCATCTCGCACGCCAGAAGAGTTTATGAATGAAGCGTTAGAAATTGCACGCACTGCATTTGCAACAGGTGATGTTCCAGTTGGTGCCATCGTTATCAACAAAGATGGTGTTGTTATTGGTAAAGGTTCGAATGAGCGTGAAGCTAATAATGATCCGACTGCACACGCTGAAATAGTTGCAATTAGAAATGCAGCTGCCCGATTACAGAACTCTCGTCTTGATGGCTGCACGATGATTGTCACTCTTGAGCCATGTGCGATGTGTGCTGGAGCTATCGCACAATCTCGAATCTCTCACCTGATCTTTGGAGCGTGGGATGAGAAGGCAGGTGCTGTGGGATCTGTCTGGGATGTTCTCCGTGATCCACGCTCGATCTATAAAGTAGAAGTTACCTCTGGTGTGCTTGAGAATGAGTGCGCAGCGCTATTGAAAGAGTTCTTCTCAGACAAGTAATTCATACGATGGATTCAAGATATTGAGCTGACCTTCTTCTTCTCCGACCATACCTTCAGCGCGCATCTCCATACCAACTTCAAGTCCTGCAATCTCACGACGCCCAAGGAAGTTGAGAGTAATTCCACCAGTCTCATCCCACACTTCCACTTGAAGCATCGGTGCTGATCCACGCGGAGCAGTTGAAATTGAGGTCACTCGACCATGGACCTTAGAACGCTTGCGCCACTCTATTTTTCCAATAGGAGTCACATCTTCTGCGTAGTGAGTGACAGGTGCAAAGACTTTAGGGGCTTCTTGTGAAGGCTTTATCTTCTCTTGAGTGCTCACACTTCGCAGAGTTTCCTGCTCGTGGCGGATATGGAGATCTCCGCGAGATGTAATGCGATTAACGTCAAAAGGAACAATCGTTGCAACTACTCGTTGCAACTGAGAAATAGGTGCTGCAATTTCTTCTGCAGTCTGATCATGCAGCAGGCGACCTAAGAAGCGTGAGTATGAACGACGCGGAAGCAAAATGGTGAGCTCAATGTCAGGCTTTTCAGTCTTACGAATTGCATAGTCAAGTGCTGAATTTGCAATGCGGCGATCAGGGCAGTCGATGAGTTCTAACTGCACATCTTCCAACGCTTCAGATTCTGCCCACGCTTTTTGAATTGCTTCAGCACGGCGATCATCGATAACAAAGTGAACAGCTTTAACCTTATGCGGCTTCAGGCTTCGTGCATAACGAACAGCACCCACTGTTGCAATATCAACGCTATCCACAAAAATAGTGACATCATGGCGTGCCATAGATGTTGCGCGCTCCTCAAAACTCTTCACAGAGAGAGCTTCTTGTTCGCGAGTGTATTGACGACGCAGACGTAGAAGTGTTGCAACCAAGATAGGTGCGGTAACAAGAACTAGCCAAGCACCTTGAGTGAACTTTACGACAGAGAAGATGATGACAATTAAAAGTGAGATAGAGCCAGCGAGTGCATTGATAAAGACCTTAACTCTCCACTGCGATGGTTTGGTTCGCAAGTAATATCGAGTCATACCAAATCCAGCCAAGGTAAATCCTGTGAATACACCCAGTGCATAGAAGGCAACAAGGTGTTCGACAGAGCCTGCAGTGATGATGACAAGAAGTAATCCACCACCTGCGAGCAGGAGAATTCCGTTGGAGAACGCTAAACGGTGGCCACGCTTTGTTAATTGGCGAGGGAGATATCCATCTTGTGCAACGAAGTTCACTAGTAGTGGGAAGGCGCTATAGGTGGTGTTTGCACCAGCGAAGAGAATAAGCATCGTTGCGAGCTGAACCATGATGAACATGATCGTGCCGAAAGTGCCCGTTCCCACAGCTGCCTTTGCGATCTGAGAGATAACCGTTGGAACGCCAGATTCATATGGCATCGCGTGAATATGGTGAGCAAAGTATGAGACGCCGAGAACTAGGATTCCAAGCAAGCAGCTCATAACGACCAATGTGCGCTTTGCATTGACATGCTCTGGTGTCTTAAAGAGTGCAACGCCATCAGAGATTGCTTCAAGGCCGGTCAGTGATGAACCACCATTTGCAAAGGCGCGAAGCAGGATAAAGACTGCCGCAAAGGTGAGCAGACCTTGTTCTTGTCCAAGTGGAACAGCTCCCGGCAGATCAGTATCGAGCATAGGAAGTGTTCCATTAGCTAAGCGATAGAGACCCATTCCAAAGACGATGAACATGCAGCCGACGAAGAAGTAGGTAGGAAGTGCAAAAGCTTTACCAGCTTCTTTGACTCCACGCAGATTTCCATAGGTTAACAAGATGACGACTGCAAAGATCATCGGCATTTTGTAAGGTTCAAGAGATGGGAAAGTTGAAATAATCGCTGCAACACCAGCTGCTGATTGAATTGCCAATGTAACGATGTAATCAAGCATCAGTGCAACTGCTGCAATCTGTGCAACTACTGGTCCGAAGTTATCGCGCGAGACTATGTATGCACCGCCTGTCTTTGTATAGACATCGATGACGTTTCGATAAGACAAAGTGATGATGACGAGAATCGCTAAGACAATTGCTGTCATTGGCATCAAGATGGCAAAAGCTGCAAGACCAAAAGCTGGCAAGAGTGCAATCAGAATCTGTTCAGAACCGTAGGCAGAAGATGAAATACAGTCGGAGGAGAGAATTCCGAGGGCGTAACGCTTGCTCAGTCTCTGGTGACCGAGTGAGTGGCGGTTGAGCGCGCCACCTAAGAAGAATCGCTTGACCTTGTAGGAGAGGGGATCTTTTACGTGTGCGTGATCCTGAAGTGCCACAGGCTGGGGTGCATCATCAGTCCAAGACTTAGCCACAACTTCTCCCTTTGGCGTTTCAGTTAATGCATCACGCCTACGCAGGTAACCATTTTAGGTGACCCGTTGATTTCTCGTAAGTATGCTAATCCTATGCGCACACAGTTATATATAGATGGTCAATGGGTCGATGGAAGCGGGACATTAGAGGTAATCGATCCCAGCGATGGCTCGGTTATCGCCACCGTTGCCACCTCAAGCGATGAACAGAACCTCGCAGCCATCGATGCCGCTGACCGCGCCGCAGCCTCATGGGCGAAGACCGCACCTCGCGTTCGCAGCGAAATCTTGCGCAAAGCATTTGAAATGATGATTGCCGAAGCCGATTACTTAGCAGAGTTGATTTCTAAGGAGAATGGCAAGGCGCTACCTGATGCAAAGGCTGAAGTGAATTACGCAGCCGAGTTCTTCCGCTGGTTTGCTGAAGAGACAGTGCGCATCCCTGGTGATTTCCGCATGGCCCCATCAGGAGATAAGCGCATTCTGGTTACTCACCAACCTATTGGCGTCTCACTTCTGATTACTCCATGGAACTTTCCTGCAGGTATGGCTACACGCAAGATAGGTCCAGCAGTTGCAGCAGGCTGCACAATGATTCTCAAACCTGCAGGTGAAACACCGCTGACTGCCCTCGCCATCGTCGACATCCTTGAACGTTGCGGATTGCCGAAGGGTGTTCTTAACGTCATTCTTCCTGCGCAATCAGGACCTGGCATTAGTAAGGTCCTCCACGATTCACGAGTGAAGAATCTTTCATTTACTGGATCAACACAGGTTGGAAAGATTCTTCTTAAAGAAGCTGCCGATCAAGTAATTCGTTGCTCTATGGAGCTCGGTGGCAATGCACCATTTGTAGTTCTAGCCGATGCCAATATTGAAGAAGCAGTAAAAGGTTTGATGATGGCAAAGATGCGCAATGGTGGCGCTGCTTGCACCGCCGCCAATCGTATCTATGTTGCTCGATCTATTGGTGAGAAGTTTATTGCAGAGTTTGCAAAGGCGATGGCTTCTCTCAAAATGGGCGTTGGGCGCGAAGCTGGAATTCAACTTGGTGCAAGCGTTTCTATGAAGGAACGTAACAAGATTGCAGAACTTGTTGATGCATCAAAGGCACGCGGTGCCAAGGTCCACCTTGGTGGAGCAACTCCTGATGGTGCTGGTGCTTTCTATCCTGCAACAGTTCTTGAGGTGAAGAAAGATGATGCGATTTTGGCCGAAGAAGTATTTGGTCCAGTGGCTCCTGTCGTTCTCTTTGATACAGATGAAGAAGCCTTGAAGCTTGCCAATGACACTGAATACGGACTTATTAGTTATGTGTATTCAGAAGATCTAAAGCGCGCAATCCGTTTCGCTGAAGGGCTAGAGGCAGGCATGGTTGGCATCAACCGCGGACTTCTCTCAGATCCTGCAGCGCCATTCGGTGGCGTGAAGCAATCAGGTCTTGGTCGCGAAGGCGGCTTCGATGGAGTCCACGAGTTCTTGCAGACTAAGTACATTGGCGTCGAGATCTAAATTCTTTGCCTGTTATTTACCGGACATTCACCCTCAACTAGCGAGTAGCGCAGAGCGCCGGCGGAAAATTGAACTGCTTCCCCAGCCGATTACTTGCAAGGAAAGGGGTTGCCATGTCACAAATGAATAATCTTCCAGAGTGTTTCTTATGTCGTTCACAAGACCTCGAGCTCGTAATGAATGCTGAGAACGGTCCAATCGTTCTCTGTGACGAGTGCGGGTACGCAAGCTTGATGTCTAATAAGCATCTCACGCTGCCAACGATTACAACCATCGCTTCATAGCCACTTTTAGCTTTCGTGTATCTTGCGGAGGATGAGGGATTTGAACCCTCGATAGGTTTCCCTATACACGCTTTCCAAGCGTGCGCACTCGGCCGCTATGCGAATCCTCCAGCGCTGGGGCGCGAGCCTCAACGAGCCAAGGGTAGCGGTGCATAGCGTCAGCCCTGACACATAAGATTGGCTCAGATCTCCGGTGCGACGTTATCGTGCCGAACTCCCCCAGGGTAGGAATACAGCAAGGGTAGGTACGCTCTAGCGGGTGCACCGGAGGTCCCAAGAATGAAAGAGTTTCGCGGCCAATTAGAAGTGAATTGAATCGCGACCTTAACGAGAGTAGATAAAGATGTCGTTAGCGTTATATCGAAAGTATCGCCCCTCTGTATTTGCAGATGTCATCGGGCAAGAACATGTCACTGTTCCTTTATCTAACGCGCTTGAATCCGGCAAAACACACCACGCATATCTCTTTAGCGGCCCACGTGGTTGTGGAAAAACTTCTAGCGCTCGCATCATGGCGCGCTCACTCAACTGTGAAAAAGGGCCAACACCCACTCCTTGTGGCAAGTGCCAATCTTGTAATGATCTTGTGGCAAATGGTCCAGGTTCTATCGATGTCATTGAACTCGATGCTGCAACACATGGTTTAGTCGATGATGCCCGCGATCTTCGCGACAAAGCATTCTTTGCACCAGTGCAGAGCAAGTACAAGATCTACATCATCGATGAGGCACATCAGCTTGGACCAGGAGCTGCGAACGCACTTCTTAAAGTTGTGGAAGAACCCCCAGCACACGTCATCTTTATCTTTGCAACAACAGAGCCAGAGAAGTTGATTTCAACTATTCGCTCTCGTACTCACCACTATCCATTTCGTTTAGTCCCACCTGGCACACTTGCAACTCATCTTGAAAAAGTCTGCGAATCTGAAGGCGTCAAAGTTGATAAGGGCGTTATTCCACTTGTGGTTCGTGCCTCTGGTGGCTCTGTTCGTGATGCTTTATCAGTACTTGGCCAATTGCTAGCAGGCGCCGGCAAAGATGGCGTCAGCTATGAAATCGCAATTCAGCTACTTGGATTTACTGATGGCGCTTTACTTGATGATGCGATGGATGCAATCTCTGCTCGCGATGGTGCAACGCTCTTTAAGACAGTCGATCGCGTTATTGAATCAGGCCATGACCCTCGTCGCTTCACGCAAGATTTGCTGGAGCGTCTGCGCGATTTGATGATTGTTGATGCACTCGATGCCACAAATGCCAACAGTATTTTGCGAGAGCTGCCTGATGATCAACTCGAACGTATGCGCGTTCAAGCAAAGAACATCGGACAAGCATCCCTTTCACGTGCTGCAGATATTGCAGCTGAAGGTTTAACGCAGATGCGTGGTGCTACCGCTCCTCGTTTGATTCTCGAACTCATTTGCGGTCGCATCCTCTTACCTATGTCAGATGGCAGTGAATCAGGACTTCTTGCACGTATTGAGCGCTTAGAACGCGTTGAATCCATTGCTCCTCAAACACGTGCTGCAGCACCTGCTGCAAAGGCACCTGCTACAGATCCTGCTGATTACATCAGCCCAGTAACAGCTGAAGCAAAGCGTGAAGTGCCTGCAAAGGCAGCGAAAGCAAAGGAAGAAGTTGCTGCTGCAGTTGTTAAGGAAGAGAAAGCTCCTGCAGTTGCAGAACGCCGTGTTGATTCTATGGATGTGGCAGGGCTTCGTCGCTTGTGGCCAGATGTGATTGAGAATGTGAAGAAGCGCCGCCGCCTTACTTGGTCACTGCTTTCAGCTAGTGCGCAGATACTTGGTGTGGATGAGAAGATTATTACGATTGGCATTGTTAATGCGGGCGCTCGTGATTCATTTGTTCGCAGCGAATCAGATGAAATCTTGCGCCAAGCTTTTATTGAAGTTGTGGGCCTTGATCGCAAGATTGAAGTAACGGTCGATCCCAGCATCGATACCACCTCAACTCCTGAAGCTCGTGCGGTGCGGACTTCAGAGGCGCCAACAGATGCCACACAACTATCAGGGGCAGCACTGCTTGCAGCCGAACTCGGTGCAACAGTGATTAGCGAAACGAGCCACGACTAATGTCTACGGGAATGTATGAAGGTGCGATTCAAGATCTCATTGATGCACTAGGACGGCTGCCTGGAATCGGACCTAAGTCTGCTCAGCGCATCGCATTTCATATTCTGCAATCAGATTCTGAAATTGCAGCAAGTCTTGTTGAGGCAGTGCGCACTGTTAAAGAGCGAGTGAAGTTCTGCACGCAATGTGGCAATGTGTCAGAGGAGACTGAGTGCCGCATCTGTCGTGACCCACGTCGTGATGGAACAAAGATTTGCGTGGTTGAAGAGAGTAAAGATGTGATTGCAATTGAGCGCACACGCGAATTCCGCGGCAAGTATCACGTGCTCGGTGGAGCGATTAGTCCCATCGATGGAATTGGTCCTGATCAGCTGCGCATCCGTGAATTGATGCAGCGCCTTGCTGATTCAACGATTACTGAGATCATCTTGGCCACCGATCCCAACCTTGAGGGAGAGGCGACAGCGACTTACTTAGCTCGCCTGATTAAGCCGATGGGCATCAATGTTTCTCGCCTTGCATCCGGTCTTCCTGTGGGCGGAGATTTGGAATATGCCGATGAAGTCACGCTCGGTCGAGCATTCGAGGGCCGTACCACCCTTTAGTCTCACTATATGGGCGAGGGCCCATCTCACATATTAGGATTTTCCAATTAATGGCTAGCGCCATCTTTTCTCGTGCTTCACACTTAGGTCATGGGTCTGATTGTTCAGAAATTTGGCGGTTCCTCCGTCGCTGATGCCGAGGGCATGAAGCGCGTTGCCGCACGCATTGTGGCAACGAAGAAGGCCGGCAATCAGGTCGTTGTCGTGGTTAGCGCCATGGGCGATACCACGGATGAATTGATCGAGCTAGCCAATGCGGTGACTCCTATCCCGCAAGGGCGCGAGCTCGACATGTTGCTCACAGCTGGTGAGCGAATCTCCATGGCAATCCTTGCGATGGCAATTAACAATCTTGGTTTTGAAGCGTTGTCCTTTACTGGATCCCAAGCTGGAGTGATTACAGATTCTGTTCATGGCAAAGCGCGCATCATCGATGTAACCCCTGGTCGCATTCGCGAGGCAATCGATAGTGGCGCCATCGCCATCGTTGCTGGCTTCCAAGGAATTTCGCAAGATACAAAGGACATCACAACTCTGGGTCGCGGTGGGTCTGACACAACTGCAGTTGCCTTGGCTGCTGCCCTTGATGCTGATGTCTGTGAGATTTATACAGATGTCGACGGAGTCTTCTCTGCAGATCCTCGCGTTGTGCCAAATGCGCGCAAATTAAAAACTGTTACTTATGAAGAGATGTTAGAACTTGCAGCAGCGGGTGCAAAGGTTCTTCACCTGCGTTGTGTTGAATATGCACGTCGCTTTAATTTACCGATTCACGTCCGTTCATCATTTTCACCTAACGAAGGAACATGGGTGGTTGAAAACCATCCTGAAGGAGGCACCATGGAGCAAGCAATCATCTCTGGCGTAGCGCATGATAAGTCAGAGGCAAAGGTCACGATCGTGGGTGTTCCAGACCGCACGGGTATTGCAGCGCGCATCTTCCAAGCAATCGCTGATAACGACATCAACGTCGACATGATTGTGCAGAACGTATCTGCAGCCGCTACTGGCCTTACCGATATTTCATTTACTGTTCCTAAGGCTGAAGGCCAGAAGGCAACAGGAGTCTTGCAGCGCATCCAAGGAGAAGTTGGCTTTGCCTCCATTATTTATGACGACACCATTGGAAAGCTTTCATTGGTAGGTGCTGGAATGCGTTCACACCCAGGTGTGACAGCGACATTCTTTGCATCTATGGCTGATGCAGGCGTGAATATCGAAATGATTTCAACCTCTGAAATCCGCATCTCTGTCATCGTTCGAGAGGCAGATGTTGAGCGCGCAGCAAAGGCCGCACACTCAGCCTTTGGATTAGACGCCGATCAGATTGAAGCAGTTGTTTATGGAGGAACAGGTCGATGACAAAGAAGATTGCAAAGCCTGCTAAGAAAGTAAAAGCGGCAAAGAAACTTCCATCCCTTGCTGTTGTCGGTGCAACCGGCGCAGTGGGCACAGTCATGCTCGATATCTTAAGTAAGCGTAAGAATGTCTATGGCGAGATTCGCTTGATTGCATCTGCTCGTAGTGCAGGTAAGAAGTTGATGTGTCGCGGTGAAGAACTCACTGTGGTCGCACTTTCTCCTGAAGCATTCGATGGAATTGATATTGCAATGTTCGATGTTCCAGATGAGATCTCAGCTGAGTGGGCACCCATTGCTGCAAAGCGTGGAGCGGTTGTCGTTGATAACTCAGGTGCATTTCGCATGGATAAGAAAGTCCCACTGGTTGTTCCAGAAGTAAATCCAAAAGATATTAAGAAGCGCCCTAAGGGAATTATTTCTAATCCAAATTGCACAACACTTTCCATGATCGTTGCAATGGGCGCACTAGACAAGAAGTTTGGTCTGAAAGAACTTGTTGTCTCTTCCTACCAGGCAGCATCAGGTGCTGGACAACCTGGAATCGATGCTTTGCATGATCAGATTTCAAAAGTTGCAGGTAAGAACCTTGGATCAGCTGCAAAAGATTTGCGCACAGTCATTACAGACCTGGGTCCGTTCCCAGCACCCCTTGCAATGAACGTTGTCCCATGGGCAGGATCTCTCAAGGAAGCTGGATATTCTTCTGAAGAACTCAAAGTTCGCAATGAATCACGCAAGATTCTTGGAATGCCAAAGCTCAAAGTTTCTGCAACATGTGTTCGCGTTCCAGTCATTACAACTCACTCACTGACAGTCCACGCAACATTTTCAAAGGTTGTTACTCGTAAAGCGGCACAGAATGCGCTCAAGAAGGCTGAAGGCGTTCTTCTCTATGACAATCCAGAGAAGAAGGAGTTCCCAACTCCGGCTGATGTTGTGGGTACAGACCCAACATGGGTTGGGCGCGTCCGTCAGTCCTTGGATAATCCAAAGGCGATCGACCTCTTTGTATGCGGAGATAACTTGCGCAAGGGTGCAGCGTTAAATACTGCACAAATTGCAGAACTCGTAGCTGCTGAATTCACTCGCTAGTCACAACTAGACTGACGCCATGACAATCGTTGTCGCAGGCGGAACTGGTCTTGCAGGCTCTGCAATCGTGCGCGCCTACCAAGCAACAGGTGCCGAGGTCATTGCGGTTAATCGCAAGGTCGTTGACCTCCTTGATCGTGATGCAACGACAGCGTTCATGAAGAAAACTAAGCCCATACTTGTTGTCGATGCAGCTGCCAAGGTTGGCGGAATAGGTGCGAACAATGCTTTTCCCGTTGAATTCCTTTCAGATAATGTGCGCATCCAGAGCAACCTGATGGAGGCAGCACATGCTGCTGATGTTGAGAAATTTATCTTCCTAGGATCAAGCTGTATCTATCCGCGTGATTGTGCGCAGCCCATTAAAGAAGAGTATTTAATGACTGGTCCCTTAGAGGAGACCAACTCTGCATATGCCATTGCAAAGATTGCTGGAATCGAACTGATTAAATCTTTCCGTAAAGAGTATGGCCGCACATGGATTTCATTGATGCCAACAAATCTTTATGGACCAAACGATAACTTTGAACTGCAAGGTTCACACGTTCTTCCAGCTTTTATCCGCCGCTTTGTTGAAGCAACACAAAATGGCGTTGCAACCGAGACGCTATGGGGGACAGGATCACCCAAGCGCGAGTTCCTTCATGTTGATGATTTGGCAGCAGCTGTTGTGCATCTTGGTGGTTCCTATAACTCTTCCAACCATCTCAATATTGGAAGCGGTGAAGACCTCACCATTAAAGAACTTGCAGAGCTTGTCGCTGAATTAGCTGGCTTTAAGGGCGAAATTGCATGGGATTCAACAAAACCCGATGGGACTCCACGCAAGGTCCTTGATGTTTCGAAGGCAAAATCGCTAGGTTGGGCACCGAAGATTTCTCTTCGCGATGGAATTGCATCAACTATCGCTTGGTATAAAGATGCATCTGCAAAGGGAGTAGCGAGACGATGAGTAGAAAAGTTGCACTAATTACTGGTGTTACCGGCCAAGATGGTTCATATCTTGCGGAGTTCTTGCTCGCAAAGGGTTATGAAGTACACGGCCTCATCCGTCGTTCCTCAACATTTAATACATCTCGCATCGATCACATCTACCAAGATCCACACGAGAAGAATCCAAAGCTCTTCTTGCACTATGGAGATTTGATTGATGGTGTGGGACTTACCAATCTGATTCGCGAAATTAAACCAACGGAGGTTTATAACCTCGGCGCACAGTCACACGTGCAGGTTTCATTCACGATGCCTCAGTACACAGGCCAAGTGGATGCTGTTGGCGCAGTTGGCCTTCTTGAAGCAATTCGTTCAGCTGACCTTGATATCCGTTTCTACCAAGCATCAACATCAGAGCTCTTTGGTTCCACTCCACCACCGCAGAATGAAAATTCAGTATTTCGCCCGCAGTCACCGTATGCAGCTGCAAAGTTGATGGCCTATTGGTGCACAGTCAACTATCGCGATGGTTATGGACTTCATGCAACTAACGGAATTCTCTTTAACCACGAGTCCCCTCGTCGTGGTGAAACATTCGTAACACGTAAGATCACTCGCGCAGTTGCCGCAATCAAAGCGGGCAAGCAAGAGAAGGTATTCCTTGGAAACCTTGATGCTGTGCGCGACTGGGGTTATGCAAAAGAGTATGTCGAATCAATGTGGTTGATGCTTCAGCAAGATAAGCCATCTGATTACGTTGTTGCCACAGGTGTTGGTGCGACAGTTAAAGACTTTGCAGAAGCAGCGTTTTCACGCGCAGGATTGAATTGGTCCGACCATGTTGAGACAGATAAGAAGTACATCCGTCCGACAGAGGTAGATGCACTGATTGGTGATCCATCAAAGGCCACAAAGGCGTTGAATTGGAAAGCAACAACGCATTGGAAAGAGCTTGCTGAACTTATGGTCGATGCTGATATTGAGGCGTTGAAGAAGTAATTTAAAAAGCTGCAGTAAGTGTCACCAATGAAACTTCTGGTGGACTTGCAACTCTGATTCGTGAGAACGGTCCTGTTCCCATGCCGGCTGAGACATTGAGTAGTGGTTCACCTTTCACAACAGTGAGTCCACGTGCTCGCCAATTCGGTAGGTCGCAATTGGTAGTGAGAGCTTTTGATCCACCAGGCCATGGAAGACGCACTTGGCCACCATGTGTGTGTCCGGCAAAGATTGCATCAAGGTGATCGCTCTTCATTCCTTCAATGATGCGTAGATATGGTGCGTGCGTTACACCGATAGCCACATGACACTTACCAGCCTCACCTGCAACGAGTGAGTAATCATCAAATTCAAGATGTGCATCATCTGTGCCACGGGCTTCAATGACTGTCTTTTTAATTGTGATGGTGGTGCGCGATGTGTTGATGTTCTTCCATCCGCGAGCTTGTAGCCCGATATCTAGTTCTTGCCAAGCAAGTTCTGGTCCATGCTTACGCTTGCCGTGATTGGGTAACAAGTACTTCAAAGGATTCTTAGGAATAGGTTCGTAGTAATCATTGGATCCAAAGACGAAGAGACCTGGGATATCAAGTAATCCATCCAGTGCATCAAGGACTACTGGGATTGCGTTCTTATGTGCCAAGAAGTCACCGGTGCTGATAACAAGATCAGGCTTGAGAGAGATAAATGACTTGATATCTGCGATCTCTTTCTTTCGTGCAGGTGTTAGGTGCAGGTCAGAGAAGTGCAGAATGCGAATATCGTCGTGGCCTGGCGGCAAGATAGGCATCTCGGCCTCGCGGAGAACGTATGTCATAGGCATGAGAAGATACAGCCATGGGACTTAAAGAGACACTTAAGAGCGACCTCACTGAGGCAATTCGCAGTAGCAACAAGGTTGTATCAGGCACGATCCGTATGGTGCTGACTGCAATTACCAACGAAGAGGTATCTGGCAAAGAGGCACGCGTGCTCTCTGAAGACGAGATCATCACCGTGCTCTCCCGCGAAGCAAAGAAGCGCCGCGAAGCTGCAGAAGAATTTGCAAAGGCAAACCGCCCCGATAAGGCAGCGGAGGAAAAAGCTGAAGGTGAAGTCATCGCAAAGTACTTACCCGCTCAACTTTCTGAAGAAGATATTAAGAAGATGATCGCTGCAGCTGTTGCATCAACAGGGGCCGCAGGACCTGGCGACATGGGCAAGGTCATGGGCGCTATCAAGCCACAGATTGCAGGAAAAGCTGATGGAGCACTTGTTTCATCACTCGTTAAAGCAGCGCTAGGGAGCAACTAATGAAATTCGAATATGCAACAGTTCCACTTCTCTCACATGCAACAAAGCAGATTCTTGATACATGGGGTTCTGACGGATGGGATCTCGTCACAGTGATTCCAGCACCAGGAGGCGAACAACTCGTTGCATATATGAAGCGTGAGGTTAAGTAATGACTGATGTGCGTGCAAAGCTTGCTGAAAAAGGGCTCACACTTCCTATTACATCAAAGCCGATTGCTGCTTATGTTCCAGCAACGCGCACAGGAAATCTTGTCTTTACTGCAGGCCAGCTACCGATGGTGGATGGAAAGATTGTTCGCGAAGGCAAAGTGGGATCAGATCTCACAGCGGAAGAAGCAAAGGCCCTTGCTGAGATTTGTGCACTTAATGCACTTGCAGCCGTTGAGCTAGTTGCACCGATTGATTCGATTGTGAAAGTTGTTCGGGTGGTTTGTTATGTGAACGGCGCTCCCGGTTTCACAGCACAACCAGCAGTTGCCAATGGAGCATCAGAGCTCTTTATGCATATTTGGGGAGAAGCTGGAATTGCAGCTCGTAGCGCACTCGGTGTTGCTGAACTTCCACTGAATGCACCTGTTGAAGTTGAATTAACTGTAGAAGTTAAGTAATTACTTCCCGCGCTTTTCTAGGCGTTCAACATCTGTAATCAATACTGCGCGACCATCAAGCTTGAGCCATCCGCGTCCTGCGAAGTCTGCGAGAGCCTTATTAACTGTTTCGCGGGAAGCGCCGACGAGTTGAGCAAGCTCTTCTTGTGTGAGGTCGTGGTGAACAAAGAGACCTTCATCAGTCTTCTTGCCAAAGCGAGTGCCTAAATCAATGAGCGCCTTTGCAACGCGACCTGGAACATCTGAGAAGACAAGATCGCCCACTGCCTCATTGGTGCGGCGAAGGCGCTGGGCAAGGCGAGCAAGAAGGTGAAGTGAAACTTCTGGATTTCCCTTAAGCCAAGGAATTAACTTCTCGTGGCTTAGAGATAAAAGTTTTGCATCGGTGACTGCTGTTGCAGTTGATGTTCGTGGGCCTGGATCAAAGAGAGAGAGTTCGCCAAACATTTCGCCGGGTCCAAGGATGGAGAGAAGGTTTTCGCGTCCATCGCCACTTGCAGTTCCGAGCTTGAGCTTTCCATCCACGATGACATAGACATGTTCGCCTTCATCGCCTTCTTTAAAGAGGATTCCGCCCTTGGAAATCTTGACAGAGTCCATAGAGGCCCGAAGTGATGCAGATTGGGCATCGTCGAGGGCTGTAAAGAGTGGGGCGCGTCTTACGACTTCATCTTCTTGAGGCACGTGGGTAGTTTACTCGTATGGTCGCCGATAAAGAAAATCGTAAAGAGGCTCGGGCCATCTATCGCATTTTGACCAAGACCTACCCTGAGATCCGCTGTGAATTAGATTTTAAGAATCCACTTGAGCTTATTGTGGCGGTAGTGCTCTCAGCGCAGTGCACAGATAAGAGAGTTAACACTATTACGCCAGCGCTCTTTAAGAAGTATAAGAAGGCGAAAGATTATGCAAAGGCACCTCTTGCAGAGATTGAAGAATATATATTCTCAGCAGGTTTCTATCATGCAAAAGCTCGTCACCTGAAAGGGCTTGGAACAAAATTAGTAGAAGAGTTTGATGGAAAAGTTCCAGGAAATATTGATGACCTTATTACTCTGCCAGGCGTGGGAAGAAAAACTGCCAACGTTGTTTTAGGTCATGCATTTGATATTCCAGGAATTACAGTTGATACACACTTCGGTCGACTCTCACGCAGATTTGAATGGACCACATCGATGGATCCCGTCAAAGTCGAACATGAAGTGGGTGAGCTGATTCCACAGGCAGAGTGGACCAATCTCTCGCAGCGAATGATCTGGCATGGACGACGTGTGTGTCATTCACGAAAACCTGCATGCGGTGCATGTCCTGTGGCAAAGATATGTCCATCAGTAGGAATTGGTGAGATGGATAAAGAGAAGGCAAAGCTATTGGTAAAGACAGATAAGGACTTCCGATGAAGAAAATTCTTATCGCCGCTCTCACCCTCGTCTCACTTACAGGTTGTTCACTCACCCAACCCATTCCCGTAAAAGGTGAAGTTGTGAGCTGCGCCGATATTAAGACAGTACCAAGTACAGGTGTGGCCCTAGATTGCCTTGATGGATCACAGGGTGTGGCCGCTGATTCGATTGTTGGACCGGCGCTCATCAATGTCTGGGGAACATGGTGTGCTCCATGTCGCCAAGAACTACCGCACTTTGCACATTACCTTGCAAAGCATGACTCTGTGCAGATCATTGGTATTGCAGTGGAGGAGAAGAACAAGGCTGTTGTGAGGAAGTTTATTGAAACTCATGGAATGACATGGCCCATTCTTTATGACGAAGATGGTTCTACTCGAGGAAAGTTTGGAATGGGCGTGCCTGTTACCTGGTTTATCGATGCATCTGGAAAGGTAACCCATAAGAAATATGGACCCTTTAAATCTCTCGAGGAAATTGAGCTATCTGTGATTAAGTACTTAGGAGTGAAATGATCTTTGATTTCATCATTGCTTTTATTGCAGTAGCTGCATTCTTTAACGGTTATAAGAATGGCTTACTCACCACAATCTTGCGCACAGCCTTCTTTATCGCAGGTGGTGTGGGCGCGATGTATTTAGTGGTGAAATATGACCAGAGCGGTTGGCTGATTGCAGCAATTGTTGTAGGTGCATATGTGGCTGCGTGGGTGGGAACTCAGATTGCAAAGACTTTAAAGTTCACACTCATCCGAGGCCCATTGAGATTTATCGATTCATTACTCGGTGCAGCACTTGAAGTGGGTAAGTACGTCATTGCCTTCTATGTCATTGGAACTATCTTGTTATGGGCTCCATGGAGTACAGGGCAGAACGCAGTCTCTGAAAGTAAGTTCTACCTCCAGGTGAGCAAGCATGCACCGGGTGTGATTGCAGATATTCGACAAGAAGTCGAGAAGGCTCTGACTAATCCTCGTCTTTAGCTGACTGCAATCCTTCTGAAATCAGCTTCATCACATTGGGATCTGCAAGTGTTGTCGCATCGCCCACTGCACGGTTTTCGGCGACATCCTTTAATAGGCGGCGCATAATTTTGCCGCTTCGAGTCTTAGGCAGTTCGTTCACAACCATTATTTGACGCGGCTTTGCAATGGCGCCAATTTCCTTAGCAACGTGATCACGCAGCTCTTTAATCAAGTGATCACCATCGGCATGTGCAACGCCAGCGCGAAGAATGACGAAGGCAACGATGCCTTGTCCCGTGAGGGCATCTGCAGCGCCCACAACAGCAGCTTCAGCAATGGCTTCATGGGAGACGAGTGCAGATTCAACTTCTGTCGTTGAGATGCGGTGGCCAGAAATATTCATCACATCATCAACACGACCCATTAACCAGATTGCGCCATCGCCATCGAGCTTTGCACCATCTCCTGCAAAGTAGATGCCAGGAAAGCGTGACCAGTAAGTCTCTTTATAACGCTCAGCTTCGCCCCACACACCGCGCAACATTGATGGCCATGGTTGATCCAGGATAAGAAAACCACCGCGTCCATTAGGAACTTCAACGCCGTTATCATCAACAACTTTGGCGCTAATTCCAGGAATTGCTTTCATCGCAGATCCTGGCTTTGTTGCAGTCACTCCTGGCAGAGGAGAGATCATGATTGCGCCAGTTTCTGTCTGCCACCATGTGTCAACAATCGGACATCTATCTCCACCAATTACGTTTCGATACCACATCCATGCTTCAGGGTTAATGGGTTCACCAACAGAACCAAGAAGACGAAGCGATGAGAGATTACATTTATTAGGAAATTCATCTCCCCACTTCATCCATGTGCGAATCAGTGTTGGAGCTGTATACAAAATTGTGACTCCATATTTTTCGATGATCTCGAACATGCGCCCCTTATGGGGAGTATCAGGTGTGCCCTCATACATCACTTGCGTTGCACCGTTAATCAGTGGTCCATAGACCATATAAGAGTGGCCGGTAATCCAACCGACATCTGCGGTGCACCAATAAACATCACTGCTTGGTTTGATATCAAAGACAACTTTATGTGTGTATGCAGCCTGTGTTAAATAGCCAGCTGTAGTGTGAAAAATTCCCTTGGGTTTAGCTGTCGTGCCTGATGTATACAAGATAAAGAGTGGGTGCTCACTATCGAAGAATTCAGGGGTATGTGTTGCATTTTGTGGGTCAACGAGATCGTGCCACCAGAGATCGCGACCTTCAACCCACGCTGTCTCTTGTCCTGTGCGCTTCACAACGAGTACATGCACCACATTGGTCTGACCTTTGAGGGCGTCATCAACTGCAGGCTTGAGTGCAAATGCAGCACCTTTTCTAAATCCACCATCTGCTGTGATGACAAGCTTTGCATCAGCATCTTGAATACGAGACAGGAGTGCATCGGCAGAAAATCCCCCAAAGACAACCGAGTGGATTGCACCGATGCGTGCACAAGCAAGCATCGCAACAACGGCTTCTGGAATAAGTGGCATATAGATTGCAACACGATCACCGGAAGTGATTCCAATCGAGGTCAGCGCATTGGCAGCTTTACTGACATCGGTCAGTAACTGTGCGTAAGAAATTGTTCGTGTATCACCAGGTTCACCTTCAAAGTGAAATGCGGTGCGGTTGCCGTTGCCATCTGCAACATGGCGATCAAGTGCTGACACTGTTGCATTGAGTTTTCCACCGACGAACCACTGTGCGTAAGGAGATTCCCAGACAAGAGTCTTATCCCACTTCTTATTCCAGGTGAGAGCGTTTGCCTGCTCATCCCAAAATGCCAACCGATCTTTCTCCGCCTTGCTATAGAGATCTGCCTTCGCATTCGCCTGCGCTGCAAACTCTGGGGTGGGCGCAAAGGTGCGGGTCTCGGTCGAGAGATTTTCAATGGAATCGTTGGCCATGCGAATCAGGCTACCGTTCAAGGAGTTCTTTTTAAAGGGATTAC
The DNA here is from genome assembly GCA_044353885.1 of Candidatus Planktophila sp. Classification (GTDB taxonomy): domain Bacteria; phylum Actinomycetota; class Actinomycetes; order Nanopelagicales; family Nanopelagicaceae; genus Planktophila. Next base: position 16,819 of record JBILBC010000002.1, on the reverse strand, counting down.
TTATCAACAATGAGTGCAAATACTCATATCTCTATTTCGTAATCTGCCAATAATGCGCACCTTCATACATATGAACATCTCGAAAGGAGAAAAATGACAATCGCAGCTTTCCTGGCCATCTTGCTCAAGGTGCTTAGTAGCCCCGCCCTTATTGCCGGCCTCATCGCCTTCCTGCAGAAATACCTCAATCCATAGCCTGAGGCAGCCCCCTTCCTCTCGCGTATTGAGTGTGCCGATTTTTCATACGCGGAGGTAGGTGGTTGGATTAGGCGTAAGCCTCACTTAGACCCAATGGTGCGTCAAGAGCGTTTACACCAGTTCTAGTCACTGACTTGGGAGTCACAATGCCAATAGCAACCCCTGAAGTTTATGCAGCAATGTTGGACCGCGCTAAGGCCGGAGCATTCGCATACCCAGCAATCAACGTTTCATCATCACAGACCATCATTGGCGCAATCCGTGGATTCGCAGAAGCTGAGTCAGATGGAATCATTCAATTCTCTTGGGGCGGGGCTGAGTACGCATCAGGTTCAACTGTAAAGCACATGGTCGATGGCGCAGTTGCGCTTGCAGAGTTTGCACACGTTGTCGCAAAGAATTACAACGTCAATATCGGAATTCACACAGATCACTGCCCCAAGGAGAAGCTCGACGGTTTCATGCGTCCACTTCTTGAAATCGGTGCTCAGCGCGTTAAGGAAGGTAAGCAACCACTCTTTAGCTCACATATGTGGGATGGATCAGCAGTTGATATGCCGGAGAACATGAAAGTTGCTCGCGAACTTCTTGATAAGTCAGTTGCAGCTCGCACAGTTCTTGAAATCGAAATCGGCGTTGTTGGTGGAGAAGAAGATGGCATCGAGGCAAAGCACGATGCAAAGCTCTACTCAACTCCTGAAGATGCACTCCTGACAATTGAAACTCTTGGACACGATGCAAATGCTCGCTACATGGTGGCAGCAACATTCGGAAACGTTCACGGTGTTTATAAGCCAGGAAACGTTGTTCTTCAACCAAAGATTCTTGCAACTCTTCAAGAAGCAGTTGCTAAAAAGCTTGGCCTTCCAGCGGGAAGCAAGCCAATGGACCTCGTATTCCACGGTGGTTCAGGCTCACTTCTTACAGAGATCCGCGAATCACTTGATTACGGTGTTATCAAGATGAATATCGATACCGATACTCAGTATGCATTTACACGTCCTGTTGTTGAGCACATGTTCAAGAACTACGACGGCGTTCTTAAGATCGATGGCGAAGTGGGAAATAAGAAGGCTTACGATCCACGCGCGTGGGGTAAGGCTGCTGAAGCAGGAATCGCTGCACGTGTTGGAGTTGCTTGCGAAGATCTTCGTTCAACTGGCACATCACTACTTAAGTAATTAACAACGAGTCGGAGAGGCTTTATCCATGCCCGCATTAGTACTTCTTGGAGCTCAGTGGGGCGACGAAGGCAAGGGTAAAGCTACCGATTTGTTGGGCGATCGCGTTGATTATGTAGTTCGCTATCAAGGCGGAAACAACGCAGGACACACAGTTGTTATCGGAGATCAGAAGTATGCCCTGCACTTACTTCCATCTGGAATTCTCTCTCCTAATGTAATTCCAGTAATTGCCAATGGCGTTGTTATCGACCCAGGTGTATTGCTAGAAGAAATCAAGGGACTGACAGAGCGCGGCATCGATTGCAGCAAGTTAGTTATCTCAACTAATGCTCACCTAATTACGCCGTATCACCGCACCATCGATAAAGTTTCAGAGCGCTTCCTTGGAAAATCAAAGATTGGCACAACAGGTCGCGGAATCGGTCCAGCCTATGCTGACAAGATCAACCGCATCGGTATTCGCGTCCAAGATCTCTTTGATCCATCCATCTTGCGCCAGAAGATTGAAGGCGCGCTACGCGATAAGAACCAAGTACTTATCAAGGTCTTTAACCGTAAAGATATTGAAGTAGAAGATGTACTTGCCGAATATCTTGGATATGCAGAAATCTTGCGCCCCTACGTTGCAGATACTGTGCTTTTACTTGATAACGCGTTAAAGGCTGGAAAGCGTGTACTTCTTGAAGGTTCACAAGGAACTCTTCTCGATGTCGATCACGGCACCTATCCATTCGTGACCTCATCGAATCCAACTGCAGGCGGTGCTTGTACTGGCTCTGGAATCGGTCCGACAAAGATTGATCGCGTTATTGGGATTGTTAAGGCTTACACAACTCGCGTTGGCTCAGGGCCTTTCCCAACAGAGCTCTTTGATGAAGATGGCGAGAAGCTGCGCACTATCGGTGGAGAAGTTGGAGTAACAACAGGGCGTGCTCGTCGCTGCGGTTGGTATGACGCACCTATTGCACGCTATGCGGTGCGCGTAAATGGTCTAACAGATTTCTTCCTGACAAAGCTTGATGTGCTCACAGGTTGGGAACAGATTCCTGTATGTGTTGCATATGAGATCGATGGAAAGCGCATTGAAGAACTACCTGCTTCACAATCTGATTTCCATCATGCAAAGCCAATTTATGAGTACTTGCCAGGTTGGAAAGAAGATATCTCTGGAGCCAAGAAGTTGAGTGATCTTCCAAAGAACGCTCAGGATTACATCACCTTCCTTGAAAAGATTTCAGGTGCTCCGATGAGCGCCATCGGCGTTGGGCCCGGGCGCACCCAGACAATTGTCGTCAAGGATTTCATCTAAGCCATGAAAATCCTCCTAGTCGGAAGCGGCGGTCGCGAACACGCACTCGCACTAGGACTGAGAGCAGATAAAAGTTGTACAGAACTTCATGCAACACCCGGTAATCCAGGTATTGCATCCCTTGCAACTCTGCATCCTGTTTCGATTACAGATAATCAAGCAATCCTTACACTCGCACAAAAGTTAGCTGTTGACCTTGTTGTTGTGGGACCCGAAGTGCCTTTGGTTAATGGCGTTGCCGATGTATTGCGTGAGGCTGGCTTTGCAGTCTTTGGACCATCAAAGGCCGCAGCACAATTAGAGGGATCAAAAGATTTTGCGAAGAAAGTGATGCGCGATGCTGGAGTTCCCACCGCACGCAGCTTTACCTGCACAGAACAATCTGAGATTGAAAAGGCGCTAGATGCTTTCAGCGCTCCCTACGTTGTTAAAGATGATGGACTTGCTGCTGGCAAAGGTGTTGTTGTTACAAACGATCGCCAGGTAGCACTTGATCATGCATTGAGCTGTTCACGTGTTGTTATTGAGGAGTATCTCGATGGCCCAGAGATTTCACTCTTTGGAATTTCTGATGGCCGAAATATTCTGCCGATGCAACCGGCGCAAGATTACAAGCGCGCATACGACGGTGATGAAGGACCTAACACCGGCGGCATGGGTGCTTACTCACCACTTCCATGGGCACCTGATGACATCGTTGAAGAGACGTATGAAAAGGTATTAGCCCCGATGATTGCTGAGATGGCAGCTCGAGGAACTCCATTTGTTGGCTTGCTCTATGCAGGACTTGCTCTTACCGATGATGGAATTCGAGTGATTGAATTTAATGCGCGCTTTGGCGATCCTGAGACACAAGTCCTCATTCCACGTCTGATGACTCCACTTGCAACTCTTCTCTATAACGCTGCAACAGATAATTTAGATGATGCAGTTTTGCAATGGCGCGATGAAAGCGCTGTCACCGTAGTTCTTGCTGCGCAGGGTTATCCAGATTCACCTAAGACTGGATCAGTTGTTTCATCCATTCCCACGATTGATAAATCCCAGGTCTTTCATGCAGGGACAACACTCAATGGTGGCTCACTTCTTTCAACCGGAGGTCGAGTCTTGACTGTGACCGGAACGGGTTCTGATCTGACTGAAGCTCGCGACCGCGCATACCGCGCAATCTCACAGATTGAACTCGAAGGTTCCTTCTATCGCTCTGATATCGCGCTCAATGCGTCGGTCGCTGAGAAGGGCAATTAAATGGGGGAGAATGCACCAGTGAGCGTATTAGCCGATCGTTATGCATCGAATGAGATGCGCCAGGTCTTTGCGCCAGAACAGAAAATTATTGCAGAGCGCAAGCTATGGCTTGCAGTTGCTCGTGCGCAATCAAAGCTTGGACATGCAATCTCTGATGCTGTCATTAAAGATTACGAAAAAGTTGTAACGAAAGTTGATTTAGCATCGATTGATGCACGTGAAAAAATCACACGCCATGATGTGAAAGCTCGTATTGAAGAGTTCAACGCACTTGCTGGCCATGAAGCAATACACGCTGGAATGACTAGTCGTGACCTGACAGAAAATATTGAAGCTCTGCAAGTTCGTGATGGACTTGCGATTGTTCACGATAAGACTGTGGCACTTCTTGCAGCTCTTGGCGTGAAAGCTGCGCAGTATGCAGATCAACCAATTGCGGGCCGTTCACATAATGTTCCAGCACAGATCACCACTCTTGGTAAGCGATTTGCTTCAGCTGCTGAAGAACTTCTCTATGCATATGAGCGCCTTGCATCACTTCAAGGCCGCTATCCAATGCGCGGAATTAAGGGCCCAGTAGGAACTGCGCAAGATTCCATCGATCTCTTAGGTTCGACAGAAGCTCACCAATCACTGGAAGCTGCGATTGCTAAAGAGCTTGGTTTTGATCGCGTGCTCGACTCAACCGGTCAGGTTTATCCACGTTCACTGGATTATGAAGTTCTCACAACTCTTGTGCAGTTAGCTGCTTCACCATCTTCTCTTGCAACATCAATCCGCCTTATGGCAGGTGCTGAACTTGTTACAGAAGGCTTTAAAGCAGGCCAAGTTGGCTCATCTGCAATGCCACACAAGATGAATACTCGTTCATGCGAACGAGTCAATGGCCTCACTGTTGTTTTGCGTGGCTACGCATCGATGGTCTCTGAACTTGCTGGCAACCAATGGAATGAAGGCGATGTCTCTTGCAGCGTTGTTCGTCGCGTTGCACTTCCTGATGCTTTCTATGCAATGGATGGTTTGCTTGAAACGATACTCACAGTACTCAATGAGTTCGGAGCATTTCCTGCAGTGATCTCTGCAGAGCTCGAGCGCTACCTACCTTTCCTTGCGACAACGAAGATTTTGATGGCATCCGTTAAAGCTGGCGTTGGTCGCGAGGCTGCACATGAAGCAATCAAGGAACATGCAGTTGCTGCTGCCCTTGGCATGCGTGAAGGCAAAGCAAATAATTTCCTTGATGCCATTGCTGGCGATGCTCGCATTCCATTTAAGCGCGCAGAGCTTGATGCGTTAATTGGTAACCCCATTGAATTTACTGGCGATGCTCGCCAACAAGTAGCTCGAGTTGTCAGTCGCATCGATGCGATTACATCCGCGCACCCTGCCGCAGCGCAGTACAAACCCGCCTCTATCCGGTGAGCGGCTTCGGCGCAGCTGGCGCACCGCCAGCACCATCTATCGATGGCTGGAAGCACCTGCGCACAGGAAAAGTACGCGATCTCTATACAAACGAATCTGGAGAAATCCTTCTCGTAGCATCTGATCGCATCTCAGCCTTTGATTGGGTATTACCCACAACAATTCCCAATAAGGGTGCAATCCTTACCCAGCTCTCACTCTTCTGGTTTGAACTCCTTGCAGATATTGTCCCCAACCACATCATTAGCGATGAAGTGCCTGCATCAGTAGCTGATCGCGCAGTCATTGTTCAACCGCTTGAGATGTTTGCGATTGAGTGTGTGGCTCGTGGATATCTCACCGGTAGTGGACTTACTGAATACTCATCCAATCAAGCGGTATGTGGAAACCCACTCCCAGCAGGGTTAGTAGATGGCTCACAACTTCCTGCAAGCATCTTCACGCCGGCTACAAAGGCTGAAATTGGCGATCACGATATTAATATTGATTTCGACAGCGCTGCAAAGATTGTTGGCGCAGATCAGGCAGAAGAACTTCGCGATTTAACGCTCAAGTTGTATGACACTGCAGCAGATTTTGCGAGCAGTCGAGGAATCATTCTTGCTGATACTAAATTTGAATTTGGAATCAATATGGCGGGTGAAATCACATTGGGCGATGAAGCGCTGACTCCTGACTCATCTCGTTTCTGGGAGGCCGATGGTTGGGCACCAGGTGCGTCACAGTCATCATTTGATAAGCAATTTGTCCGTGATTGGTTGACAACAAGTGGATGGGATAAGAAGTCCACACCTCCAGAATTGCCTGCAGAGATCGTTGAGAAAACTGCGGCGCGATATGAGCAAGCCTTCGAAAGAATTACCGGTAGCAAGTTCTAACAACAGGGAGATAAAAATGGCAAAGATCGTGGTTGATGTGATGTTAAAGCCCGAGATTCTCGACCCACAAGGTAAGGCAGTTGCTGCTGCTCTTCCTCGACTTGGATTCACCTTTGCTAAGGATGTTCGTCAAGGAAAGCGCTTTGAAATCGAAGTAGATGGAGAACCAACTGTGGCGCAGCTCGCGGATGTTGAAAAGGCTGCAGAGAAGCTTCTTTCAAACCCTGTTATTGAAAACTTCACAGTGCGAGTGGAGAAGTAATAAGTATGAAAATTGGTGTTGTAACTTTTCCAGGCACTCTCGATGATCGAGATGCTGCTCGCGCGGTTCGCCATGCAGGTGGTGAGGCAGTAGCGCTCTGGCATAACGATGCAGATCTTCACGGAGTGGACGCGGTCATCCTCCCTGGTGGCTTCTCCTATGGCGACTATCTTCGTTGCGGTGCAATCTCGCGTTTCTCTCCAGTGATGGAGCCGATTATCAAAGCAGCCCAAGGTGGCATGCCTCTACTTGGTATCTGTAACGGCTTTCAGGTCCTTGCCGAAGCACATTTGATTCCAGGTGCTCTTACACGTAATCACGAACTTCACTTCTTATGCCGTGATCAGAAGATCAGTATTGAAAATACCAATACAGCGTGGACATCATCCTTTACACAAGGCCAAGAGATTGTGATTCCACTAAAAAATGGTGAAGGCGCATATATGTGCGATGACCAAACTCTTGCAATGCTAGAGGGTGAAGGTCGCATCATTGCTCGCTATGTGGGAGAAAATCCCAATGGCTCTCGTAATCTGATTGCTGGAATTACTAACGAGCGTGGCAACATCGTTGGCTTGATGCCACACCCTGAACATGCAATTGATTCACTCACCGGTCCATCTGCAGATGGCCTTGGGTTCTTCACATCTGTATTGAAAGCGATGGTGAAGTAATGGCACTAGATACTGTCGCCCATGCACAGAGCAATCCAGATACAACACAACCATTTGCGGAGCTTGGTCTTAAGCCTGATGAATATGCGCGGATCAAAGAGATTCTTGGTCGCCGTCCCACATCATCAGAGCTGGCAATGTATTCAGTCATGTGGTCTGAGCACTGTTCCTACAAATCTTCCAAAGTTCACCTGAAGCAATTTGGGGATAAGGCAGTAAAGACTGATGCACTCCTTGTCGGCATTGGTGAAAATGCTGGCGTGGTCGATGTCGGACAGGGATATGCCGTTACTTTTAAGATCGAATCACACAACCACCCATCATTTATTGAGCCATATCAAGGCGCAGCAACTGGTGTGGGTGGAATCGTTCGCGATATTTTGACAATGGGTGCACGTCCTATCGCAGTCATGGATCCACTTCGCTTTGGACCAGCGGATGCAGCTGATACACGTCGCGTCTTGCCAGGAATCATTGCTGGCGTTGGTGGATATGGAAACTGTCTTGGCTTACCTAACATCGGTGGCGAAGTTGTCTTCGATCAGACCTATCTCGGCAATCCACTTGTGAATGCGCTCTGTGTGGGCGTTATGAAACATAGCGATATCAAGCTTGCAAAGGCAGCCGGTGCTGGAAATCTCGTTGTTCTATACGGTGCAAAGACAGGTGGCGATGGAATTGGTGGCGTCTCCGTTTTAGCATCTGAAACATTTGAATCTAAGGGACCTGCAAAGCGTCCTGCAGTTCAGGTGGGAGATCCCTTTGTTGAAAAGGTATTGATTGAGTGTTCTCTTGAAATCTTTGCCGAAGATCTTGTTGTTGGTATTCAAGATCTTGGTGGTGCTGGACTTTCCTGTGCAACATCAGAGCTGGCATCCGGTGGTTCAGGTGGCATGAAGGTGCAACTAGACAAGGTTCCATTGCGCGATCCATCGCTATCTCCTGAAGAAATTCTGATGTCAGAATCACAAGAGCGTATGTGCGCAATTGTTGAACCAAGCAAGATTGCACGCTTTCTTGAAATCTGCGAGAAGTGGGATGTCACTGTGACCGTCATCGGTGAAGTCACCGATGGCAACCATCTTGAAATTACCTGGAATGGTGAATTGATTGTCGATGTTCCACCTCGCACTGTGGCACACGATGGTCCGGTATATAACCGCCCACTTGCACAACCTGCATATATTGATGTAGTTGCCAAGGAAGTTATCAACGTTCCAATTCCCTCAACAGCTGAAGAGATTAAGGCAACTGTTCTCAAACTTGCTGCAACTCCCAACCTTGCAGATAAGTCATGGGTGACCGATCAATACGACCGTTATGTCCAAGGAAATTCAATTCAATCTCAACCAGATGATTCTGGAATGGTTCGTATTGATGAGAAGACACATCTGGGTGTTGCAATAGCGACAGATGCCAATGCCAACTGGTCATACTTGAATCCTTATGAAGGTGCGAAGTTGGCACTGGCAGAAGCTGCACGCAATATTGCAACAGCTGGTGCAAAGCCACTTGCTGTCACCAACTGCCTTAACTTTGGTTCTCCTGAAGATCCAGGTGTGATGTGGCAATTCGCTGAATCTGTTCGAGGACTTGCAGATGGTTGCCTTGAAATGGGTCTTCCTGTCACAGGTGGAAATGTCTCCTTCTATAACCAGACAGGAGCAGTTGCCATCCTTCCAACCCCTGTCATTGGCGTACTTGGCGTCATCGATGACGTTCGTACTCGCACACCAATGTCATTTGATCGCGCAGGTCTTGATCTCTACCTCCTTGGTGAGACTGAGAATCACCTTGCCGGTAGTGAATGGGCCTATATGCATAATCAACGTGGAGGCGTTGCACCGATTGCAGATCTTCAACGTGAAATGCGTTTGATTGAACTGCTCGTTGCAGGTCGCACAAAGAAGATTTTCACGGCAGCACATGATTTAAGCCAAGGTGGATTATCAGCAACGCTTACAGAAATGGTCCTTCGCTATAACACAGGAGCAACGGTGCAACTAGAAAACGTTGGTCTTGCCCTCTTGAGCGAAACACCAGGACGCGTTGTAGTTGCGATTGATCCATCTCAGACTGCAGCTCTTACCAGTGAGGCTGCATCACAGAAGATTGCACTCACAAAGATTGGAAGCACTGGGGGAGATTCACTCGTGATTAACGACGCGAAGATTTCACTGACCGAACTTCGCACGGCGCATACTGGAACTTTCCCTAGGTTGTTTGGGTAATTTGGATGCGCGATCCCAAGGTGCTTGAAGAAGTGAAGCAGACTCTTGCTCTTCTTACGCAACGCTCACCTGGTCGCGCCATTGAAGTTCGCATCCCACCCTATGCAGCAGTGCAATGTGGTGAGGGTCCAACGCATACTCGTGGAACTCCACCGAATGTGATTGAGATGGATGCACAGACATGGCTTGCACTTGCCAGTGGTGAGAAAAGCTGGGCTGATGCAATGTCTGAAGGCTTGATTGTGGCATCTGGTGTGCGCGCAGATTTAACCCAACTACTACCGCTTAGGATGACCCCATGAGCCGTCGCCCCGATGGATTGCTAAATCACAATGTTCTTGAGGATGATAAAGGTCCGCAAGATGCATGTGGAGTCTTTGGCGTGTGGGCACCGGGTGAAGAAGTAGCAAAGTTAACCTTCTACGGTCTCTATGCACTTCAACATCGCGGTCAAGAATCAGCTGGTATTGCAACATCTGATGGTGAACGCATCTTGGTCTATAAGGATATGGGCCTTGTTTCACAGGTCTTTACTGAGACAGATTTAGCTTCCCTTGTCGGCAGCCTTGCCATTGGCCACTGCCGTTACAGCACAACAGGATCTAGCACATGGGTCAATGCACAACCCACGCTTCGCCCAACAAAGTATGGAACGTTGGCACTTGCCCATAATGGCAATCTCACCAACACTGGAGACCTTGCAGAGTTAGTGCAGAAACTTGAAGTAGATGTTCCGAAAAATGATCGAGGAGCAACGACAGATACAGAGATCATGACAGCGCTCATTGGTCTGCAGGATGAGAAGAATGTTGAAGCAAGTGCAATGGCAGTATTGCCAAAACTTGAAGGCGCATTCTCACTCGTCTTTATGGATGAACATACTTTGTATGCAGCGCGCGATCGCCATGGAGTTCGCCCACTTGTTATTGGAAAGCTAGAGCGTGGCTGGGTTGTGGCTTCTGAATCTGCAGCCCTGGATATCGTCGGCGCTGCATTTGTTCGTGAAGTTGAACCTGGTGAATTCCTCGCAATTAATGAAGATGGAATTCGCTCTGAGATGTGGGCAAAGCCAGAGCCAAAAGGTTGCATCTTCGAATATGTCTATCTTGCTCGTCCTGATACAACGATTGCAGGACAAGGTATTCATGCTGTGCGCGGCCGTATTGGTCAGCGTTTGGCGATTGAAGCTCCCGTTGATGCAGATCTTGTTATCCCTGTTCCTGAATCTGGAACACCTGCTGCTATTGGTTATGCAAAACAATCAGGAATTCCTTATGGATTAGGACTAGTCAAGAACTCTTATGTGGGCCGCACATTTATTCAGCCATCACAGACAATTCGCCAGCTCGGTATTCGCCTCAAGCTCAATCCGCTTCGCGAAATTATTGAAGGAAAGCGCATCATCGTTGTCGATGACTCGATTGTTCGTGGAAATACACAACGCGCATTGGTGCGTATGTTGCGCGAGGCCGGAGCACTGGAAATTCACGTGCGTATCTCATCGCCTCCTGTGAAGTGGCCATGTTTCTACGGAATCGACTTTGCAACCCGCGCGGAACTCATTGCTAGCGGTCTTGAGGTGGAGGAGATCCGTCGTTCTATTGGTGCGGATTCACTTGCCTATGTCTCTGAAGAAGGCTTGATTGAGGCAACTAATGTCGATGAATCTAAGCTCTGCCACGCATGTTTCTCAGGTGTCTATCCGATTGCGATCCCTACAGATATGTCTGAAGGCAAGATGCGCCTTGAAGTAACTGATGTGCAGACAGAGAAGGTCCATAAGTAATGGCAACGTATAAAGATTCTGGCGTTGATATCGATGCAGGAGATCGCGCAGTAGAGCTCATGAAGGCATCGATTGCCCGAGCATCTCGCCCAGAAGTCATGGGTGGAATCGGCGGATTTGCTGGACTCTTTGATGCATCAGCGCTGAAGGAGATGAAGCAACCACTTCTTGCAACATCAACAGATGGTGTTGGCACCAAGACTGAGATTGCACGAGCGATGGGTAAGTACGACACCATCGGTGAAGATCTTGTTGCCATGGTTGTTGATGATCTCGTTGTCTGTGGGGCAGAACCACTCTTTATGACTGATTACATTGCTGTGGGAAAAGTTATCCCTGAACGTATTGCAGATATTGTGGCTGGAATTGCACGAGGATGTGAGAAAGCAGGAACAGCGCTGATTGGTGGGGAGACTGCAGAACATCCAGGGCTTCTTGGCGAAGATGAATTCGATATCGCAGGGGCTGCAACTGGAGTAGTTGATGCAGATAAGCAGCTCGGTGCTCATCGCGTGAAGGCAGGTGATGTGATTGTTGCGATGCCAGCTAGTGGTTTTCATGCAAATGGGTATTCACTGATTCGCCATATTCTTTCTTCACAGAAGCTTGATCTTTCACAGACCTATGAAGGTCTCTCGCAATCACTGGGTGAAATTCTTCTTACCCCCACTGAGATTTACTCCCTCGATTGTCTTGCACTCATAAGAGCGCAAGGTGAGAACCTGCGCACCTTTAGCCACATCACAGGTGGTGGGCTTGCAGATAACACAGCACGTGTTATCCCTGCAGGGCTGAGTGCGCAGTACGACCGATCCACGTGGACACTTCCAGCGGCAACTAAGTTCTTGGCTGATGTTGCATCCGTGCCACAAGAGGATATGGAGCGCACCTGGAACTGCGGAATTGGAATGTCGGCGGTCGTTGACCCATCAGTTGCAGATTTGGTTATTCGTTCACTGGCAGCGCGCGGAATGTCAGCATGGATTGCCGGTGTCGTTGAGCCTTCTGGAGATAAGGACGCTGCTCGTTCATACTTGGTCTCTGACTACAAGGGGTAAAACTGATGGCAAGTAAGTCCAAGCTGGCGCAGAAGAAGCAGGCAACATCTGCAAAGAAGATTAATTTCTACCTCATTGGTATTCCCGTCTTTGCCTTCTTCATTAAGTTGATCATCATGGCCAATATCAAAGGCTCAGATGGTGCGGTGCTCGGTGGATGGCTTGGCGCCGATGGTGAGAACTACTTAAGTGGTGTTGATGGCCTACTTCAGCAAGGTTATTTCAGCGATAAGAGCATCTTGTCCTACTGGCCAGCTGGTTACCCAATTCTTATTTGGTTACTTACAAAGATTTCATTAGCCCACGTTATTTATCTGATTGCATTTACTCAATCGATTTTCTATGCATACTCCAGTTATTACTTCGTCAAGCAACTACGCGGAACAAAGTTGCAGCCATATATGTTCCTCATCGGCCTTGCTCTTGCTTTTAACCCGACTCTCTCACTGAGCTCACTTGCAGTCGGATATGAGAGCCCTATTGCAGCGTGTATGTTGATGGTTGTTGGTCTGATTATGAAGTCACGACAGAGCGGCCATGATCGGCAATTTATTCTGCGAGTCATTGCAGTTGGTTTCTTCTCAGCACTTGCCTCCTTTATGCAGCCTCGCTGGATTCTCACATCCATTGTGATTGCACTTTTCTGGGCTCTCATTACCAAGGGTCGCAAAGCACAGGCACTGATACTTGTGGGTGTTGTTGGAGTGATGACTCTTGCTCCAGCCATCATGATGCAACGCAATATAGAGTCCATTGATAAGGCTGTTATTTCAACAAACCTTGGCGTGACGATGCGCATTGGCGCTGGAGATGAAACGCAAGGCGGTTATGCACGAACTGGTCCTGATATTCCATGTGAACCCACACCTCCTGCAACAGCGACTACAGATAACGATGTCGTGAAGTGCGTGATCAAGTGGTATGCAAGTAACCCTGGTAAATCAATGCGCCTATTCATCAATAAGGCTTGGTTCTATTGGACACCTTGGTCAGGTCCGCTCGGCAATGGAACGATGGCGCGTAATCCGTGGCTGAAGGTCAATCCGATTGTGAATATTGCTAAGGGCAGCCAATCCGGAAATGATCTGGTCTATAAATCAGTAGGGCGCGGAATTTCCTTCTTCTGGGTCATCGGCTGCATCTCACTCTTCTTTATTGGATTCTTCTGGCTCAGATCGATGAAGGGCATCTATTCAAACCTTGCCTATGCAAGCGCCATCCCAGTCGTGATCTCATGGCTGGTGGCCATGGGAACCATCGGAGACCATCGCTTTCGCATCCCGACGATGACCCTGAGCGTCTTCCTGCAGGTCGTGGGCTACTTCGCCCTGCGCCATAGGGTGAAAACAGGCTCATTTGCCGTTGCTTTGGAGTCAGGAGCTCAGGCGCGATAACCTACGCGCCTGACACATCAGCTATACGTAAGGAGGTCGCCCATGGGCCGCGGCCGTGCAAAAGCAAAGCAAACCAAGGTTGCTCGCGACTTGAAGTACAACTCTCAGGAGATGGATCTCGATCGCCTCACGAAGGAACTCCATGGTGATGTTCCTAATCAGCAGAACCAGGATGATGACGATCCCTTTGCTGAAGGTAATTACATCCCACGAGCGTGAGACCAACTCCGTACGTTGCATCCCTTCGTATCTACGAACCACTTTCAGCATTTGAACCTGTCGACCGAATTCGTTGGCAGAATATTGATGCATCTATTGATTCGCGCATAGAAGAGCAGGCGCTCGCACTTCGCCGTTTAGTTTTCCCTGAACCACCTGCAGTTCGCCCTGATGGTGCACACGTTCTTGATATCAATGGACTTCGTTATGTCTCCCCATGGTCAACAGCAACTCGTTGCTGGGCAGCACTGGATGATTTTAAAGAATCACTTCCATCTTCAATTACGCCATTTTTTATTCCGCCATCACTGGAGGAAGTAATTACTACCGGCGTTGATTTATTGGAAGATCGCGTCCCGCATATCATCACTGAAAATTGGATTATTCCTCCACGTTGGTTCTCCCTCTACACACCCGAAGAGAGAGTGCGTGGAGAAGATGATGATGGACCTTATTCTTTCGCTCGCACCACGATGGCAAAGGCGCGGGAGCGCGCCCTTTCATCTCATGAAATTGTTCTGGGTGCTTTTGGACAAGGACCTGTCGAGCAAGAGATTGAAAATATGATTGATTGGTTAGAACTCTTTCATCCGCAATCACTGGTCGAACTCGATTACGGCGGTTTAGCTGCCTATCTGGATGCAGCACTGCGCAGAGATGGCCTTGATGGGATCAATGAAGATTCATCGATTGAAGATGTGGCATTTAGCTTGTCTGGTCTTGCAGCAGGTGATGGATCAGTTGCTGGTCAGGGATATGAGCGGCTTGTGAGCCGCTGGCGCACCGTTCAAGCCTTCGAATCAGCCATATAGCGCTCATTTATTCATCTTCTGCGGTATTGCCAGCAGCGGCATCTGTGGGGAATACTTCCCGTCATTACGGAGCAAAACGGACATTTCAGTCCGAGCTCTAGCTAGCACATAACTTTGGGAGAGCATATGAATCGTCTGCCTGATGCAGAAGTTTTGCTGACTCCTCGCGAAGTTGCAGATCTATTTGGCGTCGATCCCAAGACAGTTACTCGTTGGGCAAAGGCAGGAAAGCTCACCTCGATTCGCACATTGGGTGGACATCGTAGATATCGTAAATCTGAAGTTGATGAACTTCGCACAAACTATTTCAAGGCCCAGAACTAATCTCTTATTAGCACTATGAATTATTCCATCGAGCAATTTTTCTTACTGGGTTTTCTCACCCTGATTTTTGTTGGACTGATTACTCCACCGATTCGCCAACTCGCACTACGCATGGATGCAGTTGATGCACCAACTCTTGCACGCAAAGCACAGAAAGAAGCCGTTCCCTATTTAGGGGGAGTGGCAATCGCTGTGGGAATTGTTGCAGCATCCTATGGCTCACTTCTTGCAGTTGATTTCTCTGCCGAAACTTTTAAGTTAGCAAGCTTTGTCTTAGTCCCTGCGATGGCAATCTCTGCGATGGGTCTCTGGGATGACCTCAAAGGTCTTGAGCCATGGCCACGCCTTGTTGCACAGACCTTTACAGGAATTATCGTTGCAGTCATTCTGACTGTCACAGACACCATGGGCTTTGCCTTTAATAACCATCTACTTAATTACTTCATCACAGTGTTATGGATTGTGGGAGTCTGTAATTCGATCAACTTCTTTGATAATCACGATGGAGGAGCGGCGGGCACTGTTGCCGTCATTACCTTCTTCCTCTTCTTTATTGCTTATGATCGCCAGCAGATTTTGGTCAGCGCACTTGCCATCGTGACAGCCGGCGCCACAGCAGGATTTCTCATCTGGAATCGCCATCCTGCAAAGATCTATATGGGCGATGCTGGTTCACTCTTTCTCGGCATCATCATCTCTGTTTTAACGATTCGCTTAAGCCCAGGAGTAATTCCTTCCTATAAATCACTTGCTATTCCTCTCTTCTTGATGGCAACTCCCATCTTGGACACCACTGTCGCCGTTATTTCACGCCTCTATCGAGGCATCTCACCTTTCCAAGGTGGACGCGATCACTTGTCTCATCGATTGATGCGAGTAGGACTTAATCGTCGAATCACAGCTTTTACTCTGTGGGGACTTGCAATTTTCTACGGCTTTATCGCACTTGCTATCTATACCTGGCCTGATACCTATGGATTGCCTCTCATCATCATTGGCGCAGCGCTCTGGCTGGCAAAACTGGTGTATTTCTTACGAATTCCATCTGAGGGGTAGACTCACACCATGGCCGATAAGAATGATGATGTAAAAGCAAGAATGCTTGCTGCCCTTGAAGCAAAGAAGAATAAGAAGGGCGCTCCAGGCACTCAAACACATTCTGAAGGTGGCTCAAAGATTCGCGGCGGACAACGCAGCGGTGGAGCTCCACAAGTTCAGCGCAAGGCAGGACCTTCAGGTTCTGGCTCTGCAGGCTAAGCCACCTCTCTTCACGCAGTAGTGCCTTTTCTTCTAGAGATTAGAGTTCGTCCTAACACTTCGCGAAATAAAGTTGGCGGAAGTGTCGGACAACCCCCACGGTTAGTCGTTGCAGTGCAAGCACCTGCAGTCGATGGCAAAGCCAATCAAGCAGTGATTAAAGAGTTAGCAAAGGCTTTTGATCTTCGGGCTCGAGATTTCACAATTGTCTTCGGGGAACTTGGCCGCGATAAGAGGCTCTTAGTTGAAGGAGATGAAAAAACTCTCCAAGGAAAGCTTGAAGAGCTGATGGGCGAGCCCACACTTCTCTAGTGATTATTGTTATTGAAGAGTTGTGGCTCGGGACAGGATCGAACTGTCGACCTCACGATTTTCAGTCGCGCGCTCGTACCAACTGAGCTACCGAGCCAATATGTAGTTGTGATGCTGCTGTAGTTAAAAAAGAAGAGAGCGTGTGGACACTCTCTTCTTTCGCGACCCGGACGGGACTTGAACCCGCGACCTCCGCCGTGACAGGGCGGCGCGCTAACCAACTGCGCTACCGGGCCTTGATAAATCAAAGC
>JBILBC010000085.1:0-4837 GCA_044353885.1 Candidatus Planktophila sp. | reverse complement strand
AGGATCAGGCGACCTTTCTCATCAAGGCGTGGTTCATGTGTGCCGAGAAACATCGTTTTCACCACCTTCCCCAAGTTGGTCTGAGCGTGAATTCAGCGCTCAATTCCCCACTTTACACCACTTTCCCCCTTTTTACACCACTCTTACCCATTATTTTCCCTATCCCGCCCCACCTCTCCCCACCCTTTCTGGGCCTAATTCGGGCAAGAAAAAAGCCCCGACCATCTGGCCAGGGCTTGAGGGGTAGGGGCTTACTTACTGGAAGTTACGACGATCCCAACGCTCCTCAAGGCGAGCGCTGAAGGATTTACGGGCTCCCTTGGGAGTTGATGTGCGGGTAGTAGAGATAGAGCCGATGGAGCGTATGAGCATGAGAACGCCCACCAGCGCCACGAGGAAGCCGATTACTCCCACAGGAGTGGTCTTTGAGATCAACCCACCGAAGATGATGGCGATACCGATAAAGCTCAAGCTCACTCCGAGAAGGATCCGTGGACGAGAGGCAGTCATCGTTGTGGCAGCTAAACGTGATTGAAGGCGTGGGTCATCTGTGGCGAGAGCTTCTTCCATCTCAGCCAGCAGGCGACGTTCGCGATCAGATAAAGGCATACGGTCAGAATAGAACAGTTCCTAAATACGCGCTACTTACTCGCTCTCCTGCCCCTTTTCGGGCTCAATTAAGCGTCCTGGGCGCACACTGGCGCTGCCAAATCGGGCAGTTGCCTTATCTATAGCGCTATCTGCCTCTCGCCACCCGCGTTCACGGGCCCCGAGTTCAAGTTGGACCGGCACATCCTCCTGCAAGTTACTTAAGGAGACCCCCACTAAGCGAATACGAGCGCCGTCATTGCGCAGGGCCAGATATAACTTCTTCACCACTTCATAAGTCTCATGGGTGCTATCGATAGCAAGTGGCAGAGTCTTAGAGCGCGTAATCGATGTGAAATCTGCAAATTTAATTTTGATGGTGATCGTCTTTGCAAAGAGTCCCGCATCGCGCAAACGCGCAGTAGCTTTCTCACTCATCCGCAAGAATTCGCGCAAGATCTCCTCCGGTGAATCTATATCGCGTGAGAATGTCTCTTCATTGCCGATACTTTTCTCTGGTTCATTGACCACCACATCGCGATAATCGCGCCCCCATGCAAGTTCATAGAGTGATTCACCTGTTGCATCCCCCAGTGCGCGAATGAGTGTGGAGCGCGCAGTATTGGCGATATCAGCAACGGTATGTAGCCCTAAGCGATCGAGGGATTCAGCTGTCTTTGGTCCCACTCCCCAGATAGCGCGCACAGGAAGTGGATGAAGAAATTCAAGGATGCGATCAGATTTAATTTCCAGCATGCCATTAGGTTTGCAATGTTGGGATGCCAGCTTTGCGATGAATTTAGAAGGTGCGATACCAACTGAGCAGGTAATGCCTTCCTCTTTCTCCACCTGCGCACGAATCAACGCTGCTATCTCACGCCCTGTGCCAAATAGCTTCTTAGAACCTGTGACATCGAGAAATGCTTCATCGAGAGATATTGGCTCCACCAGTGGCGTGTAGGAGTTAAAGATTGTCATCACGCGCTCTGAGATTTCAGAGTATCTATGGTGTTCAGGTGGGATAAAGATGGCATGCGGTGCCATCCGCTTTGCACGTCCCACCGGCATCGCAGCTCTAATTCCAAATTTGCGAGCTTCATAGTTTGCCGACAGAACTACTCCGCGCACGCCAGCTCCGACAACAAGTGCCTTGCCTTTATATTGCGGGTTATCGAGTTCAGCGACTGATGCATAGAAGGCATCCATATCGACATGCAAGATGGTGGGCTCCTGCGCCTCTTGCATACTCATATCGCCACACTATCTGCTTGGCTTCGCCATTTTTCGTAAGCAAGCCTTAAGTCCCACACTGCTGTTGCGCGGATAGAGATACCGCGGGCGCCTGTGCGACGGGTCTGCCCGCGCACCAAGAGAAGTGATGTCGAATAGAGAGTTGATGCATGATCGACTTGTGCATCAGGAAAGAATGTTGAATCACTACACCCATAACCATCATCGAGAGTTAAGAAGATGACGCGACGACCCGAGCGCACCGGCGGTGTTTGCAGCGCCACCTTCACTCCTGCAACAAGGACTGATGAATTAGAGCGCAGTGAGAGTAAGTCAGAGGATTTCACAGCACCAATTGCATTGAGAAATGGCGCATAGAAGCTGAGCATATGTTGGGTGACATCCATGCCGAGCCGTTCAACTTCACTGCGCACCTTCTCAGCCATATTTAGTGGCTGCAGGCCACTGCTTTCAAGTGCAGGAGCTGCAAAACCAAAGGTCAGTTGTGATCCTGGAATATGTGCAACTGGTGATTTCTGTAAGTCACTAAAGTGCAAGAGTAAATCGCGCTGATTGGTATGCACCGAATCAAAGGCTCCGGTCATAATCAGATTCTCCACCACCGGTGTTGATGCACCCGATCTGCGATAGAAGTCGGCCAAGTCGATATAGGGCTGGCCGGTAATAATCGATGCAATCTCTTTCTCTGATATTCCTGCAACGCTAGAGAATGCAATACGCACAGCATCGCCATCGAGTGTGCGCTCGATGCGATAGTCAGCAGATGATGTATTGATATCAAGGGGTGCGATTCCCACACCAATTTGGCGCGCTTCATCAAGTAGCAACCGCTTGGGATACATGCCAGGGTCGTGGGTCAATATCCCTGCGATAAAGGCTGCAGGGTGATGAGTTTTTAGCCATGCTGATTGATAGGTGGGTAGAGCAAAGGCAGCCGCATGTGCTTTACAGAAACCAAAGGATGCAAAGGCGCGCAGAACATCCCAGATTTCAGTAATCACTTTCAGTTCATAGCCACGTTCTGTGGCAGCAGGAAAGAACCAATCACAGACCTCTTGTTGCCCAGCCCTATCCCCCAGCGCTCTGCGCTTCTCATCAGCTGCAGCCAAGGAGATACCTGTCATCACAGAGATAATCGAGATCACTTGTTCGTGAAAGACAACAACGCCTTCAGTTTCAGACAAGATCGGCAGCAGATCAGGATGAATAATCTGCGCCGGGCGAAAGCCATGGCGTGCTTCAAGGAATGGGCGAATCATGTCGCTCTTAACCGGCCCTGGTCTAAAGAGTGAGATATCGATAATCAAATCGTTAAAGGTGCGAGGTTCGAGCTTTCCAACGAGTTCGCGTTGCCCGGGGCTTTCCACTTGGAAGATTCCGAGGGTGCGCGTTGATTGGATGAGTGCGTAGGTATCAGCATCATCGAGTGCTACCGCATCGATATCGAGTTCTTGATCTTCCACTCTCTTAATCTCATGCACAGCATGTGCAATCGCCGATTGCATCCTTACGCCCAAGATATCGAGTTTGAGTAGACCGATATCTTCCACATCATCTTTATCAAATTCGACCATAGGAAAACCACCAGCGTTGAATTGCACAGGTGCGCGATCAAGAAAGGCAGCATCAGATAAGACCATGGCGCAGGGGTGCATCGCTAAGTGTCGTGGCAGACCATCAAGGCGTGCAGCAAGTGCAATAGTGGCGCGAGTAAGAGGCGCCGATGTATTGAAGTCCTTGAGTTCAGGTAGTGAGTTCAGCGCTGCATCGATATTGCCTGCGCGAATATGCGGCATCGATTTCGCAAGTAGATCAATCTCCATTGCAGGCATGCCGAGCGCTGCCCCTGCATCACGGATTGCATTACGTGCACGATAGGTATCAACCATGGCAACGGTTGCACAGCGTGAAATAAGTCCTGGTTGATCCCACCTATCAGGCCCATACTTTTTAAAGACCATCTCATAGATTTCAAGGCGCCTAGCTGATTCCACATCGATATCAATATCAGGAAGTGCGCGCCTAAGTGGTGAGCAGAAACGCTCCATCAATAACCCATGTTGCATGGGGTCCACTCCTGATATTCCAAGTAAGTGGCAGATGAGAGATCCTGCACCACTGCCACGTGCTGCAACGCGAATGTCGGCGCCCCTTGCCATATCGGTAATGTCGGCAACTGTTAAGAAATAGGACTCATACCCCAGCGTTGCAACGATGGCGAGTTCGTCATCAAGTCGTGCTCGCGCTTTAGCAATGGTTGCGCCATCGTTATAGCGCCAATTGATTCCAGCTTCAGAGCGAGTGCGTAGCAAGGTGCGCATTGCAGCAGGTGACTCGGCGCCCACAACATGGGGCTCGGGTAGATGGATGCCACCTAAACCAATATCGCGATGGGCAGATAGGACTGCGCGCTCTGCCCACTGACGCGTTGTCTTAAGGAGTGCACGTGGTGTGCGCTCTCCTGCTGCTCGCGCAATCTCCGCAGCTAAGGAAATCATCTCATCACTGCTCTTTACATACGCTTCAGCATTACGACGCTCCACATTACGTGGATGCAGCGGCACCAATTGACGAGCACAATCAAGGACATCAGCTAAGGGTCCATCGGTGCGATCTCGCATACGAGCGGCATTGGTAATGACTGCATCAATATCGTTATCACGAGCAAAGATCAGAGAACGTGCAGCATGGGCTGTTGAGCGTGGCCCACTGCCAGCAACTAAGTGCGATACACACTCAATAGCGTGGTCTGCAAAGAGGTCACGGGTCTGGTTAAAGATTTCCAGAGCCATATCAAAGCGGTGTGCGGCAAGTGCTTGTGAGACTGGGGACTCAGGGCCATGCAGCAGATGAAGATTGGATGTGTATTGGCTAAATTTTTCTAGTAACTCAGGAGTTAACACAGCGGTGCGATTGGCGCTATTCATCTGCAAGCCTGTGTAGAGACGGACCAAACTGCGCCACCCACCATCGCCATGTGCCAAGACTGTGACGCGTG
>JBILBC010000022.1:0-17530 GCA_044353885.1 Candidatus Planktophila sp. | reverse complement strand
GTCTTTGCAGTTCCTCGAGTCCATCGAGCTTGCATCGAGCCTGTGTATTTGCCGTCGTAATAGACAGCAGATCCTGCTGCATAGAGAGTTGCTCCAAGGCCTGTGTATTCAATTGTTATTGGCGTTCCTATAGGACCACTTGATGGAGTGATCTTCAAGGTGCGAGCTATCTGCAGGCCACCATGGGCAAGTGCCACATCGTTATTAACTGCATAGATATCGTGCACTCCACCAAAATCTGAAGGCACTTTTGTCTTATAAACAAAGTTACCCAAAGCATCAGTAGTAATTGTTGCGATAACGACGTTGTACTTTGTGTAGGAGGTACCCATGTAATTCACTGTTGCTGGCTGGATATCAGTTACCCACGTTGCATCACTGGTCGACCAAGTAAGTGTCACGGGAGTATTTCCAGTTAAACCTTTACCTGTGATTGTGATGGGTTCGTTGATGACCACTTGAGCCGGGGTTACCTCAAGATTGACCATATTTGCAGGGGCTGTAAATGCCTGTGCTTTCAATCCAGTAAATGGGATTGCAGGCACTCCCACTAATTCTTTCGGTGGTGTGAGCTTTACTGGATTATCTGCAGCCTGTGCAGGAGCGATGAGGCCTAAGGCCAACACCGCTACTGCTACAGCCGCTATTACGCGGTACTTCTTCATGATCTCTCCGATCTGTTGGATTAAGAATTACTTGGCTATTGGTGCTGCAAACAGTGATAGTTGTGAGTTTGCAGTGAAGTTAGAGCTCCAGGTTCCTGTTGCTCCCTTAAGTGCAGGGCTTACAGAAACAGAGCGATAGTAAGTAACGCGGTCATAGACAGCCTTACCTGAAGCATCAACAACGCGTGTGCCATCTGCATTCTTCTTCACAGCTAGCTTTGTTGAAAGAACTTTCATAGTGTCTGAATCTTTTGCAATAAGAGTTACCTTGTAACTGATGACACCGAGAGTGCTATAGAGAGGTGCTGCACCGGTCTTGAGCACGCCTGTCCAGAAAGCGACTCCACTGTGATTTCCATATGCCATTGGAATCGGTTCCTTGATTCCTGCAACTTCGATGTAAGCCTTGGTTGTGTTAGATGAATCCATCACAGCTCCACCTTGATCAGCGTTATTTGCATAGACGCGAAAGACGATGGTCTGACCGAGTAGGAACTCGTTCATGATTGCGCAACCATTAAAGCGTGGAGCAAGTGTGCCGGTTGCACCTGTTGCAAGGATTGTGTCCACATAGATATGGATAGGTGAGATAACACCTTGAACAGGAACTCCAATAGTTACCTTCACTGTGTTGGAATTTGCCTTAGTAAGAGTGGCATCTGTTGGGGTGAATTCACCAGTGAGTGCTGCAGGTCCTGCAGATTTTGGAATCCATGCACACTTGGCTGTAAATGGTGTCGCTGATGTTGTAGCTACTGCTTCACATCCAGTAATGACTTTGCCATCAAGCATGTACTTCACAACGCCTGCTGAACTTGCAGTTCCATTGATGGTGATGGGACCCAAGTTATAGACACCATTTCCACCACTGACAATGAGTGTTGAATCTGCAGCCTGCGCACTTGTCAATCCCAAGGTGACTAACCCAGAAATCAGAGCTGTGACCACCATTAATCGTGACTTTGTAACTTTCATCTTCTTCTCCTTTTTAAATGGGTTAACTATTTGAGTGTTACTGAACCGCTAGCGGTCATAGTGAAAGGAGCAGATTCTTTTGAACCTGCTGAAATTGTTTTGATGTTGAAGCTTCCTGAAACTTTAAATAGTCCTGTTGCACCGGCGTACTTACCTGTGCCGCCCTTGACTACAGCGTTTCCACTAAAAGTGATCTTTGTTGGCGCACTGTCATCTTCGGCGCATCCTTTGGCGGTTGAATCAAATGCAACTTTGAGTGTGTTTGCACCGGTTCCAAGAGTTGCTGAGCCATCGAATGTGTCGCACTGTGATGCCGGTGCTGCTGCCCCAGATCCCACGAATTCACCAAGGTCTGCAACTGTTCCTGTACCTGTTGCCTTTACTGAAGTGACTTGCACATATGTATCGCCCCAGAGCAATGCAACTGTGCCGGTGTAATTTCCATTGATCGCAACACTCTTTGATGTTGTGGTTGCAGACGTAGGTTTTGCCGCAACTGGTTTCTTAGTACTCCAGCCTGTGGGGCATTTTGCTGTCGTTACCTTTTTGGTGGCAGTGCCTTTATAGCAAGTAATTGTTTTAGTCGCTGCCTGTGCTACACCAGTTTGTGCAACAATAAACATTAGCGAAGTTGCAATTACTGCAGCCTTAACTGACTTAGACTTATAAATATTCATCATTACTCTCTCCTTAAGTAATTTCTTTTACTTACGAGAGAATCTTTTCAGTTGCAAAACTTCATTAGTTGATTTTCTTTGGTGCTACCCCTTGCCTGCAAGTCTCTTCAATCACATCAATGAAAATGAAGAATTTGCAAAAAGTGATTGCGAATACATAGCAAGGGGAATGAGTGCCAGCACCATTGAAATACTTGCAAAATGATGGCTATCCATGCAAAGCAAAAACCCCTATTATTCAACTCTGAATCAAGGGGGAAATATGAGCACCATCGTCAATCACTGGATCAACGGAGCTGAATTCGTCAGTAAATCAGGAAGAACATCCCCTGTTTATGATCCAGCTCTCGGTACAGAGACGAAGCGTGTTGCACTCGCAAACCAATCTGAGATTGATGCAGCGATTAAGGCTGCAAAGAATGCATTCCCTGCTTGGCGCGATGAATCCCTGGCCAAGCGTCAACAGATTATCTTCACCTTCCGTGAACTCCTTAACTCTCGTAAAGGTGAACTTGCCGAGATCATTACAAGTGAGCACGGCAAGGTTCTCTCTGACGCCCTCGGTGAAATCACTCGTGGCCAAGAGGTAGTTGAATTTGCAACCGGTATCCCCCACCTACTCAAAGGTTTTTACTCCGAAAATGTTTCAACTGGCGTTGATGTCTATTCAACTCGTCAGCCACTAGGTGTCGTGGGAATCATCAGCCCCTTTAACTTCCCAGCAATGGTTCCGATGTGGTTCTTCCCCATTGCAATCGCTGCAGGTAACACAGTCGTGATTAAGCCATCGGAGAAAGATCCATCTGCATCGATGTGGGTGGCAAAGCTTTGGAAAGAGGCAGGGTTGCCTGATGGCGTATTTAACGTTCTCAATGGAGATAAAGAGTCAGTAGATGGCCTGCTCAATAGCCCCGATGTTGAATCCATCTCATTCGTTGGCTCTACTCCAATTGCAAAATACATTTATGAGAACGCATCACGCACCGGTAAGCGCGTTCAAGCTCTAGGTGGCGCAAAGAATCATATGTTGGTCCTTCCTGATGCAGATCTTGAGCTCGTTGCAGACTCAGCAATTAATGCAGGATTTGGTAGCGCCGGCGAGCGCTGCATGGCAATCTCAGTAGTCGTAGCCGTTGAACCTGTTGCAGATCAATTGATTCCTAAGATTGTTGAACGTATGGGCAAGTTGCGCACAGGCGATGGCCGTCGTGGCTGCGATATGGGTCCTCTTGTGACCAAGGAACACCGTGACAAGGTCGCCTCCTATGTTGATATTGCCGAAAAAGATGGCGCAACTGTCGTAGTCGATGGGCGCAATCCACGGGTTGATGGCGAGCCAAACGGTTTCTGGCTTGGACCAACCCTGATCGACAAGGTTCCAACAACCTCTAAGGTCTATACCGAGGAGATCTTCGGACCAGTTCTATCTATCGTGCGCGTGAAGAGCTATGACGAAGGCGTTGCACTTATTAATAGCGGTGCATTTGGAAACGGAACAGCAATCTTCACCAACGATGGTGGAGCTGCTCGCCGATTCCAGAATGAGATTCAGGTCGGTATGGTCGGTATCAACGTTCCTATCCCTGTGCCGGTTGCGTATTACTCCTTCGGTGGATGGAAGCAATCACTCTTTGGCGATACCAAGGCACATGGCGTTGAAGGCGTTCACTTCTTCACACGCGGTAAGGCAATTACCTCCCGCTGGCTGGATCCAAGCCATGGTGGAATCAACCTCGGCTTCCCACAGAACTAATTACTTCTATGGCCTCTGCTGACAAGTGGTACTTCAGAAGCGGTGAGTTATCTCGCGCTGGCTGGGATGTATTACTTGATCCACAGAACCCACCTGTCGCAGGGTGGAAATACACAGGGCTGCGCGTTGGAACTCTGACTCAAGGTACATCCCTTGCACTGCCTGCAGATTCCAATGAACGCATCATCTTCCCTCTAGAAGGTGAAGAAGTTCTCGTTGAGTATCTACACGCAGGAAAAAGTGCGAGCCAAGTACTGCGTGGTCGTCCTTCTGTCTTTCACGGTCCATCTGATTACATCTATCTACCGATTCATACATCAGCAACGATTACAGGCACCGGGCGTATTGCAGTCGGTGAAACTCCAGCAACCCAGGTTAAAGCTGTGAAATATGTTGCAAAGAGTGATGTCTTAGTAACGCTACGTGGTGCAGGTCGTGAAACTCGCCAAGTGCATAATCTTGGAATGCCTGAAACCCTTGATGCAGATCGCATGATTGTCTGCGAAGTTATTGTTCCTGCTGGCAATTGGTCTGGTGCTCCCTCTCATAAGCACGATACATATATTCCAGGCAGAGAATCCAATCTCGAGGAAATCTATTACTTTGAAAGCGCCGTCACTCGCGCTGCCACTACACCAACTACATCATCACCTTTTGGATACTTCCGTGGGACATCTGCAGATAGTCGTCCCTACGATGTCAATGAAGAGGTTCATTCAGGCGATGTGGCACTTGTCCCCTACGGTTGGCATGGACCTGCAGCTGCAGGTCCTGGTTATGACCTCTACTTCTTTAATGTGATGGCAGGACCTGACCCAGATCGCGCTTGGAATGCAACAGATCATCCCGACCAAGTGTGGATTCGCGACTCTTGGCAATCACAGCAAAGCGACCCAAGATTGCCCTACGGAAGTACAGAAAGGATTTGATATGGCCTCACGCAAAATGACAGTTAGCCAAGCAGTTGTTGAATTCCTTTCTCATCAATACACAGTCGATGGCGATTACCGCGAACGCACCATTCAAGGTGTCTTTGGAATCTTCGGACATGGAAATGTTGCCGGTATTGGTCAAGCGCTCAAGCAACTCTCTGTTGAAAACCCATCCTTGATGCCGTATTACCAAGCACGTAACGAACAAGCGATGGTGCATGAATCTTCTGCCTTTGCTCGTATGAAACGACGCCGTGCAACATTTGCCTGCACAGCATCTGTGGGTCCAGGGGCTACCAACATGCTCACAGGAGCCGCCGTTGCCACAACAAATCATCTTCCCGTTCTTCTTCTTCCCTCTGACACATTTGCCAATCGCGCATCAGATCCTGTCTTGCAACAACTTGAGATGCCACATGATGCAACGCTTTCAGTCAATGATGCATTTAAGCCGCTCTCTCGCTTCTTTGATCGCGTGCAAAGACCAGAGCAACTCTTCTCAGCGCTAATGGGTGCAATGCGAGTTCTCACAGATCCCGTTGAAACAGGGGCGGTAACAATTTGTCTACCTGAAGATGTGCAGGCAGAAGTGATTGATGTTCCTGAGGAATTTCTTGCAGATCGTGATTGGCATATCCGCCGTCCTCGCGCGGAAGCAGCACAACTTGCAGAGGTTGCTCGCGTGATTGCATCTTCTAAGCGCCCCTTTATCGTTGCAGGTGGCGGAGTTATTTACTCTGATGCACACGATGCACTTCAGAAATTTGTTGAACAGACCAAGATTCCTGTGGGAACTTCTCAGGCAGGCGTTGGCTCACTGAACTGGGATCATCCACAACTTCTCGGCTCAGTTGGAGCCACTGGAACAACTGCTGCCAATAGAGCAGCAAAGGATGCTGATATAGTCATTGGTATTGGTACTCGCTATAGCGACTTCACCACGTCAAGCCGCACAGCATTTCAAAACCCCGATGTCCGTTTTATCAATATCAATATTGCCTCTTTCGACGCCTATAAGCATGGAAGTGCGCTGCCAGTTGTGGCAGATGCCCGTGAGAGCTTAAAGGAGCTCACAGCACTTCTTTCTACCTTTGCAACAACGTCGGACTACCAGAGCAAATACGCAAAAGATAAGTCAGGGTGGGATGCAGTAGTCGATGCAGCATTTGTTGATCAAAAGCGAGCACTGCCAAGTCAGAGCGAGATCATCCATGCTGTGCAGTCAGCAACTGATGCCACAGACACACTCATCTGCGCTGCAGGTTCTCTTCCAGGTGATCTCCATAAACTCTGGCGCGTTCGCTCACCGCTTGGATATCACGTTGAATATGCATTCTCTTGTATGGGATATGAGATTGCAGCGGGGTTAGGGGCAGCCCGCGCTGGTGCAACACCGATTGTGATGGTGGGAGATGGTTCCTATCTCATGATGCATACTGAAATTGTTTCGGCTGTAGCTGAAGGTCTGAAAGTAATATTCGTTCTCATTCAAAACCACGGCTATGCATCCATCGGCCATCTCTCAGAAAGTATCGGTTCAGAGCGCTTTGGAACGCAATACCGCTTCAAAGATCAAGCTGGCAATAACTTTGAAAGTGGTGAAAAGCTTCCGGTAGATCTTGCAGCAAATGCTGCAAGCCTCGGCATTACTGTTATTGATATCAAGCAAACCACATCAGCGATTGCAGATCTTCATGAAGCTGTGAAGAAAGCTAAGCAATCTTCGACTTCAACTCTTATTCATATCAATAGCGATCCTCTGCTCTACTCACCTGGTGGGGAAGGATGGTGGGATGTTCCCATCGCACCGATTTCAACGCTGAAGAGCACTCAAGATGCATACGCACAGTACAAAGATGAGATTTCACTGCAACGTCCGTTGCTTGGTAACGGCACAAAAGATAAGAAATAGGGGCAATCATGACAGCACAGATCCGCGTAGGCACAGCACCTGATTCATGGGGCGTCTGGTTTCCTAGTGAACCGCATCAAGTTCCTTGGGATCGCTTCCTTGATGAAGTTGTAGAAGCGGGTTACCACTGGATTGAACTTGGACCCTACGGTTATCTTCCAACAGATCCTAAGCAACTTGAAGATGAACTTGGTAAGCGCAACTTAAAAATGACTGCTGGAACGGTCTTTACAGGTTTTCACAAAGAAGATGAGAGCCAGTGGCAGCGAGCTTGGGATCAAGCACTTGCTGTGGCAAACCTTGTCTCCAAGTTAGGCGTTGAACACCTTGTTGTGATTCCAGATCTATGGCGTGATGACAAGACAGGTCAAGCTCGTGAATCACGTACACTTTCTAATGAGCAGTGGAAGCGACTTGCGGCAGGACATAACAAGTTAGGTAAGGCACTTCTTGAAGAGTTTGGAATCCATCAGCAATTCCACTCACACGCAGATAGCCATATTGGTACTTATCAAGAAGTTGAGCGCTACCTACAAGAGACCGATCCGAAGTATTCAAATCTCTGCCTTGATACCGGTCACTTTGCTTATTACTTGGGCGATAACCTCAAGATGATGAACGCTTATCCAGAGCGCATTGGATACCTGCATCTGAAGCAAGTGCATCCCGATATCTTGGCTGAGACGCTCAAGAATGATGTTCCTTTTGGGGATGCCGTTGCTAAGGGCGTTATGACAGAGCCTGGTTTTGAAGGTGTTCCAAAGTTTGCTCCCATCATCGAGCGCGCACTAGAAATCAATCCGGAAATCTTTGCCATCATTGAGCAAGATATGTATGGATGCCCAGTCGATATGCCATTTCCAATTGCCCAGCGCACACGTGAGCACATCCTTGCTGCAACACGCGCTGCTCGAGTGAAGTAGAGAAATGACTCAATCACCATTTCTCTATATGAAGGAGAACTCCCCAACAGTTCTCTGGAATGACTCTGCAGATCCCAAAGAGTTAAAGGATGCACTTAACTGGGGAATCGTTGGAGCAACGTGTAATCCAGTTATTGCGCTGACTGCTATAAAGGCAGATGCGCCTCACTGGGTCTCTCGCATTAAGGAATATGCCAAGTCTCATCCGGCAGCCACAGAAGATGAAATTGGTTGGGCGATGGTTAAAGAGCTCTCAACAAATGCTGCAAAGCTGCTTGAAGGTGAGTTTGAGAAATACAACGGCCGCAATGGTCGACTTTCGATTCAGACTGACCCTCGTAACTTCAGAAATGCACAGGCACTTGCAGCGCAAGCAGTGGAGTTTTCACAGCTTGCCAAGAATATGATTGTGAAAATTCCTGTCACGACTGAGGCAATATCTGCCTTTGAAGAGGCTACATATCAAGGTGTGAGCCTGAATGCGACAGTTTCTTTCTCTGTGGCACAAACGGTGGCAGTTGCTGAAGCGATCGAACGTGGTCTTAAGCGCCGTGAAGCAGAAGGTCTTGATATCTCAACAATGGGTCCTGTCTGCACCATCATGGTGGGACGCGTTGATGATTGGGTGAAAGTGAGTGCCGAGAAGTTGGGCGCAAAAGTTGATCCAGAGATCTTAGAGTGGTCAGGTGTTGCAGTCTTTAGAAATGCACACAAGATTTATCAAGAGCGCGGCTACCGCACACGTTTACTTTCAGCAGCTTTTCGTAACCATATGCACTGGTCTGAGATTCTCGGTGGGGATTGCGTCATCTCTCCCCCATATGCATGGCAGGTAAAGATCAATGAGATGGGAATTACTCCCAACTTAAATAGCGTGAATGAGCCAATCGAAACACGCATTCTTGACCCACTACTGGAGAATTTCCCAGAGTTTAGAAAGATGTATGACGTTGATGGTCTTGCAGTAGAAGATTTCACAAACTTTGGAGGAACTCTGCGTACACTTCGTGGATTCTTGCAATCAGTTAACGATCTTGAATCATTTGTCCGTGATGTCACCGTTCCTAATCCCGATAAGTAAAGGTTAAAAATGAGCGCCCTACCAAAGCCACATATCTTCACAGCAGCTGAATCAAAGCCACTACGGTGGGGAATCTTTGGAGCAGGTTGGATTTCAGAGGCGATGGTAAAAACTGCGCAACTTAATTCAAATCAGCAATTTGTTGCAGTTGCCTCCCGCACACCTGGCAAAGCTGAAGCATTTGCTCAGAAGTGGAATATCGACTCTTTCCATGACTCCTATGAAGAACTTGCTGCTCGCGATGACATTGATGCGATCTATCTTGGAACTCTTCCATCAGATCGTTTAGAGGTCGCACTTGTCGCCATTAACGCAGGCAAGCATGTGTTAATTGAAAAACCAATCACTATGGATTACGAAGAGGCGCAGCAAATCTATGCTGCAGCTAAAGCGAAGAAGGTCCTTGCAATGGAGGCAATGTGGACACGCTTCTTGCCACAGATGGATATTGCTCGACAACTAGTTGCAGATGGCGCACTCGGTGATGTTGAGCTCGTTGTCTCTAACTTCTGCCAGAACAATCTCGGTGTCACTCGCCTCTTTACCTTGGGCGGCGGAAATCCCATTATTGATATGGGTATCTACCCTGCGGCTCTCTCTCAACAATTCCTAGGTAATCCCAATGAGATTCATGCATTTGGAAAGCTGCATCCCAATGAAATTGATGAAGAGACGCATACCTTTATGCGCTTTGCTAATGGATCACGTTCTAACTTCGTTCTATCAGCGCGCACAACTCTTCCTCACTGGGCTGGTGTCTCTGGCTCAAAGGGTGCAATCACATTTGGAACCCCTTGGTTTACTCCATCTTCTATTACCTTCCACGAATCCACATTTAATGGAGCTCAGAGCACGTGGGTAGATGAGCTAGGCCTGCCTGAACACCTTGGACTTATTCACCAAGTTCACGCATTTGCTCAATATGTTGACCAAGGTCTTCTTGAAGGCCCTCTCTACACTCATCACGATTCACTCTCAAATATCAAGACCGTTCTTGAAATCGGAAATCTCATCGGAACTCGCTACAAGTAATTTCACCAACTACTCATCTAGGAATAGGCTCACGCAATGACTCAGAAACTCAGAATCGCAATTATCGGTGCCGGTCGTATTGGCTATGTTCACGCTGGAAGCGTCAATGACACCCCCGAACTTGAGCTTGTCTATGTGGTCGATCCATTTGAAGAGAATGCGAAGAAAGTCACTGCAGCATTTGGTGGCAAAGTCTCTAATGATCCGTCAGCAGTTATTGCCTCAGGTGAGATTGATGCAGTCATTATCGGCTCACCAACAGCAACTCATATTCCTCTACTACGCGAATGCATCGCAGCAGGTGTTCATGCTCTTTGTGAAAAGCCACTAGATCTCGATATCAAAAATGTCGAAGAATTCCGCGCTCAAGCAAATGCTGCAAAAATTAATATCACTCTTGGATTTAATCGCAGACAAGATCCGCAGTACCTAGCTCTCAAGGCAAAGGTGGCAAGTGGAACGGTGGGAAGCATTGAACAAGTAATCCTTACAAGCCGCGACCCGGGACCCGCACCTCAAGGCTACATCGCAGTCTCTGGTGGAATCTTTAGAGATATGACTATCCATGACTTCGATATGGCACGTAACTTCGTTCCTAATATCGTTGAAGTCACTGCATTCGGCGCCAACAGCTTCTGCGATTACATTCAAGAAGAAGGTGATTTCGACAATATCAGCGTCATTATGAAGGGTTCAAATAATGAGCTCATCAGTGTTGTTAACTCTCGCCATGCAGCTTTTGGTTATGACCAGCGCGCAGAAATCTTTGGCGATAAGGGAATGCTTCAGATCAGTAATCTCTCTGATTCGACTGTGAAGTCATTTACCAAGGATTCAACCACAGCAGGTGAACCATTTATGGACTTCTTCCTCGAGCGTTATGCAGACTCTTATCGCAATGAGCTTAAGCTCTTCATTGAAGGAATTAAGACTGGCAAGGTCCTTGGTTCTACATATGATGATGGCCGCGCTGCTCTCATTCTGGCCGATGCTGCACACGAATCAGCTCATACCGGTAAATCAATCAAAGTTAATCTCAACTAATTAGATGGCTGTAGCGCTGAGTAAGACCCAACGAAGTGGGCTGCTCTTCGCCTTTCTTGGAATCTTTGCATTCTCACTCTCACTGCCATTTACCAAGCTGGCCCTGAAGAGTTTTGATCCATTCTTTACAGCTTTTGCACGCCCTGTGATTGCAGCAGTCATTGCAATACCGTTGATGATGATTGCCAAAGTTCCGATGCTTCCTCGTAATTTGTGGAAGCCCACAGCTTTTACGGCAGCAGGTGCTGTATTTGGCTGGCCAATATTGATTGCACTTGCTCTACAGAGAACTACTTCTGCACATGTTTCAGTGATTGCAGCTGTCATGCCACTTGTTACAGCAATCATCGCAGTTATTAAACATAAGAAGCATCCTGGACTTTCTTTCTGGGTTGCTTCATCACTTGGAACAGTCCTTCTCGTGGCATTTTCCATCACTCGTGGTGGCGGCACCAATGCAGATCTCAAGACTGATCTGCTCATTATTGGAGCAGTGATCGCTTCCTCATACTGTTATGTGGAAGGTGCTGCACTTACCTCACATATGCCTGGTTGGCAGGTCATTTCCTGGGTTGTCGTTGTAAGTCTTCCCATAGCACTACCTGCCGCAGCCTTTGTCTATGCGCAGACAAATGCAGATTACTCATTCCACGGAGATGCACTCTTTGGATTGCTGGCAATCGGTTTGTCCTCGATGTATCTAGGCTTCTTCGCTTGGTATCGAGGGCTGCGTGACTTTGGTGTTGCTCACGGATCTCAGGTGCAGCAGTTGCAAGCAATCATGACTTTGGGTTGGTCTGCGCTCTTACTTGGTGAAACCGTAACTCTGACTATGGCGTTAACTGCCATCGGAATTGTTGCCTGCGTGCTGTGGGCGTTATCTAACGTAAACCGGTAGGCACGGGCGAATTTTCGAGTATCGCCCACTCTTGGTCAGTAAATAGTCGAGAGCGAATTAGAAAGCGCATTCCTTCAGGAGATTCGAGTGAGAATCCCCCGCCTCGACCTGGGACAACATCTACGGTGAGATGAGTGTGCTTCCAATATTCAAATTGAGAAGCTGACATCCAGAAACCAATCGGTTCCTGGATGTCAGCCACATTCAACTCTCCCAGCAGTACATCTTGTCCGCCTACGCGAAACTCACCTGCTTGGTAACACATCGGAGAGGAACCATCACAGCATCCGCCCGACTGATGAAACATCAGTGGGCCATGAACTTTATAAAGCGTGCGAAGTAAATCTTCGGCAGCGCTTGTGAGTTCAACGCGTAATGGAATCTCCACGAACTAGATTCTAATCGGCTTAGAAGAATCCGAGCTTGTTTGGTGAATATGAAACAAGCAGGTTCTTTGTCTGCTGATAGTGATCAAGCATCATCTTGTGGTTTTCACGGCCAATACCTGATGCCTTGTAACCGCCGAACGCTGCTCCTGCTGGATATGCGTGATAGCAGTTGGTCCACACACGACCAGCTTTTATCTCACGACCTGCACGGTATGCAGTGTTCATGTCACGAGTCCAGACTCCTGCGCCAAGACCATAGAGAGTGTCATTAGCAATCTTCATAGCATCGTCATATCCATCGAACTTTGTCACAGAAACAACTGGTCCAAAGATCTCTTCTTGGAAGATGCGCATTGAGTTCTTGCCTTCGAAGATTGTTGGAGTTACGTAATAACCACCAGAGAGTTCGCCACCGAGATCAGCGCGCTCACCACCGGTAATGACTTTGGCTCCTTCTTTCTTTCCAATTTCGATGTAGGAAAGAATCTTCTCAAGCTGATCATTAGATGCCTGAGCACCAATCATCGTTGCGTTATCGAGTGGGTGACCCTGAACGATTGCTTCAGTGCGCTTTGTGACATCGCCCAAGAACTTGTCGTAGATCTTTGAGTCGATTAAGCCACGTGATGGACATGTACAGACTTCACCTTGGTTAAGAGCAAAGAGAGTAAAGCCTTCCAGTGCCTTGTCATAGAAGGCATCGTTCTCGGCAGCAACATCTGCGAAGAAGATATTTGGGCTTTTCCCGCCGAGTTCCAGGGTTACAGGAATGATGTTCTCTGATGCGTACTGCATGATCAAGCGTCCTGTTGTGGTCTCGCCAGTAAATGCAATCTTTGCAATACGAGGAGATGATGCAAGTGGCTTACCAGCCTCAATTCCGAATCCATTAACAACGTTGACTACACCTGCTGGGAGTAGATCTGCAATGAGCTCCATGAGGAACAAGATTGATGCTGGAGTTTGTTCAGCTGGCTTTAAGACAACGCAGTTACCTGCGGCCAACGCTGGTGCCAATTTCCATACAGCCATCAAGATTGGGAAGTTCCACGGAATAATCTGTCCGACTACGCCGAGTGGCTCATGGAAGTGATATGCCACAGTGTCACCATCGAGCTCACCCAGTGAGCCTTCTTGTGCGCGAATTGCTGCTGCAAAATATCGGAAGTGATCGATTGCAAGAGGAATATCTGCATTAATGGTTTCACGGATTGGCTTTCCGTTATCCCATGTCTCAGCAACTGCAATCGCTTCAAGGTTCTCTTCCATACGATCTGCAATCTTGTTCAGGATGATTGCGCGAGCCGTAGCTGATGTCTTGCCCCAAGCAGGTGCTGCAGCATGTGCTGCATCAAGTGCCTTATCGATATCAGCTGCATTCCCTCGTGCTATTTCACAGAATACTTTTCCTGTTACGGGGGTTACATTTTCAAAATACTGACCTGACTGGGGCTTTACATATTCACCATTGATCCAGTGGTCATAACGAGCTTTAAATGTTGCCTTGCTACCTGGTTGTCCGGGTGCAACATAATCAGTCATTCTTTTCTCCTTTTGAACTTGGGCGACAGTGCCACAAGATGGAATCAACGTAGACCTGCTCCAATCTCGACGTAAGAGTTACTGGTGAAAAAACGTGCATCTGGAGTACTCATGAGTGCTACCCCTTGCGGGTAGCCTTTCCCTATGGAGAAGTATGAAGAAGAGGTCAAAGAGCGCTGGGGCGATACCGAGGCCTATGCCCAGTCACAATCTCGAACTTCAAAATACACCCACGCAGAATTTGCTGCAGCAAAAGTTGATCAAGAAGCTGCCACTGAATTATTCGTCTACGCATTCGGTAATAGCATTTCAATACATTCACCTGAAGCCCAGAAGGCAGTAGTTGCTCATAGAGAAGCAATTTCAAAGTGGTTCTATGACTGCTCAGTTGAAATGCAGAAGAACCTAGCGCTTATGTATGTGCAAGATCCCCGCTTTAAGAAATATTACGATGGACGCGTTAACGGCCTTGCGCAATATGTGCATGATGCAATCATGGCTCAGTAATTTCCACGCTCAATCTATCTGCTAACTCACACTCATTTAAGGCATAGCCCTGTAGCGCATCTTGTTATAGAGAGCAGAATGAAACTACAAGAAGTTTTCTTGTAGATATAGAAAGCTGGAAACAAAATGAAGGCCCTTGTATATGGCGGTCCTGGAAAGAAAGAATGGAAAGAAGTCCCTAATCCAAAGCTATTGAAGCCAACCGATGCAATCATTAAGGTTGAAACCACCACGATTTGTGGAACAGATTTACACATCCTCAAAGGCGATGTACCTGCCGTAACACCAGGCAGAATTCTTGGCCATGAGGGCGTTGGCACCATTACTGAAGTCGGTACTTCTGTAGTTAATTTCAAAGTAGGCGATCGAGTCATCATTTCCTGCATTAAGTCTTGTGGTGCTTGCGCAAATTGCAAGCAAGGGCTCTACTCACATTGCCTCGGAGATGAAGGAGTTGCGGGCTTAGGTTGGGTTCTCGGGCACCTAATTGACGGTACTCAAGCTGAATATGTACGTATTCCTTATGCCGATAACTCACTTCATCAGATGCCTAATGGCACAACAGATACCGAAGCTGTCATGCTCTCAGATATCTTGCCTACAGGCTTCGAAATGGGAATTCAGTATGGTGCTGTAAAGCCTGGCGATGTCGTTGCGGTTATTGGAACTGGTCCCGTTGGTTTGGCTGCAATTACAACTGCTGCCCTATATGGCGCTGCGCGTGTGATTGCAATTGATCTCGACACTAATCGACTAGAGAAATCGAAGGAGTTTGGCGCAACTGACACTGTTGTTTCGGGTCAAAATAAGTGGAAAGAGCAAGTTCTTGCTATGACTGATGGTGCTGGTGTTGATGTTGCAATCGAAGCTGTGGGTGTACCACTGACCTTCGAGATGGCAACACAAATTGTTCGTCCCGGTGGCCATGTAGCAAATGTGGGAGTGCATGGAAAGCCAGTATCTCTCGAGCTACAGAATCTCTGGATTCAAAATATCTCTATCAGCATGGGGTTGGTCAATACCAATACAACGCCACTGCTACTGAAATTGGTCACAAGTAAGAAGATTCAAGCAGAGAAGTTCGCTACCCACTTCTTTACCTTTGATCAGTTCATCGATGCCTACGACACCTTTAGTCGTGCCGCTGAAACCAAGGCATTGAAGGTCGTCATCACAGCTAAGTAAGGTTGAAAAGGTGTAGGTCGGCTTGGGAACATTTCCAAATCGGCCTTCACCTGTACCATTTTCCCCATGACATTTACAGGACTTAACTTCATCGGCATACTCGTAGCATTCGGATTCTCATTTGTGAGCGGTGCAATCTGGTTTGGCCCAAAGACTTTCTATCCAATCTGGATGAAAGAGCGTGGGATCACATCCGGTCAGCTTAATTCAAACCAGAATAAGCCAGTACTGCTCTTTGGCGGAACAATTCTCGGTGTTCTACTTCAGACACTGACTTTGGGATTGATTATTAACTCCCTGCAGCATGCTGGGACTGATATTGGAATCTCCGATGGAGCAGGTATTGGTTTTGCACTAGGAATAGGAATTGCTGCCTTTGCATCACTTTCACACCGCCTCTTTGGCGGAGAGAATCTCAAGGTCTGGCTTATTGAAACTGCAAATGACGCGCTCAACTTAACTGTTGCCGGTGCGATCATCGCCTTCTTTAACTAAGTCAGTGAAGCGGGCGTAGCTCAACTTTTCGGTTACATGCCTTTGATGCTTCATAAGCCAACTTCTTTGCAGTTGCTGCATCGGCTGCTTCAATCAGCCAGAGACCGCTGTAATGCTCTTTGGAATCGAATAGTGAATGGCCTGTTTCTGAATTGGCTCCCCCGCGATTATCAATCACCGTTGCTGTCTCTGGAGCTTGTAGTCCCCAGGCGAATATCCACTGGCCATTGGCGCGAAGTTGATCATTAAATGCATCAATGGCAACCATCTCAGCAGGAGTACCCGAATTTGAGAGATCATCAATTACTGAGATGAGAAATTTCATTCCGGTACCTTAACTTGCCTCAGCGACGGCTTTCAATCGGACCAATGTCTTTGCAACAGCGAGTTGGGTCCATGGGTAGGCCTTACGAAAGTTCAGCCACACCTGCGCAACCGCCGGTGCATAAGTTCCGTCGAAGCTCTCAGTAACTTGCGTTGAGCCACTCCCAAGAGCCGTCAGTTCATATCGCCATCTCCAACGGCCGAGGTGGCGCCAAGCAATCAGCGAATCCTTCTTGTATTCAACAACAGTATTGAGGATTCGATAGTCAACGCCTAGATGCATCTTCATGCCAAATTTCGAACCAAGGATTAGCTCATCGGGCCCACTGATATTTTCCGTAATAGTGGCGCTTCCATCAATATCTCTATGACGCATTGGGTTACTAAGGATGGCAAAAATCGTTGAAGGGCTTGCCTGAACAATAATTCGAGCAGACTTAATCTTGGGATTGCCTGTATCGAAAATCTCGGAGCGAACTTTTTCTGAAGTCATGAACTGAGAATATCGAATTCTCACCCAACGAGCCAAGAAACGGGAAAGAGCCCCGATCTCTCGGGGCCCTCCCATGCAAATCTGATGCAGCTCTTTTGACCATTACCAATAGATCGAGCTGAAACAGTTAAGACTGTGGTGGAGGCGACGGGATTTGAACCCGCTCCGATGGATTGGTAAACCAACAGGCTGCCAATTACAACACGCCCCCAACACGGGAGCGAAGTTACGCATTTACCAATTCACGAAATTTCTGAATCGGGCTAGTTGTGGATAAAAACTATCTTAGAAAGCAAAAGGGACCTGGCTATTAACCAAGTCCCGATTACTACCAATCCATCGTTGCACGTATTATTCCATAGAACTTAGCAATTTGCAGCAAAGCAAAAGAGACCTGGTGATTAACCAAGTCTCGATTACTACCAAACAAGCGGAGTCCGAGTATTGCATAAGTACTTGATTACTCGGAGTAACCAATAAGTAAAGAAGAGTCGCCCTATAAGTCGGACACATTCCATTTACGCTTGAAACTAAGCACTTGCCCTCACTTTTGCCCTCAAACAACTGCAAACTAAAACAAACTACTTAATGGGTTTACCTCGGCTTATAGGAAAAGGTGTAGCTGCCTTCAACTGGATGACCATCCTCAGAAACTACTCTGTAGGAAACAAAGTATTTTCCAGCTGGCAAACCCGCTTTTAAT
>JBILBC010000021.1:0-17575 GCA_044353885.1 Candidatus Planktophila sp. | reverse complement strand
TGGATACCAGCCAGAAGTTGCTTACTTTGAGTGCTTGCATGAACTTAAGCTCATTGTTGACCTTATGTATGAAGGTGGAATCGCAAAGCAGCGCTGGTCAGTCTCTGACACAGCTGAATTCGGTGATTACGTATCAGGTCCACGCGTTATCGATCCACACGTGAAGGAGAACATGAAGGCAGTTCTTGCTGATATCCAATCAGGTGCTTTTGCTAAGCGCTTTGTTGATGATCTTGAGAACGGCGCTAAGGAATTCACAGCACTTCGCGCAAAGGGTGAGGCTCACCCAATCGAGACCGTTGGTCGCGAACTTCGCAAGATGTTTAGCTGGATGAAGAACACCAACAAAGATGATTACAAAGAGGGAAGTGCTGCGCGTGGGTAAACCCGTTGTTCTGATTGCTGAAGAGCTCAGTTCTGCAACCCTTGATGCACTTGGTCCTGACTTTGAAGTTCGCAATTGCGATGGTGCAAACCGCGCAGAGCTTCTCGCAGCACTTGGTGCGGGTGTAGATGCTGTTCTTATTCGCTCTGCAACAAAGATGGATGGCGAAGCGATTGCTGCGGCTAAGGGCCTGAAGGTCATTGCTCGCGCAGGCGTGGGTCTTGATAACGTTGATATTCCTGCTGCAACTGCAGCTGGTGTCATGGTTGTTAATGCGCCAACATCAAATATTGTCTCCGCTGCAGAGCTAGCAATCTCACTTCTACTTGCTTCAGCTCGTTTTATCTCACCAGCTCACGCTGCTCTTAAGGCAGGTAAGTGGGCGCGTTCTAAGTACACAGGCGCTGAACTCTTTGAGAAGAATCTTGGCGTAGTTGGCTTTGGTCGTATTGGTCAATTGGTTGCCCATCGCATGCAGGCATTTGGAATGAATGTCATTGCATACGATCCATATTTGCAACCCGCAAAGGCTGCACAGCTTGGCGTTGAACTCGTTGAGCTCGATGATCTCTTAAAGCGCTCAGACTTCATCACAATTCACTTACCTAAGACTAAAGAGACTGCAAACCTGATTGGCGTTGAAGCCTTGAAGAAGGTTAAGAAAGAAGTTCGCATCATCAACGCTGCACGCGGTGGAGTACTTGATGAAGCTGCTCTTTATGATGCAATCGTTGAAGGTCGCGTTGCAGGTGCTGGACTTGATGTTTATGTCACTGAGCCATGCACAGATTCACCTTTATTCCAGCTGGATCAAGTTGTTGCAACGCCTCACCTTGGCGCATCAACAGATGAAGCACAGGAGCGTGCAGGTATTGCTGTTGCAGTCTCAGTTCGCAAGGCACTTGCTGGCGAGTTGGTACCGGATGCAGTCAACGTCAAGGGTGGAGCAATCCACGATGAGATTCGTCCATCACTTCCACTTGTTGAGAAGATGGCACAGCTTGCAACTGCAATCGCAGGCGAAACTCCTGTCTCTATGGAGATCACTGTTAAAGGCGATATCTCAGGACATGATTCATCTGTTCTTGCAATCAGCGCACTCAAGGGTGCTCTTGTTGCCTCCGGCTGTGAAGATGTTACCTATGTCAATGCACCAGGACTTGCTGCAGAGCGCGGAGTGACTTCCAATGTCACAACCACACCTGATAGCCCTGAATACCGCAGCATGATTTCTCTTCACGCAGCGCTTTCGAACGGTAAGTCAATCAAGGTTGATGGAACGTTGATGGGTATCCGTAAGGTTGAGAAGATCATCGCTATCGATAACTTTGATCTTGATCTTCCACCCACAGATAACCTTCTCTTCTTACGTTATGCAGATAAGCCAGGTGTTGTTGGCGCAGTCGGTAACGCACTCGGCAATGCAAAGATCAACATTGCAGGAATGCAAGTTGCTCGTGAATCAGCAGGCGGAAGCGCTCTGATGGCAATCACTGTTGATTCACCTGTATCGGATGTCGTAGCTGAGGCAGTCAAGAAAGAGACTGGCGCAGAGCTCGTTCGTTCCGTGACCTTGGTGAACTAATGTCACGCACAATCAATCTTGCAGTCATTCCAGGAGATGGAATCGGAACCGAAGTTGTCGGTGAAGGTCTGAAGGTTCTCGATGTTGTTGCCGCTAAATACGGCGTGACATTTAATAAGACTCACTACGATCTTGGAGCTGGTTACTGGCATCGCACAGGTGAAGTTCTTCCAGATTCAGTTCTGGCAGAGCTTGCTAAATCTGATGTCATTCTGCTTGGCGCAGTGGGGGACCCAACGGTTCCAAGCGGAGTTCTGGAGCGCGGATTGTTGCTCAAGCTTCGCTTTGCCTTTGATCACTACATCAACCTTCGCCCTGCGAAGTTGATGCCTGGTGTTACAGGACCACTTGCAACAAAGGCTCCGATTGATTTCATCGTTGTTCGCGAAGGAACTGAAGGACCATACGTTGGCGCTGGTGGCGTTCTTGCTGAAGGCACTGATGCTGAAATTGCTACTGAGGAATCACTGAACACTCGCCGTGGTGCTGAGCGAGTCATCCGTGATGCATTTGCACGCGCATCTGCTCGTGATCGCAAGAAACTCACACTTGTGCATAAGAACAATGTTCTTACACGCGCAGGCGGATTATGGACTCGCACCTTTAACGAAGTTGCTAAGGAATTTCCTACCGTCACAACTGACTACCTGCATGTGGACGCAGCGTCGATGTTCTTTGTGACCAATCCAGAGCGCTTTGATGTTGTTGTCACAGATAACCTCTTTGGAGATATCTTGACTGATATCGCTGCAGCAATCTGCGGTGGTATTGGTCTTGCTGCCTCAGGCAATATTAACCCAACAGGTAAATTCCCCTCCATGTTTGAACCAGTGCATGGATCAGCTCCCGATATCGCTGGAAAGAATCTTGCTGACCCAACTGCAACAGTGATGTCTGTTGCGATGATGCTTGATCACTTGGGGCTTAATGATGCAGCACGCGATGTCGAAAAGGCAGTTGCAGCTGACTTGTTAACTCGTGGGGACGCAAAGCGCAGCACAACCGAAATCGGTTCAGCGCTAGCGGCATTGGTGAAGTAAATGAAGATCTCTCTCAATCCACATGCAGTTCCAACAGCCGAGCGCGATGAAAAGGTCGCCAACTGTGGTTTTGGAAAGTATTACACCGACCATATGGTCGTGTGTGAGTGGACTGAAGCAGGCGGTTGGCAAGAGCCTGAGTTAAAGCCTTATGGCCCAATCTCACTTGACCCCGCAACTGCAGTTTTTCATTACGGCCAAGAAATCTTTGAAGGTATGAAGGCATATCGCCAACCAGATGGCGGAATTTCATTGTTCCGTCCTGAAGCAAATGCGCGTCGCTTTGCGCGATCTGCAGCACGTCTTGCTCTTCCTGAAATGCCAGAGGAGTTATTCCTTGAAACTATTCACGCTCTTGTGAAACAAGATGCTGGTTGGACTCCAGGAAAAGTTGGAGAAGCGCTCTATATCCGCCCCTTCATGATTGCGACTGAAGTTGGCCTCGGCGTGCGCCCAACGAATAAGGCGACCTACTTACTTATTGCAACTCCTGCAGGTGCCTACTTTGATCCATCAAAGGCAGTATCAGTGTGGATCTCAACTGAATATGTTCGCGCTGCCCTTGGCGGAACAGGGGAGGCAAAGTGTGGCGGAAACTACGCAGCATCCCTCGTTGCACAGAAAGCAGCTGCGAAAGAAGGATGCGATCAAGTTGTGTGGATTGATGCAGTAGAACGTAAGTGGATTGAAGAGATGGGCGGCATGAACCTTTACTTCGTTAAGGGTAAGGGCGCTGATGCAACTGTGGTCACTCCAAAGCTCACCGGAACACTTCTTCCAGGCATCACTCGCGATTCAATTCTCTCTGTTGCAAAAGACCTTGGCTATAAGACTGAAGAAGTCATGCTCTCTGTCGATGATTGGCGCGAAGGCGTTACTTCAGGTGAGATCTCTGAAATCTTTGCATGTGGCACAGCAGCTGTTGTTTCCCCTGTTGGACAGGCAAAATCTGCACTAGGCACATGGGTAACAGGTGATGGTCAACCTGGTCCGATCACTATGCAGATTCGTAACCATCTTCTTGCTATCCAACATGGAACAACAGAAGATAAGCATGGCTGGGTCAAGAAGGTTGCGCTCTAGTGTTCGATAAAGAATTAATCCATATCTATGACACCACACTGCGCGATGGTGCGCAGCAAGAGGGCTTGAACCTGTCTGTCCATGACAAGCTCACTATTGCTCGCCACCTTGATGATTTAGGTGTGGGCTTTATTGAAGGTGGATGGCCGGGTGCAAACCCTAAGGACACTGAATTCTTTGCACTGGCTAAGAAGGAATTGAAGTTAAAGAATGCAACATTTGTGGCATTCGGTGCAACGCGTCGTCCCAATGTGAAGGCAGCCGATGATGTTTTACTTGGCGCCCTCCGTGATTCAGGAGCACCGGCGGTAACTTTGGTTGCCAAGGCATCTGACCGCCATGTGGATCTTGCACTGAAGACCAATCTTGATGAGAACCTTGCAATGATCCGCGACTCTGTTACTCACCTTCGCCAAGAAGGCCAGCGCGTTTTCCTTGATGCTGAGCACTTCTTTGATGGATACCGCGCTAATCGTGCGTATGCTCTTGAAGTTATTCGCGTTGCTATGGAGGCAGGTGCTGATGTTGCAGCGCTGTGTGATACCAACGGCGGCATGTTGCCTGATGAAATTGCAGAGGTCGTTCACGATGTCCTTGGTGCGACATCTGCTCGTATCGGTATTCACTGCCACAACGACACAGGCTGCGCAGTCGCCAACTCAATGGCGGCAGTTGCAGCAGGTGCTACCCACGTTCAAGGAACTCTCAATGGATACGGTGAGCGCACAGGAAATGCAGATTTAGTTACCATCATCGCTAACTTAGAGTTGAAGAAGAAGAAGGACGTTCTTCCACAGAATGCGCTGCGCGAAGCTTTCCGCATCTCACATGCAGTTACTGAAGTAACCAATATTTCTCCATCACCTCGCCAGCCCTATACAGGTGTCTCAGCATTTGCACATAAAGCAGGCCTTCACGCATCTGCCATCAAAGTTGACCCATCTCTCTACCAACATGAAGATCCTGAATCTGTTGGTAACGATATGCGCATGCTTGTCTCAGATATGGCAGGGCGTGCATCGATTGAACTTAAATCTATGGAGCTCGGTGTTGACCTCAAGGGCGATCGCGAACTGATTGGTCGCGTTGTCGATCGCGTCAAAGAGATGGAATCTCGCGGATTCACCTTTGAAGCAGCAGATGCATCCTTTGAACTTCTTCTGCATGAAGAAGCAACTGGCAAGCGTCCATCGTTCTTCACTATTGATCACTGGTTGACGACAACTGAACGTGGCGCAAAGAATGTCATCATTACAAAGGCAGAAGTAACCGTCACTGCGCAAGGCAAAGAGATCACTTGTTCAGGTTCTGGAAACGGTC
This sequence comes from Candidatus Planktophila sp., assembly GCA_044353885.1. Taxonomy (GTDB): domain Bacteria; phylum Actinomycetota; class Actinomycetes; order Nanopelagicales; family Nanopelagicaceae; genus Planktophila. The sequence goes on along the minus strand of JBILBC010000021.1, from coordinate 12,162 downwards.
CTGTGAACGCATTTGATAATGCACTGCGCGATGGACTCAATCAGCTCTACCCAGAACTCGCAGTTCTTGAACTTACCGATTACAAGGTGCGAATCCTGGAAGGGCGCTTGGGTACAGGTGCCATCACCCGTGTTCTCGTTGAGACCTCCGATGGCAAGGGTGAGTGGAATACCGTTGGCGTTCACGAGAATGTGATTGCAGCATCTGCCATGGCGCTAGAAGATGCCCTCACATTCGGGCTATTACGACAGGGCCGCAAACCCGAATAAGTTCTTGCATTTTCCACACCTATTGTTATAAATTTTTTCTATGCGCGCGAACTCTGCGGGTAGACGAAATACCCCAGCCGAATCGGCAGAGTGGCTTGCCCAGAGAATGCTCAAGCTCGATGTTTCAACTTATGAAGAGTTAGCTGAGTTAGTGGGAATTGATCGCGGAACTCTCTCGCGCTATTTCAGACAAGAGAGACGTCCCACTACTGGCGCGATTGCACCGCTCTGTGAAGTATTGGAAGTTTCACCTGAGACGCTACTGATAGCGCTAGGTGCGCTCGATAAAAAGTAAGTAGCTACTAATCCTGCGGGCGCAGATCGATATAGAAATCTGTGGTGCCCCGGATGGGCGTAAATACTCGCTTGGTCGCATCATCTGACCAGAGTGCAAATGCGATATCTCGCTCACCGTCCTCGAACTGATCTCCCACAAAACCTTCAATATCTTCAAAGGAGAGTTCTGTATTGATGGAGAGAATCACAGAGCCATCAAGTTCTCGGCTCAATGAGGGAATCGCGATGGAATCCGAGACTCGAATGCGCATGCATGCACCGTATCGCCTTTGATGCGTATACGCATCAAGCTCACACGGGGATTCAGGCGGGTGTGGATATATTCTTTATACATGTCATCCTTTGCGCAGATTCAGGCGGAGTACACCCGCTATCTCGAGAAGGAGCGCAATCTCTCTGAGCACACAATCCGTGCTTACCTAGGAGATCTCGAAAGCTTTCTGAGCCATCTTCAGATGCAGCAGGTTGATGATCTCTCTCTCGCGACCATCGCGCATATACGTTCATGGTTAGCCAATCAGCAGGTCAAAGGGGGAGCACGCACAACGCTTTCACGTAGGGCAGTATCTATTCGTCTCTTTACTAAGTGGGCAACGAAGAAGGGATATCTGGCAAAGGATGTAGGGGCAACCCTTGCAACACCGAAAGGGAATAGAACCCTGCCTGATGTCTTATCTGTTGTAGATGCATCCACTGCGATGGATTCACTTGCTACTCGTGTTGCAGAAGAAGAGACTCCACTGTCAAAACGCGATTGTGCAATCGTGGAAGTTCTCTATGCATCGGGAGCTCGTGTCTCAGAGCTCTGTGGTCTGGACCTTGATGATGTTGATTACAACCGCAACACCATTCGCGTCTTAGGTAAGGGAAATAAGGAGCGCACCATTCCTTTGGGAGGACCTGCCATAAAAGCTTTAAATGATTGGCTTAAGAATGGGCGTGCATCGGTTGCAACAGATAAGTCTGCACGCGCTGTTTTCTTAGGCTCTCGTGGTGCTCGCATTGATCAACGCACCGTGCGCACCGTTGTCTATGAAGCGTTATCTGCATTGGAAGGTGTGGAGCGAATGGGACCACATGCACTTCGCCATTCAGCTGCGACTCATCTTCTTGAAGGGGGAGCAGACCTTCGCACTGTCCAAGAAATCTTGGGCCATGCATCCCTTGCCACAACGCAGATCTACACCCATGTATCGACGGAGAGACTTCAAAAAGCTTTTAAACAGGCTCACCCAAGGGCGTAATTCTGGGAATACGGGTGGATTTTGCACCCCCTGGCGGCAGGTAAGATTTGCCCTGCATCAATCGCGAGATTGATGACATCTCAGCATCTATGTATGAACTGAATCTTCAGGGAATACAAGCCACTTCGGTCCGCATAGAAATTAGCGGTCGGCGTTGTAGGTGCGACGGTCTTAGTAAATTGCTAAGACATAAACCGAGCAGGTTTTTTAGTGCTGCGCACAAAAAACCTAAGAAGGAGCGTGCCGTCATGGCAGTTGTAACAATGCGCGAACTCCTCGACAGCGGAGTCCACTTCGGACACCAGACTCGTCGTTGGAACCCAAAGATGAAGCGTTTTATCTTCACAGAACGCAATGGCATCTACATCATCGACATCCAGCAATCACTTGCACTTATCGACTCTGCATATGCATTCGTTAAGGAGACAGTTGCTAAGGGTGGCCACGTCCTATTCGTAGGAACAAAGAAGCAGGCTCACAAGCCAATCATCGATCAAGCAGCTCGCGTTGGCATGCCAACAGTTACAGAGCGCTGGTTAGGTGGAATGCTCACAAACTTCCCAACTGTCTATAAGCGTATTCAGCGCCTCAAGGAGCTTGAAGCTCTTGAGACAGCAAATGACCTTTTGCTTACAAAGAAGGAACTTCTTGTCCTTCGCCGTGAGCGCGAGAAGCTCTTTAAGAACCTCGACGGTATTCGTCACATGACTAAGTTGCCTTCAGCAATCTGGGTTGTGGACACAAAGAAGGAGCACCTTGCAGTTGCCGAAGCTAAGAAGCTTGGTATTCCTGTCATTGCAATCCTTGACACAAACTGCGATCCAGATGAAGTTGATTTCAAGATTCCTGGCAACGACGATGCAATTCGCTCTATCGAGCTTCTTACACGCGTGATCACCGATGCAATTGCAGAAGGCCTTAAGGCACGTTCTGCAGCAGCTCCAGCACCAGTTGCAACTCAAGAGGCTGCAGCAGCTGAAGCACTTGAGAAGGAAATTCTTGAAAATGCAGCACCAGCTGCAACTGAAGCACCATCAGCAACAGTGGAGGCATAAGTAAATTGGCTAACTATTCAGCAGATGATGTAAAGCGTCTTCGCGAAGCAACTGCAGCAGGAATGCTCGATTGCAAGAAGGCGCTCGATGAAGCAGATGGCGATTACGACAAGGCTATTGAGATCATTCGAGTTAAGGGACAAAAGGGCGTTACAAAGCGCGAAGGTCGCCTCACCTCAAATGGTTTAGTCGTTGCAAAGGTTTCAAGTGATGCAGGTGTCATGCTTGAACTCAATTGCGAGACAGACTTTGTTGCAAAGGGCGAGCGTTTTATCGCACTTGGCGATGAGCTTGTTGAACACCTTCTCTCATCAAAGTCAGCAGATGTTGCTGCATTCTTGTCATCAACAATGGCTAACGGCAAGACCGTTCAGTCTGTGATTGATGAAGGAAATGCAACTCTGGGTGAAAAGATTGAAATTCGTAACGTTGCAGTGATTAATGGACCTGTCGGTCTCTACCTTCACAAGACAAGCCCAGATTTGCCACCACAAGTTGGCGTCTTGGTATCTCTTGTTAAGGAAGCAGCTGAAGTTGGTAAGGATGTTGCACAGCACATCGCAGCATTTGCACCACGCTTTGTTAATCGCGAAGATGTTCCAGCAGAGCTGATTGAGACTGAGCGTCGTCTAGCGGAGGAGACAGCTCGCGCCGAAGGTAAGCCAGAGGCATCAATGTCTAAGATCATCGAAGGTCGCGTCACCGGTTTTGTGAAGGAAGTTTCACTGATCGAGCAGGCTTTCGCTAAGGATGCAAAGAAGACCGTCAAGCAGATTCTCGATGAAGCAGGAACAGCCGTGAAGGCATTCCATCGCTTCCGCGTGGGTCAATAAGCTTTTCTATAGAGGGTAATAGACTCAAGAAAAGTTAGAATTTCTCTAAGAAGCGAAGGGAGCACTCATGCCAGGTACCAGAGGTAACTATGGCCGAGTGCTCCTTAAGCTTTCTGGAGAAGTTTTCGGTGGCAAGAAGGGCATCGGTGTTGATCCCGATGTTTTAGCAGATGTGGCAAAACAGATTGCAGATGTTGTTCGAAGTGGCGTTCAAATCGCAATCGTTGTCGGTGGAGGTAACTTCTTCCGCGGCGCAGAACTTTCTGAGCGGGGCATGGAGCGCTCACGCGCTGACTACATGGGAATGCTCGGAACAGTAATGAACTGTTTAGCGCTCCAGGATTTTCTAGAAAAAGAAGGGGTTGATACTCGCGTCCAGACAGCAATCACTATGGGACAAGTTGCTGAGCCATATGTTCCACGTCGTGCCATCCGCCACCTAGAAAAGGGTCGCGTTGTGATCTTCGGTGCAGGTGCAGGAATGCCATTCTTTACAACAGATACCGTTGCAGCTCAACGCGCACTGGAAATCGGAGCAGGCGCACTCTTGCTTGCAAAGTCTGGAGTCGATGGCGTGTATAACGCAGATCCTCGCAAGGATAAGAACGCAACAAAGTTTGACACTATTTCATACGATGAAGTTCTCCAGAAGTCACTGGCAGTTGCAGATGCAGCAGCATTTAGCCTCTGTCGCGAAAACCACCTACCTATCGTGGTCTTTGATCTCATGAGTAACGGAAATATTGGCCGCGCCGTTCGCGGTGAAAAGATTGGAACTCTCGTTTCCTAAACGAGAGATACTGAAGGAGTAAAGACCATGGCAGATGTAACCAGCGCACTCGCAGATGCGACAGATAAGATGAATAAGGCTGTTGAAGTAGCCAAGGATGACTTCGGTGCAATCCGCACAGGACGCGCTCACCCTGCGATGTTTAACAAAATCATGGTTGATTACTACGGCACATGGACTGCTCTCTCACAGCTTGCCTCTATTCAGGTTCCTGAATCACGTATGGCAGTTGTCTCTCCCTTTGATAAGGGTGCGATGTCATCTATCGAAAAGGCGATTCGCGAATCAGATTTGGGCGTCAACCCTGCAACAGATGGCGCAATTATCCGCGTGAACTTCCCACAGCTGACCGAGGAGCGTCGCAGGGATTACATCAAGGTGGCAAAGACAAAGGCTGAAGATTCAAAGATTTCTATGCGCAATATTCGCCGCACAGCGAAAGAACTGATGGAGAAGTTAGAGAAAGATGGCGATATTGGAAAAGATGATTTAAGCCGCGGTGAGAAAGAGTTAGAGAAAATCACTTCAGATCACGTGGCAAAGATTGATGACCTACTCAAGCACAAGGAGGCAGAGCTTCTCGAGGTCTAAAGACTTCTGTGAAGTTCCACCATTGTGTCTGACTTACATTCGATTAACGAGGCGATTAATAAGCGCGCAGGGCGCAAACTTCTGCCCTCAATCGGTGTCAGTTTATTTCTTGTAGCCCTCGTCTGGTTCTCACTCGTCAGTTACAGAGTCATCTTTGCAGGCCTTGTTACCGTTGCCGTCATCCTGGGCATCCGTGAACTACATCATGCGCTAACAACCACAAAGATTGATATCCCGCAGTGGTCTCTGACAACAGCAGCTATCGCACTCTCAGCAGCTGCATGGTTTGGTGGAGTTTCTGGTCTTGCCGTTGCTACAGCGATTGCATTTCCTTGCCTGCTCGTTCTTCTACTTCCGCGTGGCACAGAAGGCTTTGTCAGCACCGCATCGGCATCTGCTCTCGCACTCGTCTATCTTCCTTTTCTAGCAGGCTTTCTTATTCTCTTAGCACGTCCGTATAACGGACTTGAGCGAGTGATGACACTTGTTGTTCTAGTTGGCTGTAATGACACCTTTGGATATCTGACAGGTGTTCTCTTAGGCAAGCATCCACTTGCGCCAAAGATCAGCCCGAAGAAGACGATCGAAGGTCTTATTGGTTCGCTTATCTTTACGGTCGTAGGTGGATCATTAGCATTTCACTACATCATGGACTCACATTGGTGGCTTGGTGCACTTGCTGGAGTCATCACAGTATTTACAGCAACCTCAGGTGATCTCATTGAATCAGCGCTCAAGCGCGATATGGCGCTCAAAGATATGGGTTCACTCTTGCCAGGTCATGGTGGCATTATGGATCGCCTTGATTCTGTTCTCTTTGCAGCTCCTGCACTGTGGCTCGCACTTGAAGTTGTGCGCCGCGCACAGGACTCAGGTCTTCTATGACAACTGAGCGTCCAACAGAACTCAAACTTGTCTTTGATGAACCAGTACAGCGCAAGAAGGCACCTAAACATTTAGCTGATTTTGCTCCAGCAGAGCGTAAAGCATTTGCGAAAGAACTTGGTTTTCAACCATTTCGCGCAGCACAGGTTGCAACGCACTACTTCACTCACCTTTCTAATGAGCCAGATGAGTGGACTGATATTCCTGCTGCAGAGCGCCAATCTATTGCGCAGGCTCTGACTCCAAAACTCATTGAACTTGTTACTACTCGCACTACAGATGGTGGCATGACTCGTAAGGATTTGTGGAAGCTCCATGATGGAGTACTCGTTGAATCCGTGCTTATGCGTTACACAGATCGCACAACAGTCTGTATTTCATCCCAAGCAGGATGTGGAATGAACTGTCCATTCTGCGCAACAGGACAAGCAGGACTTACTCGTAATCTTTCCGCTGGTGAGATTACCGATCAAATCGTTGCTGCAGCTCGCGCTTGCGCTAATGGTGAGATGCCTGGGGGGCCGACACGACTTTCCAATATCGTCTTTATGGGAATGGGTGAGCCTCTTGCTAACTACAACGCAGTTGTGCGCACGCTGCGCAACATCACCGATTCCAATCCTGATGGACTGGGAATCTCTGCTCGCTCTGTAGTTGTCTCCACTGTGGGATTAGTACCTGGAATTGAAAAGCTGATGGATGAGGGAATTAACTGCACCTTGGCAGTATCCCTTCACACACCTGATGATGAACTGCGTGACAGTCTTGTTCCTATTAACAATCGCTTCAATGTCCGAGAAGTACTGGCAGCAGCAGATGCCTATGAGAAGAAGACGGGCCGTAGGTACTCCATTGAATATGCCCTGATTCGCGATATCAATGATCAATCATGGCGCTCAGATTTATTGGGTCGACTACTTAAAAATCGTAATGCACATGTGAACCTGATCCCCTTGAACCCAACCCCGGGATCGAAGTGGACGGCATCTCGCCGTGAAGATGAAGCAGAGTTTGTTCGCATCCTTGAAGGCTATGGAGTTCCGGTGACTGTGCGCGATACCCGAGGCCGTGAAATTGATGGGGCATGCGGGCAATTAGCCGCTAGTGAAAAGGAAAAGATTTAACTAGTATCACTTCCATGACATCAGTGGATATGAAAGAAGCAGCTGCAGCATATGAAGCAGGATCACAGTATTTTCTTAATCTTGCTCGCGCAGTAACTCCTGAGTTAATGGATGTGCATGCAGAGAATGAATGGTCTGCGCGTCAATGTATTCATCACATGGCAGATTCTGAGGCGCAATCTTATGCGCGCCTTCGCCGCTTAGTTGCAGAACCTGATGGCTCAGTGATTCAGGGATATGACGAAGCTGCCTGGGCAAATGAACCAAAGCTTGCCTATGCCGATGGCGATGTTGCCAATTCGATTGCCGTCTATGCAGCAGTGCGCGCGGCTTCCCTTGATGTAGTAAAACGTTTAACTGAAAGTGATCTGGAAAAATTTGGCGAGCATTCAGAGGCCGGCAAGTACACAATTGCTCGCTGGCTGCAGACTTATACAAAACACCCATACGATCACGGTGATCAGATGGTTCGCGCTACGAAGGGTCAGGCATAGACGGTGAAGAAGTTACAGAATTTCATCAATGGAAAGTCAGTCGATGGAGCATCAGGTGAGACAACAACGCTGATCAACCCATCAACTGGCCAGGCTTTTGCTACCGCGCCAAAGTCGAACGCTGCAGATATTGATAAGGCGATGAAGGCCGCGAGTGAGGCATTTCCAGGATGGCGTGATTCCACTCCATCTGAGCGCCAGCGCGCACTACTGAAGATCGCAGATGCTATTGAGGCTCGCGCAGAAGAGTTTGTTAACTTAGAGTCAGAAAATTGCGGAAAGCCAAAGAGCTTGACTGCATCGGAGGAGATGCCACCGATGGTCGATCAGATCCGCTTCTTTGCCGGTGCTGCTCGTAATCTTGAAGGACGATCAGCTGGTGAATATATGCATGGCATGACCTCATTTATTCGCCGCGAACCAATTGGTGTCTGTGCGCAGGTAACGCCGTGGAACTATCCAATGATGATGGCAGTCTGGAAATGGGCACCTGCTATTGCTGCAGGAAATACCGTTGTTCTTAAGCCTTCAGATACAACGCCTGTTACAACACTTTTTATGGCTCAGATCATGGGTGAATTTCTCCCTGATGGCGTGATCAATGTGATTGCAGGAGAGCGTGCAACAGGTGCTGCACTCGTAGATCACGCAACACCTGCGATGGTCTCTGTCACTGGCTCTGTGCGCGCAGGTATGGAAGTTGCATCAGCTGCATCGAAATCTCTCAAGCGCGTTCACTTAGAACTCGGTGGCAAGGCACCTGTTGTTGTCTTTAATGATGCCGATCTGCAAGCTGCAGCTGAAGGCATTGCTATCGCGGGATTCTTTAACTCAGGCCAAGATTGCACAGCGGCAACGCGCGTTCTTGTGCAAGAGGGCGTCTATGAGGAGATGGTGAAGTTACTTGCAGATCAGGCAACCAATCACATTGGTATGGGTATGCCAGATGAAGATGTCATCGTGGGACCTGTAAACAATGCTTCTCAATTTGAGCGCGTTTCAGGATTTATCTCTCGCACTCCCTCTCATGCTCGCATCGCAGCGGGAGGACAACCAACCAATCTTCCTGGCTACTTCGTAGCCCCTACAGTCATTGCCGACCTCAAGCAGAGCGATGAGTTGATTCAATCTGAAATCTTCGGACCAGTCATCACCATCCAGAAATTTAAAGATGAGGCGGAGGCGGTAGCGATGTCCAATGGCGTTGACTATGGCTTGGCCTCATCGGTCTGGACCAAGGACCATGCTCGTGCGATGCGGATGTCTAAGGCCTTTGACTTCGGATGCGTCTGGATCAATACCCACATCCCAATCGTTGCCGAGATGCCACATGGAGGCTTTAAGCGAAGCGGCTATGGCAAGGATCTCTCCAACTATGGCTTTGAGGATTACACACGCATCAAGCATGTGATGACCAACCTCAACGCATAGCTACTGCCCGCTGCCAGCCCTAAATCACAGGAAAATTTCCTCGATATAGGTTTGGCTCACGCTCAAAATGGTTACATAATGAGCCCTGCAACACCGTCCCTTACACCGGCATAAAAAGGAGCCCGCCACATGGCTAAGCAACCCCTCTCACAAGAAGCACGTTCAATCCTTCAATCAAAAGTTTCACGTCGCTCGGTACTTGCAGGTGCAGGTGCAGTAGCTGGCGCAGGTGCGCTCGCATCCTGTGGATTTGGCGGAGGTTCAGATTCATCGAACGCCGTCCGATGGGGCAACTGGCCTCTCTACCTTGATGTTGATGATTCAGGTAAGAAGTACCCAACACTTGAAGCATTTACCAAAGAGACTGGCATTGACGTTAAGTACTTTGAAGATTACAACGATAACGATGAGTTCTTTGGAAAAGTTCAAGCACAACTTAAGCTTGGAAAAGATATTGGTTATGACCTCGTCTGCCCAACAGACTGGATGTCAGCTCGTTGGATCCGTCTTGGATACACGCAGAAGTTTGATGCAGCAAATATTCCCAACGCTTCAAATATTCTTGACACACTTGCAAGCCCATCATTTGATCCAAAGCGTGAGCAGTCACTGACATGGCAAGGCATCATGGGTGGATTTGGCTGGAACACAGCAAAGAATCCAAAGGGTATTCGCACACTCGAAGATCTCTTCTCACCTGCAAATAAGGGAAAGATTGTTGTTCTCTCAGAAATGCGCGACACAGTCGGAATTATTCTTCGCTCACAGGGCGTCAGCCTTCAAACAGTGACAGAAGATCAATTTATGAACGCTGTCGATTTCCTTGCTAAGAAGATTGCAGATGGCTGGATTCGCGGAGTTAAGGGCAACGAATACGCTGAAGATCTCACATCAGGAGATGCCACAGCTGTTATCGGTTGGTCAGGAGATATGTTTATTCTCAAATCTGAAAATGAAGGAAAGTTTGACTTCGCTATCCCAGAATCAGGCGGAACTATCTCTGGCGATAACATGATGATTCCATCCACTGTGACCGCAGAAGCTAAGGCAAGTGCTGAAAAGCTCATTAACTACTACTACGAGCCATCAGTAGCAGCTGAAGTTGCTGCCTATGTGAACTATGTATGTCCAGTAAAGGGCGCTCAAGCTGAGATGGAGAAGATTGATCCAGATCTAGCAAAGAGCGAATTTATCTTCCCAAGTGCGAAGACCATGGCGAACTTGAGTGTTTTCCGTTCTCTCACACCAACTGAGGAGACAACATGGACCGAGGCTTTCCAGAAGGCCGCCGGCAACTAAGTGTCAGATACGGCAAAGAGCGCACGAGGAGATCTCAAGCTTTCGAATCTCACCAAGTCTTATGGTGATTTCACAGCGGTAAATGATTTGTCGCTTGTCATACCCAAAGGTTCATTCTTTGCATTACTTGGACCTTCTGGGTGTGGCAAGACAACAACGCTTCGAATGATTGCAGGTCTTGAAGAACCAACCCAGGGCACCATCGCACTGGGTGAAACCGATATTACGGACACTAAGCCTTATCAACGTCCGATCAATACCGTCTTCCAGAACTACGCGCTCTTTCCACATCTGACCATCTTTGAAAATATCGCATTCGGTCTTCGCCGTCGCGGAATTAAAGATGTCGATGACGCGGTCAATAAGGCTTTAGACCTTGTTGAACTGCCACACCTTGCACAACGTAAGCCGACACAGCTCTCTGGCGGACAACAGCAGCGCATCGCACTTGCTCGCGCAATTGTTAACCGTCCAGCACTTCTCTTACTGGATGAGCCATTGGGCGCACTTGATCTCAAACTTCGTCGTCAGATGCAGATTGAGCTCAAGTGGATTCAGAAAGAAGTGGGCATCACCTTCGTTCACGTTACTCACGATCAGGAAGAGGCCATGACAATGGCTGACACCATCGCTGTGATGAATGAGGGCCAGATCGAACAGATGGGCTCTCCTGCAGATTTGTATGACAATCCTGAGACAGCATTTGTTGCTAACTTCCTTGGTCAATCAAACCTGATTAAGGGAACTATTTCTGGTAATGATGGCGCTAATCAGATTGTTGATCTCTTCGGGCAGAAGGTTTCCTTGCAAAAGGATCGCTCTCACGGTGTTGATAACTCAATCTATGCAGGTATTCGCCCTGAGAAGTTTCGCATCTCTCGCCTTGAAACCCAGACCCACGGAAATATCCTTACAGGTGGAAAGGTTGAAGACGTTTCCTATATCGGCGTCTCAACTCAATACCAAGTATTGATGCCATGGGGACAAGAGCTGATGGTCTTTGAACAAAATGATGATGGTGTTGCTCCATTTAATGTGGGAGAGCCAGTCAATATTTCATGGGAGCCAATCTTCACATTTGGTCTTCGTGGAGACGAAGATGCTGAAGCGGGAACAGAAGTGAACCCTGATGAGGATCTGGACGACGAGTGAAGAAAATAAGTACTCCTTATCTCCTGCTCATACCAGGGATGGGATTTCTCTTTACCTTCTTTCTTCTTCCCCTCTTTAACCTTGCACAAACATCCACCCAGACACCTGTCGGTGGGGGAGATACAGGCCAGTATGAACAGACTTTCCGTTTTCAGAATTACATCGATGCCTTTATTGAAAATAGAGAGCAGTTCAGTCGATCATTTCTCTATGCAACGATTGCAACAGTTCTAGCGCTAGCTATTGCATATCCACTTGCATATGCAATTGCATTTAAGGGCGGCAAGTACAAGAACATCATGTTGGTCTTGGTGGTTGCACCTTTCTTTACATCATTTCTTCTTCGCACCATTGCATGGAAGCAGATCCTGGGGGAGGAAGGTTTTGTAGTTCCACCCCTTCGAACACTTGGAATCATCTCTGAGAGCACAACGCTGACATCGAGCGCCTTTGCTGTAGTTGCCGGTATGACCTATAACTTCTTGCCATTTATGACGCTTCCACTCTATGCATCGATTGATCGTATTGACCCTCGCACACTTGAAGCATCGGGTGATCTCTATGCAAATGGCTTTACAACCTTTCGCAAGGTGACTCTGCCACTCTCAATGCCAGGTGTTGTTGCAGGAACTCTCCTTACCTTTATTCCCGCAGCAGGTGACTATGTCAACGCTGCAATTCTTGGAAGCCCACAGACA